>CAZGWM010000010.1:0-23544 GCA_964529195.1 uncultured Muribaculaceae bacterium | reverse complement strand
TTTTACTGTTACTAAAGCAGTAGTAAAAGAAAAGGTGCCTAAAACAAATGATAATGTAATGATGTATATATCATTATTTACAGCATCACTTATTTTAATAACAAATAAAAAATTAATTAAGGAGTAAATATTTTACTTCTTTTTTTTATTTTGTTAAAATAAGCTCATGAAAGAAATATTAATAAAATTAAAAAAAATTATATTAAATAAAAAAGTAGTTATTATAATATTAACTATTCTTTTAGTAATAAGCATAAGTAATATACTTATATCTCTAAGAGATTATAAAAGAACTAAAGAAGTGATAGATAATATAACAAATAACATTACAAGTAATATTATAAATCCCGAAATAAATGAAGAAATAAAAGGATGGCTTTTTGTAAATGGAACTAATATTAATTATCCATTTGTTCAAACAAATGATAATAAATATTACTTAGATCATTCTCTTGATAAATCAAAAAATAAAAACGGCTGGATATTTTTAGATTATCGAAATAATTTTAATAAAGATAAAAATACTATTATATATGGTCACAATATGAGAGATAATACTATGTTTGGAACTCTTAAAAATTTATTAAAAGAAGATTATTTAAATAATAAAGAAAATCAAGATATAAAAATATACACTGATAATTATATATATACTTATGAAGTCTTTAGTGTATATAGAATAGAGACTACTAATGATTATATTGAAGTATCATTTGTAACTAATGATAACTTTATAGACTTAGTTAACTTAGTAACAAAAAGAAGTATTTATGACTTTAAAAAGGAAGTATTAAAAGAAGATAAAATACTAACGCTATCTACATGCTCAGGAGATTTAAATAAACTTGTAGTTCACGGTGTATTAAGAGATATAAACCATTATGAATCATAATGGTTTTTTATATTGATTAAAAGTATAACTTGGGTAGCAACAGGAAATGGCGGATATGAGCTAGTAAGCTGCAAAGGAACACCATGCAAAGTTAAATCTACAAATGATGGAATAACATCTAAAAGAACTCTAACTTTAGTAGCTAGAGTAGAAAAATATGATGGTGAAATTTTAGAAGTAACAAGAAATATTGTTATAGAAGGAATGTTTGCAATTACTCATCATCCAAATGGAAATAATCGGGTAACAAGTATAAATGTACCCTTAGGTGAAACAAAAAAAATAACTGCTTTAGCTAGCAGAGTTGGGTATTTTAATTTTATATCGTCTAACATTTATGTTAAATCAATTAGAATTTCATCTACAGTATATGATATAGAGTGTACTAATGAAGCTGCAACGGGTCCACATTTATTTACTGGTAAATCAGATGCTGGACAAGTATATACAATTAATGTTACTTGCTTATTACCATAAAGAAGTGATTTTCACTTCTTTTTTTATGCTTTTATTGACTTATTTTTTTAAATAAATATAATAAAGAAAGGAGACTAACTATGATTAAGAAAAAAACTTTAGCTGATTTTGGTTTTGATTACCAAGCATATGCTAATTATATTGAAGGCGTTACTTTAAATAAATTACCCAGATTCACATCACCTAATGTATTAACTTCTAATTTAAATGATGAATTAATTGACTCAATATTTAATAAAATATATAAGATTTCTTTAAGTGGTAAAAATCTTTCAAAAAATGAAATAATTGAAATAGCATATATATTACTTGAAGCTAATAATTTATATTCATATATTTATGAAATAGATGGATTTTATAAGTTATCAAGTGTATTAGCTAGCTATGATCTAAATAAAAAGAGTATTTATTTTAATATGACTGCAATTGATAGTTTAATTTCTACTTTATCTAAAAATGAACTATTAAAAAGTGACTTAGAGATGAAGCTTTATCAAAATCTAAATACACTTAAAATAATACTAGATGAAATTGAATTTGCTAACCAAATGAAAAATAGTTTTACAAGTAACTCTTTAGATTCGTTTATTATAAGATTATCTTTATTAACTGGGGTAAATCATAATAGTAGATTATCTAAAATAAAACCAGAAACAAGATTAGCATCAATTAAATCATCAAAAGATTTAATTGATATGTTTATAAGATCTGAAATAAAATCTAATGATTTAGATTATATTTTAAGAATGGAAAAACTAATATATGAACTAAATGGATATCATTATGTTAATAAAGTATTAAACAGCCCTATAGTTAACTTTTTTAGTAACACTTCTGGGGCAAACTTACTTGAGTATTTTGACTGGTATAAAAAAGGATCAACTGAAGTATTTTTAAACTATAATTTAGAAGAGAGATTAAAGTATGGTTTTCCAATTACAGATGATGAATATAAACATGAAAAATCTAAAACATTAAGATTTATAGATAAAAGTTATAAATAAAATTATAACTTTTTTAAATATGTATATTAATTGACATTAACTATATTATTTAGTAAAATTAGATTGTAATTTACTTAAAAGAAATGCATTTATTAAATTATATTAAAGAGAGAGTCTATTTGGTGTGAAGGCTTATATAATAAATAAAATGTGACAATCTTTTATAAGAGTAAACGATAAATGCCCGTTAAGCATTATAGAGAGTACACTAGTGAAGTAAGGTGGCACCGCGGAAGTATAATTTCGTCCTTACATGTTTAGTGTTTTTTTGTTTTTATAGGAGGATATTATGATAGTTAAACAAAAAGGAACAATGGATATTTATGGCTTAGAAGCTAAAAAAAGATTATATGTAAATGAAGTAATCAAAACGGTATGTGAAAAATATAATTATAGTTATATTGAAACACCTGTCTTTGAAGCAAGTGAACTTTTTCATAGAGGAATGGGTGAGGAGACTGATGTTGTATCAAAAGAAACATACACATTTAATGATAGAGGAGATAGAAGCCTTACTTTAAGACCAGAGGGAACAGCAGGAATTGTCCGCTGGTTTAATGAAAATAAATTATACGGAAATATGACCGAACCAGTTAAAGTATATTACAACTCAAAAATGTATAGATATGAAAGACCTCAGGCCGGAAGATATAGAGAATTTACTCAATTTGGAGTTGAATTTATTGGATCTAATTCACCACTTAGTGATATAGATGTTATAAGCTTAGCTTATAATACTTATCAGCTACTTGGTCTTGATAATGTAACTATATATATAAACTCAATTGGTGATACTAAAAGTAGAGAAGAATATAAAAAAGCCTTAAAAAACCATTTTAAAGATAGCTTAAATGATTTATGTGAAGACTGCAGAAATAGATATGAAAATAATCCCTTAAGAATGCTTGATTGCAAAGTAGATACTGAAAAAGAAGTATTTAAAAATATACCTAAAATAATAGATTACTTAAATGAAGAATCAAAAAATAAATACAATGAAATAAAAGAACATTTAGATATGTTAGATATAAATTATAAGGAAGATCCATACTTAGTTAGAGGATTAGATTACTATGATCACCTAGTCTTTGAAGTAAAAGCAGATGTTCCTAATTTAGGAGATATAGCTCTTGCTGGAGGCGGAAGATATAATAACTTAGTTGAAACACTTGGTGGACCAAGCATTCCAGCAGTTGGATTTGCAATCGGATACGACCGAACACTTCTGGCAATGGATAATTCAAATGTTAATTTTAATATAAAAGAAAATATAGATGTCTTTATAATGGCTGTATCAAATACCGAAAGGGAAACTGCTATGTACATAGCAGATGAGCTAAGATTAAATGACTTTATAACTGAGCTTGATTATTTAGATAAAAATCTAAAAGGACAGTTTAAAACTGTAGATAGATTAAAACCTAATTATTTAGTTATCTTAAATGATAAAGACTTAAAAGAAAATAAAATAACAATAAAAGATAATTTAACTAAAGAAGAAGATAAAATAAAAATAAATGACTTAGTAGATTACTTAAGCGGGAGGATTTAGAAAATGGATATAAAAAAACTATATGAAAAAAGTTATATTAATGAAAAAGTAAAAGTAAAAGGATGGGTTAAAAACCATAGAAGACAGGCTACTTTTGGATTTATAGACTTAAATGATGGGACCGGATTTAAATCAGTTCAAGTAGTATATACAAATGAAGATAAGAACTTTAATGAAATAAATAAAATACTAGTTGGATCATCAATTGAAGTTACTGGAACAGTAATTAAATCAGAAGGAAAACAAGACTTTGAAATAAAAAGTGATGAAATAAAAGTAATTGGACTTGCTGATGATAAATTTCCAATTCAGCCAAAGAGACATACAAGAGAATACTTAAGAGAAGTAGCATACTTAAGACCTAGAACAAATCTTTATAATGCTGTTTTTAGAGTAAGAAGTGTTTTATCTTTTGCAGTTCATGAGTATTTTCAAACAAGAGGATATTTAAATGTTCACTCACCAATTATTACAGATAATGATGGTGAGGGAGCGGGTGAGATGTTTAATGTAACAACATTAAACTTAGATAAAATTGCTAAAGAAGGAAAATATGATTATAAAGATGACTTCTTTCATAAAAAAGTAGGACTAACTGTAACAGGTCAGCTTGAAGGAGAAGCATTTGCTCATGCTTTTAAAAAAATATATACATTCGGGCCAACATTTAGAGCTGAAAACTCACATACTAAAACTCATGCTGCTGAGTTTTGGATGATCGAGCCAGAAGTTGCTTTTTGTGATTTAAATGGCATTATGGATGTTATGGAAGATATGCTTAAATATGTAATAAAATCAGTACTTGATAAATGCCCTGATGAAATGAAATTTTTTGATGAATTTGTTGAAAAAGGTCTTTTAGAAAAACTATCTAATGTAGTTGATAATGACTTTATAAGAATGGATTATTTAGATGTAATAAATTTACTTAAAGAATCTAAAATAGACTTTGATTTTAAACCAGAATTTGGCGGAGATATATCTAGAGAACATGAAAGATATTTAACTGATTATTATAAAGTACCAGTTTTTATAAAAAACTGGCCAAAAGAAATAAAAGCCTTTTATATGAAAGAAAACGAAGATAAAAAAACAGTAGCAGCAGTTGATCTTCAGGTTCCACTAGCAGGTGAGTTAATGGGCGGATCACAAAGAGAAGAAGATTATGATAAATTAATTACTAGAATGAAAGAGATGAAAGTTCCTACTGAAGGCATGGAGTGGTACTTAAACTTAAGAAAATATGGAACAGTACCTCATAGCGGATTTGGTTTAGGTTTTGAAAGATTAGTAATATATGTAACGGGAGTTGATAACATAAGAGATGTTATTCCATTTCCAAGAACACCAGGGAGCTGTTTATAATGAAAAAATATAATAATGGAGAATTTACTTTAAAAAACTTAAACGAAGAAGTAGAATTATTCGGATGGGTAAATAAGGTAAGAAACATGGGAAAAACATCATTTGTAGACTTAAGAGATAAAACTGGAATTATTCAGGTTGTTATAAATGATGATGCATTAATAAAAAATGAATACTGCATAAGAGTAAAAGGAACAATAAGTAAAAGAAATGAAGCTAATCCCAATTTAAAAACAGGTGAGATTGAACTTATTGCTAGTGAAATTGAAATATTAAATGAAAGTGATAACCTTCCATTTAATATATTTGAAGAAACAGAAGTAAAAGAAGAAATGCTTCTTAAATATAGATACCTTCATTTAAGAAGAAAAAGCTTAAAGGAAATAATAATTAAAAGAAGTAAAATAACTAAAGCTTTTAGGGACTATTTAGATGCAAATGAGTTTATTGATATAGAGACACCAATCTTATGTAAAAGTACTCCAGAAGGAGCTAGAGACTACCTTGTACCTTCTAGAATAACAAAGGGATCATTTTATGCACTACCACAAAGTCCACAACTATTTAAACAGTTACTAATGGTATCTGGATTTGAAAAATATTACCAAATAGCAAAATGCTTTAGAGATGAAGATTTAAGAAGTGACCGCCAGCCTGAATTTACTCAAGTTGATATTGAAATGAGCTTTGTAAATGAAGGTGATGTTATTAATATGGCTGAGGATTTACTTAAATATGTCTTTAAAGAAACACTTGGATATGAAGTAGGTTATAAATTTCCTAAAATGACATATAAAGAAGCAACTGAAAAATATGGAACAGATAAACCAGATACAAGATTTGATATGTTAATTCAAGATATAACAAATGAAGTAAAAGATTTAAATCTAAATTTATTTGAAAATAAATATACGAAAGGAATTGTTCTTAAAAATAATGACTTATCAAGAAAAGAAATAGATAAACTCTTTGATCATGTTAAAAAATACGGTGCTAAAAACTTAGCATACTTAAAATATAATAAAGAAATAACTGGATCACTTAAAATCCTGGGTGATAAAGTAATAAATACTTTAAAAGATAAATTAAACTTAGAATATAATGATATATTATTTGTAATATCTGGAGATAAAGAAGTAAATGCTGCTTTAGGAGCACTAAGATTAAAGCTGGCTTTAGATTTAAATTTAATAGATGAAGATAAATATAACTTCTTAGTAGTGTATGATTTTCCAATGTTTGAATATAAAAAAGAAGAAAACAGATATGTATCAACTCATCATCCATTTACTATGCCAGAGTCAATCTATAAACTTAAAGATAAAGAAAACTGCTTATCAAAAGCATATGACTTTGTTTTAAATGGATATGAAATAGGTGGAGGATCAATTCGTATTCATAAAGAGGAAATTCAAAAAGAAGTATTTAAAGAACTAGGAATAAGCAGTGAAGAAGCTGATTTAAAATTTGGATTCTTACTTGATGCTTTAAAATATGGAACGCCACCACATGGAGGCTTAGCTTTTGGACTTGACCGCATCGTAATGCTTTTAACTAAAACCGATAATATAAAAGATGTAATTGCTTTTCCTAAAACTCAGGCAGCAAGTGATTTAATGAGCAGCGCGCCATCTAAAGTAACACTTGATCAGTTAAAAGAACTTGGCTTAAAACTGGAGGAATAATGGAAGAAAAATTAAAAAACTTAGAAAATAAATTTATGTTAAAACTAACAAAAGAAGAATTAAATGAAGTAATAAGTGAATTAAACACATTAACAAAAAAACTAGATAATTTAAAAGATGAAAGGGTAGAGCCTCTTTATTTTCCTTATGAAAATAAAGAAGCTTCTTTAAGAGAGGACTCTGATTTTCTTAAAATGGATGATGTGTTAAAATATGCTCCATTAAAAGAAGGTAAAGAAGTAAAAGTTCCTAAGGTGGTATCATAATGAAAGTATTAGTAAGTGAGCATTACTCACTAAAAGATAAAAAAGTAAAAATAATAAATAATTATACTTCAGTATATGATGCTACTATTGTAAGTAGATTAAAAGAAAAAAACTATGAAGTAGGTAATAATTTTACTAACTATGATTATTATTTAACTATAGATGAAAACACTAAATATAAAGATAAAATTAAATATAAACCAACATATGGATTATTATCTAGATATGGAGTAATAACTTTTACAACAACGTTATTATCACCAGTTATTTTACTTGATGATATAGCAAAGTTAATTCCTTTTATAAATGATATAAAAGGAATTGACTCATTTGATATGACAACTATTAATATAGAAGATTTAAAAAAAGAAGATAAAGAATATAAAATAGGTAATTATAATAAAGATGTAACTTCAACTTACGAATTAATAAAACTATGTGAAATATGCACTAATACATCAAACTTAACTGGGATCTTAACATCAACTAATGGAGAGGGAAGTGCAGTAGATGAGCAGGTTATAAATTACCGAACAAATAATTTATCAAGTGAAATAAAAAAGTCAATTATAAAAGGAGCATACCTTTTAAGTGAGGAAAATATCGATAAATATTACTTAAAAGCACTTAGATTAAGAAGAGTAATTATCTCGGAAATAAATGAATTATTTAAAACAAATGATGCTCTTATTATTCCAAATGAAAATATAGCTTATTTAGGTGGTTATCCTTTTATATATTTGCATGATGGAAGTATATTAATGGGTAATATAAAAGAAGATAATAAACTTATAAATATATTAATTAATAGTGAGGTGAAATAATGAAACCTACAATCGGTCTTGAGATGCATACAGTTTTAAATTCTAAAACTAAAGTATTTACTAAATCATTAAATGAATATTCAAATATACCAAATAACTTAATCACGCCAGGTGATGTATCACACCCTGGAACGCTTCCAACACTAAATAAAGAAGCAGTAAGAAAGTCAATTATGATGGCTAAAGCATTAAACTGTGAAATAGCTGATTATTTATTATTTGATCGCAAAAATTACTTTTATCCAGACTTAGCTAAAGGATATCAAATAACTCAAAATACTAAACCAATTGGTTTAGGTGGATATTTAGATATTGAGGTAAATAATGAGGTGATAAGAACTTATATTCATGATATTCACCTAGAAGAAGATACTGCCTCACTTGATCATTATAAAGACTATACTTTAATTGACTATAACAGATCTGGATCTCCTCTTCTTGAAATAGTCACTGAGCCATCACTTAAATCAGCAGATGAAGCAGTAGCGTTTTTAGAGCATGTAAGAAACATATATTTATATACAGGCGCTAGTGATGCTGATACAAAAAAAGGCCAAATAAGATGTGATTTAAACATATCTATTATGGATGGTGATAATTTAGGAACTAAAGTTGAAATTAAAAATGTAAATTCATTTTCAGCCGCGCATGCTGCTATAACATATGAGATAAATAGACAACTTGATTTAATTAATAATGGAAAAAGAAATGAAATAATTAAAGAAACAAGAAGATGGGATGAAGAAAAAGAAATAACAATTAGCATGAGAGAAAAAAATGATGCTGTTGATTATTTATACCATGTTGATGGTAATATACCTAAAATATATTTATCAAAAGACTTTATTGAAGATGTTATAAAACAAATGCCTGAATTACCCCTTGAAAGAAAACATAAATATATAAATAAATATAATTTAAATGCTTATGATGCAGGCGTACTTGTGCGAGAAAAAAGTATAAGTGATTACTTTGAAGAATGTTTAAAATTAAATATAGATCCAAAAGAAGCATCAAACTGGATAACATCTCAAATAATGGGATATTTAAATGAAGAAGGAATAAGTATAAATGATATATACTTAACTCCTGCATATTTAAAAGAATTACTTGATATATTAAACAATGGTTTAATATCATCTAAACAAGCAAAAGAAGTATTTAACTTATCTTTAAAAGAAAAAACTTCTCCAAGTAATATTATAAATAAATATAATATTAAACAAATGGATGATAAGGCCAAATTAAATGAAATAATAGATAATATATTAAAAAATAATCCTACTCAAGTAAAAGAATACAAAGAAGGAAAAACAAAATTATTTCAGTTTTTTACCGGTCAGGTAATGAAAGAAACAAAAGGAAATGCAAATCCAGATTTAGTAAGAGAAATCTTGCAAAGTAAACTTGATTAAAATCAAGTTTTTAATTTGAATTAATATTATAAATATATTATAATATGTGCCTAAAGAAGGGGGAGCGCGCAGATGATGATTAACAATGCTTCTAAAAGGTATTATAAAGGTTTTAATTTAATGTCTAAAAAAGAACTTAAAGTTCTTAATTATGATGAGATAAGTGCTTATTTTAGAGAAAAAAGAAAATTTGAATATGAAAATGAAATAATGCTTTCTGGAATGAAGATTAGAAAAATAATTCATTATCCACTTCTTACAGTATCTAAAGTTGTAAGAAGAGTTGAAAGAAAACAAAGGGTAGTAATTTTATCTGATGAAAGAATTAAAACAAATAAACCTGTAATATTTGCTGCAACTCATATTGGGGGAAATGATATAGAAGCAGCTTTTGAAGGAATTAAAGAGCATGCTTATTTAATGCTTGGTGATCCTGGTAATGTTCCACTTACTATTGATGGTTTGTTTTTAGATTTAAATGGAGTTATTTCACTTGATACTGATAATAAATTAGATAAAAAAATTAGCTTTGAAAGATCTCGTGAAGTACTTTCAAAAGGATATAACATGTTAATATTTCCTGAAGGAGCAGAAAATATTTTACCAAATCATCCAGTTATGGGACTTTATGAAGGAGCAGCTAAATTATCTATTTTAACTGGCGCTGATATTATACCTCTATCAATTCATGATCATAATAATACTTACTACATTAGAGTTGGTAAGAATATTGTTTATGAAAATGATAGTGCAAAAGATATAACAAATGTTTTAAAACAAGCATTAATAGATTTAACTTTTTCAACTTGGGAGCATATGCCACTTGGAATTAGAAGTGAATATCAAATTTCAAACTATGCTCAAATGATAATAGATAAAGCTGATAGAGGAGATTATCAGTATACTATATCTGACATTGAAAGAAATAGATTCAAAGAAGAAGATGATATGAAAACTGTTTTAGAAAATGTATGGAATCCAGTTAAAGAAAGTGAACTAAGCGGTAAAAGAAACTTAAGTAATATCGAGTTTGCTAAAAGTCTTGTTTATCATAAAAAAAATAGATATTATAAAAAATAATATCTTTTTTTTATATTACCAATAAAGTATGATAAAATAAAATTAGGTGAAGTTTGATGGAAAGTTTACTTTTAACTTTTGCTTCTATATTACTTAGTATACTTTTAATAGTGCAATTTTTTAGTAAAAAAAGAGCTGATATTAAAGAGACTAAAATATATTCTAAATTAATTATATATAACTTAGTATTTTCTTTATTTGCTGCTTTAGTATATGTATATGCTAAAGTATTTGGCAGGTTATTATTAATTAACTTAACTCAAAAAATATATTTATATATAGTTTTAATTTTATCTTACTACTTAGCAATATATTATATTGAAATAGGAGATATAAAAAATAAAGAAAAGTTAAGAAAACTTCTTATTACAGTATTAGCAGGAGCATTAATAAGTTTATTAATATCTCCCATTGTAGTAATTAATATTGATAATATTATAGATGCCTCAGGTCTTGCTTATAATATATTTATGCTTTATTTATTATTTTACTTTTTAATAATAATAATTATATCAATAAAAATATTTATTAAAAATAAAGAAAAAAGAAATAAAAATATACCCTTAATAGTGCTTATATTATTATATGGACTAGGTATATTAATAAGAGTGAAATATCCACATATTATATTTGAAACATTCTTTTTTAGTTTTACTTTTTTAGTCATGTTTTTTACAATTGAAAACCCAGATATAAAAATGATAAGTATGCTTAATTTATCTAAAGAAAGTGCTGAAAAAGCAAACAGAGCTAAGTCAGATTTTTTATCAAGTATGAGTCATGAAATAAGAACACCACTAAATGCAATTGTTGGTTTATCTGAAGATATCTTATCTAAGTATCCACATAATGATGTTATTAAAGAAGACTTAGAAGATATAGTAAGTGCATCTAAAACACTTCTTGAAATAGTTGGTAACATAATGGATATATCTAAAATAGAAAGTGATAAAATAGAAATTATAAGTGCTCCTTATAACTTTGTTAAAGAAATAATGCCAATTGCAAGAATTCAGCAGGTTAAAATTCAAGATAAGAAAATAGATTATAAAATTAATATAGCTGAAGATATTCCATATGAATTAATTGGTGATAAAGGGCATATTAAAGTCATAATAAATAATCTTATATCAAATGCTATTAAGTATACAAATGAAGGAGAAGTAACCTTTAATGTAAGTGCGATTAATGAAAATGGAAACTCTCTTTTAATAATAAGTGTTATAGATACTGGAATTGGAATAAAAAGAGAAAACGTAGATAAATTATTTAATAAATTTGAAAGATTTAAAGAAGATAATACAGATACAGTTGAAGGAACTGGTCTTGGTCTTGCTATTACTCATGAATTAGTTAAACTAATGGGCGGGAGAATAAATGTTGAATCTAAATATGGAAAAGGATCAATGTTTATAGTTCAGCTTCCACAAAAAATAAGTCAAATGGAAAAACAAGCAGAAGATATTTCTTATAATCAAAATAATTTAAAAAAAGATTTTAGTGATAAAAGTGTATTAATAGTAGATGATAATAAATTAAATATTAAAGTTGCTAAAAGAAGTCTAGAAGCACTTAACTTTAAAATAATAGATGAATGTTATAACGGAAGAGAAAGTGTTAACTTAATTAAAAATGGTAATAAATATGATCTAATATTAATGGATATAATGATGCCAGTATTAAATGGTGAAGATGCTTTAAAAGAATTACTAGAAATAGAAGGCTTTAATACTCCTGTTATAGCAGTAACTGCTGATGCTATTGTAGGAGCTTCTGAAAAGTATAAAGCTTTAGGCTTTGCATCATATATATCAAAACCATTTAACAAAGAACAAATAGAAGTAAAAATCAATAAATTATTGGGGGATAAATGAAAAAGTTAGTAAATATATTAAAAGAACAAAAAGACTCAAAATTAAAAGGTAATCTATATCATAATATTCAGATTTTATTTAGCTATAATAGTAATAGAATTGAAGGAAGTCAGCTATCTAAAGAACAAACAAGATACATCTTTGAAGCTGGATCTTTTGAAGGAAAAATAAATGTAGATGATTTAATCGAAACTGTTAATCATTTTCATTTATTTGATTATATGCTAGATACAGTATATGAACCCTTAACCGAAGAATTAATTAAAAAATACCATGAAATACTTAAAAGAAGCACAACAGATGAAGCTAAAGAATGGTTTAATGTAGGTGAGTATAAAGCACTTCCTAATGAAGTAGGTGGGTGCATTACAGTTCCGCCAGATGAAGTAGCCAAAAAAATAGGGCAGCTACTTAGATGGTATCATTACAAAAGATTTTTAACACTGGAAGATATAGTTCATTTTCATTACTTATTTGAATCAATTCATCCATTTCAAGATGGCAATGGCAGAGTAGGAAGATTAATAATGTTTAAAGAATGCCTTAAAAATAATATAACACCATTTATAATAGATGAAAGACATAAACAATACTATTATCAAGGTCTAAGAGAGTATACTAAAAATAGAGGTTTTTTAAGAGAAACAATTCTTAGCTCTCAAGATAGATTTATTGAACTTCAAAATAAATTTTTAACTGAAGAAAATATAAAAAGAAGATAAGATGGATAAAAATCCATCTTTTATAATATATATTTATATGATATTATTAGTATAGTAAAGAGGTTGGTTTTATGTTTGGAAAAATAAAATATATAAGTGATAATAATGCTGTAGTTGAAATAAACAAAGAAGGCAAAGTTATTCCTAACTTAATGAACTTACATATTGTATTTGAAAGTGAAAATAATAAGTTAGTAGGTGAAATTAAAAATATAGACCAAGATGAAGTTAAAATAGAACTACTTGGTGAATTTTTATTAGATAAATTTATTCCTGGAACAATTAAAAAACCATCTCTATCTTCAAACTTAAGACAAATCAATCAAGAAGAATTAGATATACTAATGGGTAAAAACCAGTTTGAAAGTTTATACTTAGGAAAAAGTCCAACTTATTTAAATAGAAATATATTTGTAAATATAAATGATATGTTTTCAAACCATATGGCTATATTTGGTAACTCTGGATCTGGTAAATCATATTCATTTTCTAGAATCTTTCAAAATGTCTTTTTAAATAAAAACTTTCTTGCCTTTAATGCTAATTTATTTATATTTGATGCATATGGAGAATATAAAAATGCTTTTAAAGTAATAAACCAAATAAATCCAAACTATCAATATAAATTTGTAACGACAAATCCAGTTGAAGAAGATGATTCATTATTAAAAATTCCAGTATACTTATTATCAAATGATGATATAGCGCTTTTATTATCAGCTGAAAATCACTCCCAACTTACAATCATAGACAGAATGATGCGCTTAGCTAAATTATTTAGTAAAGATGATTCTGAAACAGAAAAATTAAAAAATCACTTAATTGCAAATGCTATGCAAGCAGTTTTATTTAGTAATCAAAATTCAAGTGGTAAAAGAAATGATATATTTGAAATACTAGCATCAACTCACACACCAGCTTTTAATATGAATGCTGAACTTCAAGGAATTGGTTATACAAGAAGATTATCCGAGTGTTTTAATATTGATTCAAAGGGAGAATTTGGTGAATCAGTACTAATTAATGAATATATTGCAAAACATTTAAATAATGATTTAGAAAGTAAAATGGATATACCTAAAAATGCTTATTTCACTTTAAAAGATTTAGAAAAAGCATTAAACTTTACTTTAATTGGTGAAGGATTTTTAAGTAATAATATAATGCAAGATTCAGCTGTTATATTAAAGGTAAGACTAAATACATTAATAAATACTAATGTTAAAAAGTTTTTTGAAGTAGATGAGCACCTTTCTTTAGAAGGATATTTATCTTCTTTAATACTTAAAAATAATAAAAGAAGTCAAATAATTAATATAAATCTAGAAGATGTAGATGATATTTTAGCTAAAAATATAGTTAAAATATTATCAAGATTAATATTTGAATTTGCTAAAGGAAGAGAAAACAGAGCATCAGTTCCAATGCACTTAATAATTGAAGAAGCACATAGATACGTAGTAAATGGTGATATTGATGAATTTTTAATTGGCTATAATATATTTGGAAGAATAGCTAAAGAAGGAAGAAAATATGGATGTATTATGAATTTAATAAGCCAAAGACCAAGTGATATAAGCGAGTCTGTAATTGCTCAGATGAGTAATTTCTTAGTTCATAAAATGACTCATCCAAGAGATTTAGAATATGTAGAGAAAATGCTTCCAAGTGTGTCTGTTGATATAATTGAAAAACTAAACTCACTTCAACCGGGTACTTTAGTATCATTTGGTAGTGCTTTTAAAATTCCTTTAATTATAAAGATGGACCCAGCAAATCCTGCACCACATTCAAGTAATGCTGATATATTAAGTCTGTGGCAACCAAGAAATTGACAAAAATAAACTAAAGTGTTAGTATAACCCTCAAATAGGAGGGTTTTTAATGTCAGATATATTTAAAAGAGCCACAAAGTTTGTAAAATTTCTAGATGCTTTAAATGCATGTGAAATATGGGATGAATTTAAAGATGACTTTATTCCGATAAGTGATCAAGAACATTTTGATAACTTATCTAGGCAAATAATAAGTATAATAGATGAAAGTGATAATAAAGAAATACTATATATAAATATATACTTATCAATTTTACTTCCTTTAGTAAACTTAATAATACTTGGAAAATACCGAGAAGCATTTATATTTTATGCCGAAGAAATAGATAAATTAGAAAATACTTACCTACCTAAAACACACGAAGAAGAACATTATTCAAAATAGATATTTTCATATCTATTTTTTTTTGGTATAATTATAATCGGAGGATGAAAAATGAATTTTGAAAATAAAGTAGTCTTAATTACAGGCGCTACTGGTGGAATTGGAGCTGAATCAGCTAGAGAATTTCTTCGTTTAGGAGCTAAAGTATCTTTAGTTGGATCAAGAGCTGAGAGTGTAGATAAACTAAGAAGTGAACTTACACTAACTGATGAAAACAGCTTACTTCTTGTAGCAGATGTAAGAGATGAAGAGCAAGTAAAAGAATATGTAAGAAAAACACTTGAAAAATTTGGAAGAATAGATGTCTTTTTAAATAATGCTGGTGTAGAAGGAGAATTTGCTCCAATTGTTAAAACTGAAGCAAAAAATTTAGAATTTGTTTTAGATGTTAACGTAAAAGGAGCATACTTTGGATTAAAATATGTTCTTCCAATTATGTATAATCAAAGAGGTGGAAGTGTAATTAATACTGCATCTGTTGCTGGATTAATGGGAAGCCCAGGATTAACTCCATACATTGCATCAAAACATGCTTTAATTGGTATTACAAAATCAGCTGCACTTGAATCAGCACCTTACTCAGTTAGAGTAAATGCTGTATGTCCAGGTCCAGTTGATAATAATATGATGAGAAATATTGAGAAAAAAGCATCACCTGATAGCCCTGATGCTATGAAAGAACTACAAAATCAACAAATTCCATTTGGTAGATATGCAAGTAATAAAGAAATTGCTAATACAGTATTATTTTTAGCTTCTGATTTAAGTGAATATGTTACCGGAACTATCAACCGTGTTGATGGTGGAATGGGTGCTAAATAAGAAAGGTGTAAAGATACTACATCTTTCTTTTATTTTTCATAAATCAGTGCTATACTAATAGTACCTAGGAGATGACTAACATAAAACCTAGATAAAGATATAAACGGGAATCTAATTAGAAGAATGTGTTGAAGACCGGCTTAGCCGGAATCCTAATTTCTACTATGTGGTGCCCACCTGTTGAGGGTAGGTTTATATCCCTTAGTCACCCTAGGTACTTTTTGTTTATTAAAGGCATATGCCTTTTTTTATTTTATTTAAAATGATATAATTCATTTATAAATGAGGTAAATATGTTTGAAAGATTAATAAGTTTAATTGGAAGAGATAAATTCACAAGGCTTCAAACTGCTAAAGTTTTAGTAGTTGGAATTGGCGGAGTAGGTGGGTATGCTTTAGAGGCTTTAGTTAGATCTGGTATTATGAATATATCTATTATAGATTATGATAATATTGAAATTTCTAATTTAAATAGACAAATTATAAGTGACAATGAAACAATTGGTTTATCTAAAGTAGAAGTAGCTAAAAAAAGAGCTTTAAAAATAAACCCTGATGTTAATATTAATTTATTTAATGAAAAATTAAAAGAAGAAAATATAGATGTTATTTTAGAAAACAAATATGATTATGTAATAGATGCTTGTGATATGATTAGTACTAAAGTTCTTTTAATTGAAAAATCACTTAAATATAAATATAAACTAATATCAAGTATGGGAACTGCTAATAAAACAAATCCAGCCCTTCTTTCTATTACTGAATTATCTAAAACTACAAATGATCCAATAGCTAAAATATTAAGAAAGAAAGTAAAGGATTTAAAGATAAATAAAAAGATTAATGTAGTAAGTAGTAGTGAAACTCCTGTATTAAATGGTAAAGTACTTGGTACTAATAGTTATATACCTGGTATTGCAGGGCTTTTATGTGCTAGCTATGTTATAAATGATATAACAAAAAAGTAGATTTTATCTACTTTTTATTTATAAGAAATTCAACTAATAAATTAGGATCTTCTTTATTCATAATAATTTTATATATTAAATCAATAACTGGCATATTGATTTTTTTTCTTCTTAAAAGAGTGTAAATTGATTTTAAAGTATAATATCCTTCAACTGTATTATTTTTTAAATAATCATCAGCTTTAGTAAATTCTTTTTTACCTATTAAAACACCATAAGAGTAGTTTCTACTTTTATCACTAGTGCATGTTAGAAGTAAATCTCCAATACCTGCATATGATTGAATTGTTTTTTTATCTCCGCCTAATGCTTTTAATAATTCTTTTATATCATGCATTGATTCAACTATTAAAAAGCTTCTTGTTGATTCATGAAATCCTAGACCTGATAAGATGCCTGATGCAACTGCAATCACGTTTTTAATCGATCCACATACTTGAATGCCAATTATATCAGATGAGTCTCTTAGTTTGATTGTATTACTTTTAAGTGAATTTTTAATTATATTTCTTGATTCATTAGATAAAGTAGCAATTGTAAATCCAATTGGTTCATTGTTAGACATATCTACTGCAAATGAGGGGCCAGATATAATAGATAAGTTTTTAGTTTTTATATACTGATTAAATACTTCATGAGTAAACCTGCATGTTCCTTGCTCAATTCCTTTACTACCGATACAATAGTGAGTATTTTTATTTACATAAGGTTTTAAATTTTTAGCAATATCACCAATATATTTAGCACTTGTCATTATAAATATAATATCAGCATTTGCTGCTAGTTTATAATCATCTGTGTAATTAAATTTATCATCCTTACTTTTTATATCATGAGTCCAGACTGTGACTTTATTATTATTTTTAATTAACTGATTTGCTACTGCTAGACCAAATGATCCAGATCCCATAACAGTTATCTTCATTTTTTAATCTCCTTATTTAATTTATCAAGTGATAATTCATATTTGTTATTTTTAGGACTATAAAATTTCATGTTTTTTATTTCATTAGGTAAATACTGCTGATCTACCCAGTAATTTTTATAATTATGGGGATATTTATAATCAGGACTATTTGTTTTTATATGTGATGGGACATTACCTGTATTACCTTTTTTTAAAGTACTAATGGCATTATCTAAAGCTAAGTAGGCACTGTTACTTTTAGGTGATAAAGCCATCTCTACAACAATTACTGAAAGAGGAATTCTTGCCTCTGGAAGCCCAAGCATTAAAGTAGCATCAATAGCGGCCATTACTTTAGGTCCAATACCAGGATTAGCTAGTCCTATATCTTCATATGCAATAACTGCAAGTCTTCTGTTTATGATATCTAAATCTTCAGCTTCAAGTAATATACCTAAGTAGTATAATGCAGCATTTACATCAGAGCCTCTAATTGATTTTTGAAAAGCACTAATTACATCATAATAATTAGAATCATTTTTATCAATATGTATAACCGGTTTAGAAGATATGCTTTTAATTATATCTAGCGTAACTATGTTATCATTAGTACTATAAAAGGCCATTTCAAGTAAGTTTAAAGCACTTCTTAAATCTCCAGATGCAAGAGTGCTTATAGTCTCTAAAACTTCTTTAGAAGCTTTAATATTAGGCAGTTCTTTAAATGATCTTTTTAAGCCTTTTATAATATCTTCTTTAGATAATGGGTTTATTTTAAATATATGACATCTACTTCTTATAGCGGGATTAATAGCGTGATATGGATTTGAAGTAGTAAGCCCGATTATAGTTATTCTTCCAGATTCAATATATGGAAGAAGGATATCTTGTTTATCTTTATTCATTCTGTGTATTTCATCTATTACTAAAACTAAATTATCAATCATCTTTGATTCTTCAATAACAATATCAAAATCACTTTTATTATTAATAACGGCATTTAAAAAGCGAGTAGGGAATGATAACTCTTTTGTTATAGCCTCAGCTACAGAAGTTTTACCTGTTCCAGGAGGACCATATAAAATAAGTGAAAATAATTTTTTGTTTTTTATTAAATTAGTTAATATTTTATCTTTACCAATTAAATGTTCTTGTCCTAAAACATCTTTTAATTTAGTTGGTCTCATTTTATCTGCTAGTAATTTCATCTTATTCACCTGTTTTAATTATATAATATATTTGATAATTAAGCCATTTGAAAGTATAATTTAATTGGGTGATAAAATGAATAATTTTTATATAGATAAGTTTAAAAAGTATTTATCAGTTGAACGTAATTATTCTTTAAATACTCTTGATGCATATATAAGAGAAGTTAATTTACTTGGATCAAAATATAAAGATATAAGTGTTTTATCTAGTGATGATTTAAAAAAATATATTAAATCTTTTAAACATTTAAGTTTTAAAACTATATCAAGAAAAATTAGTGTTTTAAAGACTTTTTATGCTTATTTATTAAGAGAAGAAATAATAATAGAAAACCCGGCGCTTGACTTAATAAGCCCGAAGATTGATAAAACGCTGCCTGATGTGCTTAATTTAAGTGAAGTATCTTTACTTCTTGATATTGATGTTAAAAATGCATATAATGCGCGTGATAAAGCTATTTTAGAGCTTCTTTACTCATCTGGTCTTAGAGTTAGTGAGTTAATTGATTTAGAACTTCAAAATATAGATCTTGATTTATGTATAGTAAGAGTAATGGGGAAGGGGAGAAAGGAAAGAATTGTCCCCTTAGGTGATTATGCTATAGATGCTTTATCTATTTATTTAAATAATTACCGAAAAGATTTAAATAAAAAGAATAATAATTATGTTTTTTTAAATAAATCAGGAACTAAAATTAGTCGTCAATTTATTTTTAAAACAATAAAAAAAGAGTGCCTAGTAAAAGGAATTACTAAAAGTATCTCTCCGCATACATTAAGACATACGTTCGCTAGTCATTTACTTCAAAATGGAGCAGATTTAAGAATTATACAAGAGATGCTTGGACATGAAAATTTATCTACAACTCAGGTATATACTCATATATCAAATGAGAAGTTAAAAGAAGAGTATAAAGATACTCATCCTCGAAGTTAAAAAGAACTAATTGATAGTTCTTTTGTTTTATATATAAGTTAACATAATATACATTATAGGAAGCCCGATATTTAGTTATTTTAGATAGTAAATCCTCTTACTAAACTCTTCTTGTTTCTATCTCTGCTATCTTTTGAATTACTTCAGCACTGTTTTCTAAACTAATATCACTGTAACCAAGTTCTCTTAATGCTTGAACTCTTAAGTAGTTTAATTCTTCAGTACGTGATAGTCTCTCTTCTGTTTTTCTTTCAATTTCTTCTACAAAGCGTTTATGAAATTGCATTACCTTAGCTCTACTTGTAGTAGTAGCCCCACTGCTGAATAAATTAAAGGCAGAGTGAATTATACCTTCAAATAAGTATTGTTTTTCTTCATTAAATCTAAACTCAAGTGGTGGTGTGAATCCTGTTATTTTTGACATATAAGCAAGTATATATTTAACTTCAGGTACATTTTCAATTGATTGTAGTAAATGATATGCATAAAGTAGGGCATAGAAATTCTCCTGATTTCCTTCATTATCAACTAGTTTATCTTTTATTAAGAAAGTAAGGTCCCCTACTAATTGTTGTTCTTCTTTTTTAAGTCCTTTTAGATCTAATCTTTCATATTCATCATCATCTCTTAAGCCAGAGTTTAATCTATCTGTTACTGCTAGTAAATATTCAGTATTAACTTTTATATTTTCTAAAGTATCATCATCACCATCATCTATATCAAGTAATTTAAATAAAGCTATTTTTTTATCTTTTGGCCATTTATTTAAACTATCTAAATCCAAATAGTTATAAACCATTTGTCTTGATACTCCTAAATATTTTGCTAATTTAACTTTTGATATTCCTAATTCTTGTAATAAATTATTTAGACTATTCATTTTATCTCTCCTCTACTCTATTTACATATTTAGTTTATCTCACTTAACACTTGATTGTCAAGTATATAAGTTAATATTTAAAATTTAAAATAAAAAAGACTTTAAGTCTTTTTATAAGTAATTTAATTCTTTTTCATCTTTATATATTTTATCTATAATTCCAGATCCAATACATTCCTCACCTAAATATAATACGCATGCTTGCCCTGGTGTTACTGCTGCTACTTTAGATGGGTATTTTACTAGTATTTTACCGCCTTCTAGGTATTTTAGTATTACATCTACATCTTTAGATCTATATCTAAATTTAGCACTGCAAAAAGTCGGATTAACTCCTCTTATGAAGTTAATATTATCTATTAAGCAAGCATCTGAGTATAAATATTCTGGATTATCTCCAAATGCTACATAGAGGATATTTTCTTTAACATTTTTACCTACAACATAGTGTTTATCTTTAAAGCCACTTATTCCTATATTTCTTCTTTGGCCAATAGTGTAATTCATAAGTCCGCTGTGAGTGCCAATTTCTTTATTAGTTTTTATATCAATTATTTTACCTGGATTTGGTTTTAAGTAATTAGATATAAATTTTTGAAAATTTCTCTCACCAATAAAACATATTCCGGTTGAATCTTTTTTATTAGCAGTTACTAAATTTAACTCATCAGCTATTTTTCTAACTTCTTCTTTAGTTACATCACCTAGAGGAAATATTATATTTTTAAAGTTATTTGGATTAACTTGCGCTAGAAAGTATGTTTGATCTTTATTTAAATCAAGAGCTCTACATAGTTTATTACCATTTATTTTGGCATAATGACCAGTAGCAATATAATCTGCACCTAGTTTTAAAGCTTCTTTTTTAAATAAATCGAATTTTATATATTTATTGCACATTAAATCTGGATTAGGTGTTCTTCCTTTCTCTAGTTCTTCTAGAAAGTATTTAAAGACATAATCCCAGTATTCTTTAACAAAATCTACTCTATGAAGTTTGATGTTTAATTTTTCACAAACTTTAAGTGCATCATTATAATCTTGTTCTTGTGGGCAGATGTTATCATTTAAATTTGGATTTCCAAGTGTATCATTATTTACAGTTGAATCCCAGTTTCTCATAAATAAACCAATAACTTCATATCCTTCTTTTTGAAGTAAATATGCAGCTACAGAAGAATCTACTCCACCACTCATTCCAATTACTACTTTTTTCATATATATCACATTTGGTATTATAGCAAGTTATATTTAAAAAAGATAGTTTTACTTCTTTTAAAAAGAGTCTTTAATTTTTTCTATATATTTAGTATACTATTAATTAGGTGAATGAAAATGGCAAAAAAGAAACGCAAAAAAATTAAAAATTTGGGATCTAAAGTATTTGTTTGGGTCCTTATACTAGCTATGGTTGGCTCTTTAGTAGGAAGTTTACTACTTTACTTAGTTAACTTATAAAAATACCTCAATTTACTTGAGGTATTTTTTTTATTAATCTTTTTAAATAAATTTTATCACGGTAATGTTTAAGCTTAAGAAATACTTTATAATTTGGTATATTTTCTATTATAGCTGTTTTCTTTTTTAATAAATGCTCGTAGTATTCTTTATTTGATTTCATTAAAACAGGACCATATATTAATTCTTTTATATTATATTTTTTATATCCTTTTTTGAAAACAATATTAATATAATAGTGTCCTTTTTCATATACAAAAGATTCATGGTCAATATAATATCCTTTAAGTACTAAAAAGCTTCTTAGTATATATTGATCACTATTTGATTGGATTATTAGTTTATCTATTTGTTTTAAGTTATCGTGAGTTAGTATTTTTATTATGGTAGCAGATCCAAGACCTGAAATTACAGCTGTATTAGTATTACTATTAACTGTATCTAGTCCATCACCTACTTTTATTTCTATTTTATCTTCTAGATTATTTTTTTTGATATTTTTAATAGCATTTTTAATAGCATTACTATTTATATCACTTGCGATTACATTTTCTGTTATATTATTTTTTATTAAATATATTGGAAGAAGTGCATGATCACATCCTATATCAATAACATTATCTTCCTTTACTATTAGACCAGCAATTGATTTTAACCGTCTAGTAAGCATTAATCCACCATAAAGTCTTTTAATTTTTTTGCTCTTGAAGGATGTCTTAATTTTCTTAGAGCTTTTGCTTCAATTTGTCTTATTCTTTCTCTTGTTAGATTAAATCTTTTTCCCACTTCTTCAAGTGTGTAACTAGTTCCATCAATTAAACCAAATCTTAATTCTAATACTTGTTGTTCTCTAGGTTGAAGTGTTGATAAGACTGATTTTATTTCTTCTTTTAAGATAGTATTTGTTGCTTGTTCTTCAGGAGTTTTAGTACGATCATCTGGAACAAAATCTCCTAGGTTTGAGTCTTCTTCTTCACCAATAGGA
>CAZGWM010000009.1:0-24315 GCA_964529195.1 uncultured Muribaculaceae bacterium | reverse complement strand
CCAGCTTTTTCTAGTTCTTTTATATTACTATCTTCAGTATCAACTGTATCAAATACAAATAGGTATGAATTTTCATTATTTAAAAATGCATTTTTTGCTTTACTATAAGCTGTTGTGGATACTTCGGAATCTTCATAGCTAATATTAATTATGTTATATCCGTATTTCTTTAAAAAATCAAAAGATGAGTTTGCTACTATGACAGTATTATTAACTGAATTTTCTGCAATTAATTTTAGTTCAGCATCTAATTCTGAAATTTCTAATTTTAATTCTTCATATGCATTATCAATTGCTTCTAAGATCGAAGTACTTGTTACATAATCTTTTAAACCATTTTTAATGTTTTGGGCTATCATAAGTGAGTTAGCAGGGCTTATCCATAATTCAAGTTCTTCGTTTTTAATTTCTAGGCCTTGAGATACATCAATTATATTTAATTTTTTATTACTATTTATTAAAGAAGCCGCAATTTGTTTTTCTGATCCTAAACCGTTATATATAAATAAATGTCCTTTACTAAATTCATTTATCTTTTTACTAGTAATAGTGTATTTTGATATATCAATACCATCTGGATATACATTATTAATATCAGCGTATGTTCCATATAATCTTTTAGTTAAATATTCAATTGGATGAACCGTTGTATATATATTTATATTTTGAAATTCATCTTTTTTAAAACAACCAGTTGTAATAATTAAAATGACTCCGGTTAGAATAAGTGCTTTTATTTTCTTCATAATTTCTCCTTGACTGGATCATATCCATATTTTCCAAATGGCCTGCATCTAAATATTCTTTTAATTCCAAGCCATAAACCTTTTTTAACTCCGTGCATAATGATTGCGTCTTTCATATACTGACTACAAGTCGGAGTAAATCTGCATCGAAAGTGCACTCTTAATGGAGTACTTTGATATAAATCAATTAATTTTAATAAAAATTTCTTCATTTTATCTCCTAATTAATTTTACTACATTTTAGTTTCTTTTTAAAGGAAAATAAAAAACTAGCATAAATTAAAGCCCTATTGTATAATGATAATGGTGAAACTAAGTGGATTTAACTAAATACGGAGTAAATAAAAACAGTCCTTTATTAAAAAAAGCATTAACACACTCTTCATATTCAAATGAAAATAATGTAGAGAGTTATGAGCGCCTTGAATTCCTAGGAGACTCAGTCTTAGGACTTGTTTTAAGTGATTACTTTTTTAAAAATACAAATTATACTGAAGGAGAAATGTCTAAAATAAGGGCAAGTTATGTATGTGAGGCTGCTCTTTATGCTTATGCTAAAGATTTAGGTATAATAAAACATATCAAATTAGGTCATGGACTTGAAGATCAAGAAAACATTCCAATTATTGCTGATGTATTTGAAAGCATAGTAGCAACTATATATTTAGAAGCCGGATACAAAAATGCTGAAAAATTTGTTCTTGCTGCTTCACTTCCTTACATTAAAAATAATATAAGATTTTTAATGGATTATAAATCTCACTTTCAAGAATTAATTCAAACAGAAAAAAATCAAATAACATACAATGTATTAAAGGAAGAAGGACCATCACATGATAGAACATATCATGTTGAGGTTTTAGTAAATGATATCGTCTTTGGAACCGGCAGAGGAAGAAGTAAAAAAGAAGCAGAACAAAATGCTGCTAAAGATGCAATAAATAAAAAAGCAGGTGAATAAATTGAAACTACTAAGAATAAACATACATGGATTTAAAAGCTTTGCTGATAAAACCACAATAGATATAAAAGATGGTATAACCGGAATAGTCGGACCAAACGGATCAGGTAAAAGTAATATAGTTGATGCTGTTAGATGGGTTTTAGGAGAGCAATCAGTAAAAGACATAAGAGCCGGATCATCAATGGCCGATGTTATTTTTAGTGGCTCAAAATCCAGAAAATCATTATCAAGAGCATGGGTATCTTTAACATTTGATAATTCAGATAAATACTTAAAAACTGATTTAAATGAAGTAGAAATAAAAAGAGTAGTTTACTCAAGTGGTGAAAATGAGTTTTATATAAATAATGAAAGTGCTCGATTAAAAGATATTACTAACTTATTTATAGATTCTGGATCAAGCGTGAATTCTTTATCTATAATATCTCAAGGTAAAATAGGAGATATTATAAATAGTAAACCACAAGAAAAAAGATTTATTTTAGAAGAAGCTGCTGGAGTTTTAAAGTATAAAAAAAGAAAAGAAGAAACATTAAGAAAACTAGATAAAACAAATGATAACTTAATTAAAATAAATTTAATTATTGATGAGTTAACTGTAAACTTAGATCCATTAAAAGAGCAAGCTAAAGTAGCAGCCGAGTATTTAGAGTATAAAAAAGATTTAGAGTACTCTGAAATATCAATTATATCTCATGATATAAATCAGATTAATAATGAGCGTAATTCATATAAAGAAAGATTAGATGTCTTAAATGATCAAATAATTAATATGAGTAGCTCAGCTAATATAGATTCAAATAAAGTAGATAAATTAAAAATAGATTTACTAAAAAAAGAAGAAGAAATAAGTTTGAATCAAGAAAAATTATATAAACTAACAACAGATATGAGTAACTTATCATCTGAGAAGAAAGTTATGATTGAAAGAAAGAAATATGATGCTGAAGATATAAAACTAGAAACTAACTTAGTAAACTTAAAAGAAAGAGAACTAGAATATAAAAACAGTATTAAATTAATCGAAAATGATATCAAAAATAATGAAAAAGTATTAGATGAAAAAATTACTATAAATGATAAATTAAAAGAAGAATTAAAAACTTTAACTGTTAAAAGAGATGTAACTCACTTAAGTTTACTTAACTTAAATAAAGAAGAGTTAATTAATAAAAATAAAATTGAAATATTAAAAAATAATATTGAAAATGATACTAAACTTCCGTTTGCTGTAAAAAGTATTTTAACAAACGAAAGATTAAGTGGAATTCATAATACTTTAGGTAAATTAATTGAAACAGAAGAAAAATATAGTACATCAATTGATATTGCTCTTGGCTATACAGCTAATGTAATTGTTGTAGAAGATGAATCATCAGCTAGATTAGGTGTTAACTACTTAAAGAGTAAAAACTTAGGAAGAGTAACATTCTTTCCATTATCTACAATAAAACCAAAAGGAATTGAACCTAATATATTATCTTTACTAAAAGATGAAGACTCATTTATCGGTGTAGCTTCTGATTTAGTTTCATTTAATCCACTATATAGATCAGTTGTCACAAATCAGCTTGGTAATACATTAATTATAGATAACTTAACTAATGCAATTAAAATAAGTAAAATAATAAATAATAGATACAAAATTGTAACTCTAAGTGGAGATGTTATCTCACCGGGGGGAAGCATAACTGGAGGAAGCCTTCAAAAAAGTCCAGGAATGAGCTCAGATAAATTTGAACTTGAAAAACTATTAATCTTATCAAAAGAAAAAATAAATCAAATCAAACAAAAAGAAGAAGAAATAAATGATATAGATTATAATTTAAGAATACTTGAAGATAAAGTATTTGAAGGAGTAAATAATATAAACTTCTTAAGAGAAAAAACAATAAGAACTAAAAATGTATTAAGTGAATTATATTTAAATTTAAATAATAATTTAAATGAACAAAAAGGAACTGAAGGAATATTAAATAATACAGTTGATAAAGAAGTAAATAATCTTTTAGAGAAGTTTTATGAAGTAAAATCTGAAAAAGATAACCTTGAAATAAATTTAAATAAATTAAAAGATGCAAAAGATGAACTTCAAATTGAAATAAGTCATCTTGAGTTAAATAATAAAAAAGCAAGCGCAGAGTATAATAAAATGATAAACGAGCAAAAAGACTGTGAAGTAAACTTAACTAGATTAGATACTAAATTAGATAACTTACTACTAAGATTAAATGAAGAATATGGCTTAACATTTGAAAGAGCATATAAAGAATATCCTTTACTTGAAGATGAAAAAGACATTAGATTAAAAGTAAATTCATTAAAAAGAAATATAAAACTACTTGGCGATGTAAATACTGGTTCGATTGCTGAATTTGAAAGAATAAATGAAAGATATACATTTTTATCAAACCAAAAAGAAGATTTAAATGAATCAATAAATGATATATTAAAAGCAATTGATGAACTAGATGAAACAATGGAAGAAAAATTAAATAAAACATTTGAGGAACTATCAAGTGAATTTAGTAATGTCTTTACAACATTATTTAAAGGCGGAATAGGAAAATTAAAACTAACTGAGCCAGATGATATATTAAACTCAGGACTTGAAATCATGGCCGAGCCTCCTGGAAAAGATATTAAAAATACTAAACTATTATCAGGCGGGGAATCAACCTTAACTGCAATTGCGCTATTATTTTCAATATTAAATATAAGAACAGTTCCATTTTGCCTTCTAGATGAAGTAGAGGCCGCATTAGATGAGTCAAATGTTGATATATTTGGATCATACTTAAAAAAATTAAACACCAATACTCAATTTATAATAATTACTCATAAAAAAAGAACAATGGAATATGTAAATAATTTATATGGAGTAACAATGCAAGAATCTGGAATATCTAAATTAGTAAGTGTTAAATTAGATTAAAGGAGAACAAAAGTGAATAAAATAAAGACAATCATAAAACATATATTAAAAATAGATTATAAAAATATGTTTAAAATAACTAAAAAAGTAAGCAAGAAAGCAAAAAAACCTTTCTTAGTAATATTTATTGATATGATTTATTCTGGTATTAAATATGGAGCAGGATATTATGATTATCAAGAGTTTGACTTTTATTTATTAAATAAAAAAGAGAGAAAAACATATTTAACTAGATTAAAAAATCTTCAAATAATAAAAAAATTCAATAAAAAAGAAGGATCTGATTTATTAAATGATAAAGTAAGATTTAATGAAAAATTTAAAACATACATTAATAGAGATTTTCTTATGATAGATGGTAATTATGAAGAATTTATTAAATTTACAAACAAACATAAAGTATTTATGGCAAAACCAATATCAGGTGATGGTGGTTTTGGAATTGAAAAAATAGAAATAAAAACTAAAACAAATATAAAGAAATTATACGATAAACTAATAGATAACAATCAGCTTCTTTTAGAAGAATATATAATTCAGCATGAAAGTTTAAATAAACTATATGAAAAATCAGTTAATACACTTAGATTATTTACATTTTACGACGGTGATAAGTCTTATGTTGTAAACTCAGTATTTAAAATAGGGGCTGGATCTGTTGTTGATAATTTTGCATCAGGCGGAATGTATACATTTTTAAATGAAGATGGAAAAGTAATTGTTCCCGCTATTGATAAAGATGATAAAGAGCACACTTATCATCCTATAAGTAAAAAAGAAATAGTTGGATATGAAATTCCTCTTTATAAAGAAGCATGTGAATTAGTTAAAAAAGCATCAAAAGAAATAGATGATGTAAGATATATTGGCTGGGATGTAGCTATATCAAAAGATGGCCCAGTTATTGTAGAGGGTAATCCTTTTCCTGGTGTATTTCAAATAAAACCTAGTTTTGGTTTAAAAAAAGAAGGATTAATACCAAAATATGAAAAAGTAATGAAGATTACACTTGAATAAGAAGCAAAAGTTTAGTATACTTATTTTGCTTCCAAATTGTCCTCGTAGCTCAGCAGGATAGAGCATACGCCTTCTAAGCGTACGGTCGGGCGTTCGAATCGCTCCGAGGACGCCATATATAAATAATCCCCAAACGGGGTTTTTTTATTAAAAAAATCCACTAAATGAGTGGATTTTTAATATATTTAATTAAATAGGTAATAAGCCATTTAAAAGTTCTAATAAAGATTTTAAGATCATATATAAAAGATATATTATCATAGTAAATCTCATCATACTTGAATTTATCTTCAATTGAAATAGTTTGGCCACCCATTGATTGAGCTAATCCTGTTAAACCTGGTCTTACTAAATACCTTTTAGGACTTATTTTAATATGATCAGAAACAACATCATCAACAATAAGAGGTCTTGGTCCGACAAAAGACATATCTCCTTTTAATATATTAAATAACTGAGGTAATTCATTTAATCTTGTAATATCAATTATCATTGATATTTTTGTATATCTAATATGAATGGGCATTCCTCTAGTACCAATAGTTTTAGTTCTAAACTTATACATTTGAAAAGGAACTTTATTTTTACCTTCTCTTTTTTTAAATTCATAAAAAATAGGTCTTTTTAATTGAGTATAAGTTATAATTCCTATAATAATCATTAATGGGAATGTAATAATAATAAAAAAACTTGAAAATAAAAAATCTAAAACTCTTTTAATAAAAAGTTTATACATAAATACCTCATTTCTTAATTAATAATAGCATAATCAAGTAAAAAGTAAAATATATCTCTATTTACTTGAAGCGATATATTTGTTAAAATATTAGTATCTAGGAGATGGTAAAATGCTTAAAAATTTAATTAATAAAAAAGTAACAATTACTTATGAAGCTGGATATAATTATAAAAATATAAAAGGAGTAGTAACTAAAACAACTACTAACTTTATTGAACTTGATAATAAAACTTTAATTAATATTCAAAAAATAATAAAAGTAACAATAAAAGAATAAAAGGGTGATAGTGTGAAATTACTAGTTGTTGGAAAACCAACTTATAACTTTATAACAGAAGTTGATAATTTTATCGTTGAAGGAACTAAAACTATAGTAGATAAAGTATTAAACGAAGCAGGTGGCTGCGGAATTTATACATCTATGTTACTTTCAAAATGGAACGTAGATACATCATTTGCTGGAGTAGTTGGAAGTGATGAGTATGGAGATAATATAAAAAAACAGTTAGATAACGCTAAAGTTAACTCAAATTTTTTAGAAATAAATTATCAAAACATAACAAGTACTAATCATATAATAATAAATAAAAGTGCTGGCTTATCAACTGAAGTATTATTTGAAAATCCAGAGTTATATTTAACAAAATATAAATATGATTTTACTCCTGATTATATAGTATTAGATGGAACAGATTATCATGGCTCAATAGCAGCTATAAATAACTATCCAAACGCTATAAAAATATTATATGCAAAAGAAGTAAGTGATAAAATATATGATATAAGTAAAAAGTGTAATTATGTAGTTGCAAGTGAAAAATTTGCAAGTGCACTAACTAAAATGGAGCTTGATTTTAAAAAAAATAAATCATTAGTTGAATTTATGCAACGAGTTAAAGATTTAAACAAAGCTTCTTATGTAGTAAGAACAAATAATGGATCACTTTATGTAAGTGATAATCAAGCTAAAATGATGCCTATTTTAAAACCAGAAGTAATAAAAGATACAACTCATGAAGGATATATGTTCTTTGCCGGGTTTGTATATGGGATAGTAAATAACTTTAAAATAGATGATGCAGTTAAAATAGCTGGAGTAACATCATCTTTATCACAAAGTAAAGTTGGATGCTTAGATTCAATGCTTGAATTAAATGATGTTCTTGATAAAGCTGGAATAAAACAAGTAAATAAGGTTGAAGTATTATAATGGATATATTTTATAAAGATATACCTAAACTCGATCTTCATGGTTATTCAAAAGAAGATATAATATATCCAATCAGTCAGTTTATAGATGATAATATAAAATTAAAAATAAATAAAATAATTATTGTCCATGGTAAAGGACAAGGAATATTAAAAAAAGAAATAAGATTGATATTTAGTAAAGATAAAAGAGTAAATAAATTATATGGTGATCCATTTAATTTAGGAATAACAATATTTGAATTAAATATATAGATATGCTAAAATACTTTAGCTTAGGTGATTAGATGTTTGTAGATGAAATAACAATTAAATTAGAAGCTGGTAAAGGTGGAGATGGATGCACCTCTTTTAGACGAGAGAAATTTGTTGAAAAAGGTGGGCCTAATGGCGGAAACGGCGGAACAGGATCAAACATTATATTTAAAGCAGATAGATCACTACTTACATTAATCGATCTAAAAATGATGAAACTAATAAAAGGGAAATCTGGAATAAACGGATCGGGCTCAAATAAAAACGGAGCAGCAGCTGATGATATCATAATAAAAGTACCAATGGGAACCACTGTCACTAACGCAGAAACTGGCGAAGTAATTGCTGATTTAATTCATGATTTACAGACTGCTATAATAGCAAAAGGTGGAAGAGGCGGAAGAGGAAACAAAGCATTTGCAACAAATGCTAATAAAGCACCAAGAATAAGTGAACTTGGGCAAGCTGGAGAAAAATTAACTATAAAATGTGAACTTAAAATGATCGCAGATGTTGGCCTGGTAGGGCTTCCTAGCGTAGGAAAAAGTACTATCTTAAGTATGATAAGTAATGCAACACCAAAAATAGCTGCTTATCACTTTACTACCTTATCACCAAACATTGGAGTAGTTAAAGTATATGATGATTCGTTTGTAATGGCAGATCTCCCTGGATTAATTGAAGGTGCTCACACTGGAAGTGGTCTTGGGCATAAGTTTTTAAGACATGCTTTAAGAACTAAAATAATAGCCCACGTAGTTGATATGGGATCTAATAATCCAGTAAATGACTATGAATTAATAAAAAACGAATTAAAAGAGTACGATGAATCTTTAATTAAGAAAAAAAGTATCATCATCGCTAGTAAAATGGATTTAGAAAATGCTTCTGAAAATTTAAAAGCTTTTAAGAAAAAATATAAAGACCAAGAAATATTTCCTATAAGTTCATATAATAACGAAGGATTTAATAACTTAATAATAAGATTAAATGAACTAGTAAAAGAAATAAGAAATGAAGATACTAAAATTTTAGAAACTTCTCATAAAGTATATACATTAAAAGAAGAAGAGAAATTTAAAATTACTAAAGAAGGAAATATATTTGTAATAACTGGAAAAGAAGTAGAGGATTTAGTCTTAATGACAAGATTTGAAGAAGACGAAGCCATTTTAAGATTTACTAGAAAAATAACCGAAATGGGAATAGATGAAAAACTAGAAGAACTAGGAGCACGCGTTGGTGATGAGGTTAAAATACTTGACTATATATTTAATTATAAATATTAGTTAAATAATAAAAGAAAAGGAGAGATAAATATGTGGCAAGATATATTACTGATATTAATAGGACTTGTAATTGGAGTAGTAATTGGATTTTTAATAGCAAGAGTAGTAACTAAAAGTTATATGAAAAAAAATCCCCCAATTAATGAAAAAATGATCGAAACATTAATGAGTGGAATGGGAAGAAAACCAAGCCAAAAACAAGTAAAGCAACTTATGAATCAAATGAATAAGTTAAAATAAAATGAAAATAGATATAAGAAAATTATATGCTTTAAATAAAAAAGATATAAATGAAGAGATAACATTTCCTGATAATTATTTAGATAATACAGATATAATAAAAATGAGCCCTATTAAAGTAAATGGAGAAATATATATAAATAGTGAAGATGAAATAGTCTTAAACGCTACAATAAAAGGAGAGTTTATTTTACCTTGCAGTATTACACTAGATGAGGTTAATTACCCTTTTGAAACTCAAATTGATGAAATAATAGATAAAATTCATATTAAAAATCAGTTTAATCTTGAATTATTAGAGGTTTTGTGGGAAAATACTGTACTAGAGGTTCCAATGAAAGTAGTAAAAGAAAACATCGATACTTCAAAATTAAAAGGAAATGGTTGGAAACTAATAAATTAAAATAAAATACAGAAATTGAAAGGAGAGATATTATGGCAGTACCAGCAAGAAGAACAAGTAAGACAAGTAAAAGAATGCGTCGTACTCATCTAAAAAAAGAAGCTCCTAGTATAGTAAAATGTCCAAAATGTAACGAACCAATCATGCCTCATAGAGCATGCACAAATTGTGGATATTATAAAGGTAAAGAAGTAATAAAAGTTAACGAAAAAGAAAGTTAATTTTTTATTTGAAAAAAAAACAATACTATAATATAATTAACTAAGAAGAGGTGTAAAAATGACAATGGCAGATTTAGAAGCAATGAGTGCTATCGGAACACTTAACTATTTAGGTAGCGTGGCAATCTTACTAGCAATACTATATGTATTAATAGCACTAGCACTAGTTGTAATTATCCATGTATCATTATGGAAAGTATTTGTAAAAGCTGGTTATAAAGGATGGGAAGGATTAATCCCAGTTTATAATACATGGCTATTAGTTAAAATGACTGGACTTGAGTGGTGGTTTTTCTTACTAGCTCAAGGATTAACAATTACAAATATATTAAATGAATTAACTAATTTTGGTAAACTAGCAACACTAGCTGGAATGTTTGCAATTCACTATAACTTAGCACTAAAATTCAAAAAAGAACCAGTAGGATATGCATTTGGATTAACTTTACTTCCATTTATATTTTATCCTATGTTAGCATTTTCAAATGCGGAATTTACAGATGTTAAAGTAAGCAGACTAGGACCGGTAGAAGATAAAAAGTCTAAATAAAAGAAAATTTTTATAAAAGAGCCTTTAAAACACTATGTATTATAGTGTTTTTTTTATATCACTGTGTTATAATTATTTAAAGATATGGAGGATAATTTATGAAAAAAAATAAAGAAATAATAAATCATTGTCCAAATTTCCATAAAATAATTAACTTTGATTATTTTGAAGGAGACTTTATATCAGAGAAATTAATTGAGATATATAAAGACTTTATATTTGAGATAGATTTAAATAATAAAAAAGAAATAGATATGATAAAACAAATTGACTTTGTTATAAATAAATATATAGAAGACTATTATTTTAGAAAAGAAATGCAAAGAAGTATGCAAAACATAAGAGTTAAAAACTCTGGTAATCTCTTAAAAGATATAGTTGAAGAGGTAATAAATTGCTTTGATTCATATGAATATGGATATACAAGAAATATATACTTTGCAAGGTGGATATAATATGGATAATGATTTTTATATTGAAGAAACAAGCCCAGTAAAAAGATTTTTAGGAGTATTATTTGCACTTTTATTTTTAGCAGCACTTGGTTCTGTTTATTACTTTTATTTTTACCATGAAGAAGTAAAACTAAAAACAGTTATAATTGAACTTGGAGATACACTACCTCAAGATGTAAATTATTATATAAAAAATAAAAAAGAATATGACTACAAAATAGACTTATCAAAAGTATCAGTTGATGATGAGGGCAGTGTAAACAGTACAGGAGAGTATAGTTATACAATAACAGTAAAAGATGAAATATTTAAAGGGAAAATACTTGTAAAAGATACAACTCCACCAGTAGTTTTAGTAAAAGATTTAAAAATAGGTGTAGATGAAGAATTTGACTTTGAAGACTTTATCGAATCATGCACTGATTTATCTATAATATGCTCAGTTAACTTCGCAGATGAAAAATATGAAAAATATGTATCAACTCCTGGTGAGTATGATGTTAAATTAGAAGTAAAAGATAAATATAATAATAAAACAGTAGTGCCTGCTAGATTAATTGTAAGTGAAAATTACTCACTTAAAGAAGAAAAAGCAAATGATCAAGAAGTTAGCAATATATATCCTATCGATGATGCGTGGAATAAAACATATACAATTAAATTTGAAAAAGGATTATCCGAAGAAGATCATGACTTTGAAAAAGAAATACTTGAATTATCAAACTTTGATTTTAATCAAATATTTGAAGATAAAATAGTAAATCAAACAATCCTAACAATATACAACAAATATAAACTAGCACTAGGTTTTAGTGTCAAACTTGAATTTGAAGATGGGAAGATAGTATATGTAACTCAAAGAGAGTTTAATTCACTATAACATGCTTGATAAAACAAAAACATTTTGCTATAATTATTTTGGCCTTACAAAAGGCTAAGATGGCGGTGTAGCTCAGTTGGCTAGAGCACTCGGTTCATACCCGATAGGTCGGGAGTTCAAATCTCTCCGCCGCTACCAATATAAATAAAAATGAAAACAATAGTTTTCTTTTTTTATGCTATAATATTAATATGAAAGATATAATATATGAGTTTTTAGACTACATAACTTTAGAGAAGAATTACTCCAGTAATACCGAGGTAAATTATGATAATGATTTATTTAAATTTAGTGAGTTTATAAAGAAAAATAAATTAAATTATTTAAATATAAAATATAAAGATATAACTGGATATATTGAATACTTAAAAAATGGTAAGTATGAAGTATCTTCAATAAATAGAAACTTAAGCGCAATGCGTAGTTTTTATGATTATTTAGTAAAACAAAAAAAAATAAAAGTAAATCCTTTTCATGATATAAAAAGTTTAAAAACAGAAAAAAGATTACCTAATTATTTTAAATACGAAGAATTTGAAATGATACTTGAAACATTAAAAGAAAATACCCCTTTAAACATAAGAAACAGACTTATTATAGAACTTTTATTTGCTACTGGATTAAGAGTGAGTGAACTTTCTAATATCTCTTTAAATGATATAGATATAATGAGTAAAGAAATAAAAGTAATGGGAAAAGGAAGTAAAGAAAGAATTGTTTATTTTGGTTCTTATTCAAAAGAAGCACTCTTAAATTATTTAAATAATTCAAGGAACATATTACTTAAAAACAAACAAAGTGACAAACTATTAATTAATAATAATGGAACAGAGCTAACTGATAGAGGAATAAGATTAATAATAAATAACATAATTAAAAAAACAAGTATAAATAAAAACATAACCCCACATACATTTAGGCACTCTTTTGCAACTATTATGCTTGATGAAGGAGCAAGTATTAAAACTGTTCAAGAACTTTTAGGCCACGTTAGTTTAAATACAACAAGTATATATACTCATTTAACAAATGAAGAAGTTAAAAGAGCATACTTAAATTCCCACCCTAGAGCTAAAAAATAATGTAAAGAAGACACTTATAATTTAATAAAAAACTTAATTTATGATAAAATTATATTTGGATGGTATGATGGAAAAAGAAAAATTATTAAAAATAATACTAAGTGTAATCTTTTTTATTATATTATTAATATTAATAATATATATAACGCAGAATTTTATTAAGCTAGATGAAAAAGAAATAACTACAAGTACTAAGGTGATAACTACTACATTAAAAGAAGCGCCTAGCAGTATAACTTCTAAGCTGGATACGAATATAAATTTAACTGTTATAAATCTCTTAATGGAAGATAATATAAAAGAAGTTGATCTACTTCAAAATGAAGTAAATAAATTTAAGTATATTTATACATACATATATTTAAATAATATAAATAATGAAATAACATTTGAACTGGTAAATAATTATAGTAATAAATTATTTAATAGTGAACTATACGAAAATAATATAAAAGAGTATTTAAAAAATAATTTATACATATTAAATTTACCTAAAGAATTTAAATATAAAATAAATAAAGAAAAAATTAAAAATGATATTTTATATATAAATATAAATGATAATTTAATAGAAGCTACATATAAAGAAGAAAATGATGAATTAATAATTCAAACATTTAAAATAATAAAATAGAGGAGAAGAAATGGCAAAACAAGTATATTCCTTTAAAGAAGGAAACAAAGACATGAGAGAAATTCTAGGAGGAAAGGGAGCTAACTTAGCTGAGATGACTAAGCTAGGACTTCCAGTCCCACAAGGATTTACAGTATCAACTGAGGCTTGCTTAGATTACTATACAAATAAACAAACCTTAGAAAAAGAATTAATAAATCAAGTATTTCAAGCAGTTGAAAACTTAGAAAAAGAATCAGGAAAAACATTTGGTGAATCTGATAATCCACTTTTAGTATCAGTAAGAAGTGGTTCAAGAGCAAGTATGCCTGGAATGATGGATACAATTTTAAATCTAGGAATGAATGATCAGGTATGTAATAAAATGGCGAAATTAACAAATAATGAAAGATTTGCCTATGATTCATATCGTAGATTTATTCAAATGTATTCAGATGTGGTAATGAACTTTAAAGAAGTATCATTTGATGAATACTTTAATGAAATAAAACATGATAAAAATATAAAAGAAGATAAGGATCTAACAGTTGAAGATTTAAAAGATGTTGTAAGATTATTTAAAGAAAAATACTTTGAGTTAACAAATGAGAAATTTCCTGAAGATCCTAAAGTGCAACTACTATCTTCAATTGAGGCAGTCTTTAAATCATGGAACAATGAAAGAGCTGTAACTTATCGAAGATTAAATAATATACCACAGGAATGGGGAACTGCTGTTAACGTTCAAGAAATGGTATATGGAAATATGGGTGATACGTCTGGCTCAGGAGTAGCATTTACAAGAAACCCTTCAACCGGAGAAAATGAAATGTATGGTGAATACATGATAGATGCTCAAGGAGAGGACGTAGTGGCAGGTATTAGAACCCCACTACCAATAAGTCAGCTAAAAGAAGATATGAGTGATGTTTATGATGAATTTGTAAAACACTCAAAAAAATTAGAAACATATTATAAAGATATGCAAGATATGGAATTTACAATTGAAAATGGTAAATTATTTATGCTTCAAACAAGAAGCGGTAAAAGAACCGCAAAAGCAGCAATTAAAATTGCAGTTGATTTAGTAAATGAAGGATTAATTACAAAAGAAGAAGCAATCATGCAAGTAAATCCAAATCAATTAGATGCACTTCTTCACCCTGCATTTGATGCTAGTGAACTAAAAAATACCAAAGTAGTAGCAAAAGGATTAGCAGCTTCACCTGGAGCCGCAACTGGAAAAGTATATTTCACTGCTGATGATATATTATCAGCATATGAAAAAGGCGAAAGAGAACTTATTTTAGCAAGAATGGAAACAAGTCCTGAGGATATAGAAGGAATGAACTTAGCTACTGGTATATTAACAATTAGAGGTGGAATGACATCACATGCTGCTGTTGTAGCAAGAGGAATGGGAAAAAGTGCTGTATGTGGCTGTGAAGAACTATCTTTAAATGAAAAAAACAAAACCTTAACAACAAAAGAAAATGAAGTTGTAAAAGAAGGAGATTATGTAAGTATAGATGGTTCAACCGGAAATGTATATATTGGAATATTATCAAAATCAGAAATAGAATTAAGTGATGATTATTATACATTTATGACATGGGTAGATGAAATTCGTGATTTAAGTGTAAGAGCAAATGCTGATCTTCCAAGAGATGCTAAAATAGCTAAACAGTTCGGAGCAGAAGGAATAGGTCTATGTAGAACCGAGCACATGTTCTTTGAAGAATCACGTATCTTCGCCTTTAGAAAAATGATTCTAGCTAATAACACACTTGAAAGAGAAAAAGCACTAAAAGAAATACTACCAAGTCAAGTTGAAGATTTTGAAGGATTATTTATGGAAATGGCACCCATGCCTGTAATAATTAGATACTTAGATCCTCCTTTACATGAATTTTTACCAAAAGATGAAAAAGAAGTATTAAAATTAGCTGAAGATTTAAATTTAACTAAAGAAGAAGTTAAAGATAGAATTGAAAGTTTAACAGAAGTAAACCCAATGATGGGGCATAGAGGATGCAGAATAGCAGTAACATATCCAGAAATAGCAGTAATGCAAACAAATGCAATAATAACTGCTGCAATTAATACAACAAAAGCTGGAAAAGAAATAGTTCCTGAACTAATGATTCCTTTAATAGGAGATAAAAAAGAACTTACTTACTTAACTGATATAATAAGAAAAGAAGCAGACCGTTTAATAAAAGAATCAGGCTTAAAAATTAAATATATGGTCGGAACAATGATTGAAGTTCCAAGAGCTGCAATGCTAGCAGATGAATTAGCTGAGCACACTGAATTTTTCTCATTTGGAACAAATGACCTAACTCAAATGTCATATGGATTTTCAAGAGATGATTCAGCTAAGTTCTTAAGTGATTATTATAAAAAACAAATAATGACATTTGATCCTTTTGAAAGAATTGATCAAAATGGAGTTGGCAAACTAATTGAAATCGCAATCCAAAAAGGAAGAAGTACTAATAAAAATCTAGAAGTTGGCGTATGCGGAGAACATGGTGGAGAGGCTACAAGTATAGAATTTTGTTATAAAGTTGGCATGGACTATGTATCATGCTCACCATATAGAGTACCAATAGCAAGATTAGCAGCAGCTCAAGCCAAGATAAAGGAAGGTTGGCAAAATTAAACCAAGATAGCAAAGTATTCTTAACTCGCATAATCATTACAAGTGATGAAGTATCTAGGTACTTAAGCGAAACACTAGAATATAGTTATGTTGGCAAAAAGAAACCGATATTGGTTGATGTTTATATATAAATTAAAGACTAAGATGATAAATTGTTATACATCTTAGTCTTTTTTGATGAAAAATGACCTTTCTGCGATTAGAGAAAGGAGCATGTGAAAATGCGATTAATATATACTAAACCAATATTAAAAGATTTATCTCAAGGATCAAGAATAGCATTTGTCAGACAATTTAGATTGATGACACAAGATGAAGTATCGGACAAATTAGGAATAACAGGCGAATGTAAAAGAAATTGCATTAAAAAAGGTAAGAGAATATGGTCAACTATCAGAGTTGATTACAATAAGCGAAGATACGGGATTATATTTCGAGGGTGTAACTGATGAAGAACAACCCGGAGTAAATGTAAATAGTGTTAATGATGTAAAATTAAGCGAAGAAGGTAGAATAGAATACTATTTACATTTAATTAATAAATATGGTGGCAAGTTAAATGGATATTGGCAAAAAACTGTTGCTATTTCTGATCATAAAGGCAATGTGTATCATTATGATTATAAAGTAAATAAAATATTTGTTAATGAAGTGAATGAAAAAAGAAATGTTGGCTATCCGTTAGACTCCATTTCAATTACACCAGAGTACGATAAATATACAGTAGATTTAACAGCAGAAGAAAATAATTTGCTAAATGATAAGTGCAATAAAGAAATATATGAATTTATAGTAACTATTTTAGCCAAAATAGTATAAAAAAATGGAAAAATTTGTTATAATAACAAGAAATTTGTTTGGAGGGGAAAACAATGATAGAAATAGGAATGAGTAATGTAAAGAAAAGTTTTGGTTTCGAAAAAAGTGTTTTAGATGAATTTGACTTTGAAGTTTCAACTGGAGAGAGAATAGCTTTAATAGGAGCAAACGGAAGTGGGAAAACCACAATATTTAAAATAATTACAGGCGAAGAAAGTGTTCAAGCTGGAATGGTTTCAGTTAGAAAAGGAGCAACAATTGGTCTTTTATCACAAATTCCGCCAAAAGTAACAGATGAAGTAACAGTTAGAGATGTTTTAATTACAAAAGTAAAAAGCATATATGATTTAGAAGCAAAACTTCGTGAATATGAAAATAAAATGGCGGCAATTTCAGATACTGATAAACTTAATGAAGTAATAGAAGCATATTCAAAATTACAGGAATTATTTGAATCAAGTGGTGGATATGAAATAGAATCAAAAGTAAGTAAAATTTGTAATGGGTTTAAAATATCAGAGGATAAGTTGTCAAGGTCATTTAATAGTCTTTCAGGAGGAGAAAAAACAATTGTTAATTTAGCATCATTAATGATAAGTGAGCCATCTATTTTATTATTAGATGAACCAACAAACCATTTAGATGTTGAAACATTAGAATGGTTTGAAAACTATTTAAAAAACTATAAAGGAACAGTTGTTATAAGTTCTCACGATAGATATTTTTTAGACCAAGTTGCAACAAAAACAGTTTTAATAGAGCGAGGCAAATCTGAAGTGTTTCATGGGAATTATTCATACTTTTTAGAAGAAAACGAAAGAAGAATAATGAATGAATTTGAAGATTTTAAAAATCAACAAAAGAAAATAGATGCAATGAAGGCTTCAATCAAAAAATTACAAGAATTTGGTAGATTAGCATATCCGGGTGGAGAACCTTTCTTCAAAAGAGCTGCAAGTATTCAAAAAAGATTAGATAAAATGGAACTACTTGATAGACCTGAAGTAAAAAAAGATTTACCTCTTGATTTCCAAATTGATGGTCGATCTGGAAAAGATGTTATTGTAGTTGAAGATTTAGGTATAATTTTAGGAGACAAAATATTATTTGATAATGCAAACTTTAAAGTACAGTATGGCGAAAAAGTATGTATGATGGGTTCAAATGGTAGTGGTAAATCTACTTTTGTAAAAGCAATGTTAGGAGATGTCCCAGTAGTTGAAGGCGAAATTAAAGTTGGAAGTAGTGTTAAACTAGGTTACATTCCTCAAGAAATAAAGTTCGAAGATGATAAACAATCAGTTTTAGAATATTCAAGAGATAGTGTAGGATTAGATGAAACTAGACTTAGAGCAGCACTTGCAAAATTTGGCTTTTATGGAGAAAATGTATTTAAGAGAGTTGGTACATTATCAGGAGGAGAAAAAGTTAGATTAAAATTATTTGAACTAATTCAAATGAAAGCAAATTTACTCATAATGGATGAACCAACAAATCATATAGATATAGATACAAAAGAAGTTTTAGAAGAAGCATTACAAGAGTATAAAGGAACATTATTCTTTATCTCACATGACAGATACTTTATTAATAAATTAGCACAAAAAACTCTAAATATTGAAGATCATCAAGTTACAGAATATTTAGGAAATTACGATTACTTAAAGGAACAACAAACAAAAAAGTTTAATGGTCCTACTGATACTCCAACTGGAAAGTTTAGAAGGTAGGACAGAAAAGAGGTTGAAATGAAATTCCGATTCGAATTGACAGAACAAATTACTGAATTTATATCAAATGCAAGTTTAACAGAAATATCCATAGGTTGTTCAGATTCACAAGTTGTTAAGATTGAGAAAGAAAATAAATGTTATTTCTTAAAAATAGCTAAAGCTGGTATTTTAACAAGTGAATACGAAAAACTAAAATGGTTAGAAGGAAAAATTAAAGTTCCAAAAATTATAATCTATGAAAACAAAAACGAAATAGAATATCTTGTTACTGAATCTCTATTAGGGGAAATGGTATGTTCTGACTATTATTTAGAAAATCCGATGTTAGGTATTCCTATTGTAGTTGAAGCATTTAAAGATATTTATAAAGTAGATATAAGTGATTGTCCATTTAATGTAGCACTTGATTATAAATTAGAATTAGTTAAAAGCAATGTCTTTAATAATTTGCTTGATATTAATAATATTAGTGAAGAAGTATTAAAAGAATTTGGTAGTCCCGAAAATATTTATAATTATTTAGTAGAAAATAGATTTGAAGAAGAACTGGTATTTTCTCATGGAGATGTTAGTTTACCAAATTTATTTACTAATAATAATTCATTTTCAGGTTTTATAGATGTAGGTGAATGTGGTATAGCCGATAAATGGTTTGATATTGCAATAGCTGTAAAATCTATAAAAAGGAATTTTGGAGATGATGCAGTAATTGAATTTTATAAACAATTAGGTATTGTTGAAGATAGCTTTAAAGTAAATTATTATTTATTGTTAATGGAATTATATTTATAAGGTGGGGGTTAAATGAATTATAAAATCGAAAAATTATCTGATATTAAATATGATAAAAATGCCTATGAAGATTTAGCTAATCAGATATATTATTTAACGGATCATTTATCATCTGATTATCCAAAACACTATGATTGGTTTTTTAAAAAGCATTTACCATTTGTAGGCAATGGAAAAAGAGAAATACTTTTTGTAAGAAATCATAATAATGTTTGTGGTGTAGCATTTCTCAAAAAAGAGGAAGATGAGAAAAAAATATGTACCTTTTATGTTGCTGAACATGGTAGAAACATGGGTATAGGAAGAACTCTTATGAATGCCTCTTTTGAATTTTTAGAAACAACAACACCGATGATAACGATGCCGAGCGAAAAAGTTCAATACTTTCTGCATTTTATCTTCAAAAACAAATGGGAAATAACTCAAATAATTGAAGGTTATTATGTTAAAGATGCAGATGAAGTAGTGTTTAACGGAAAATTAGAAGAAAAAGGCTATCTAACAGCTAGAGGTTTAACAAAATGGAACGCATCAAGTATAATGAGAATTTTACAAAATTCATTTTATTGCGGAATAATTGTATATAGAAAAAGCTATATTCCTGATTATTTAGAACAAAAAGCAAAACGAAATAATGGCGAGGTTGAACAAGTTATAGTAGATAGCAAGTACCCAACGATAGTTTCAAAAAAAGATTTTGAGAAAGCGCAAAAACTAATTTCTGAAAAATCTGCACATATAACAGAAAATAAAAAAAGTGGACAAAAACCTCCTAAAAGTATTTGGAGTAAAAAGGTTGAATGTGCTTGTGGCTCATCGTTTAATAAAAGACTTTATCACAGATATGTCGATAAGCCAGATACATATTATTATCAATGCTATAATCAAAAAAATACAGGTTCAGCTAGGAAACGGCTTGAAAAAGGCTTAGATACAACAGATGCTTGTGATATTCCATCTGTTCAAGAGTGGAAATTACAATTGATGGCAAGTGTAGTATTTAACACTATCTGGGGCGATAAAGAAAGAATTGTTAAAGTTGCTAATGATTTAATTGATGAAAACATAAGAGAAGCAAATGATAATGAGGAACTTGATGCAGAAATTAGACAATATTCTAAGAAAAAAGAAGCCAGTAGTAAAAAGCTAGAGAAATTATTAGATATGTATTTAAGTGGAGATATGATAGAAAAGTCAGAATATATTAAAAAGAAAAAAGAACTTGATTGCATTATTGAAGATTTAGACAAAAAAATCGAAGAACTGGAATCAGAAAAAAACATACCAAAAGATTGGCTACAAGAAAAAATCGCAAATCTTAAACAAAACATAATTGATCATTTAAACTGGAACGAAGAAAAGGTATCAGAAAATATAATTGATTCATTTGTTGAAAAAATTGTAGTACAAGATAATAGATTTGAGTGGAAATTGAATTGTTTAAATGATATAATCAATGTAGAAGTAGAAGGTCGTAGCAATTTATCTAAAGTTAATTTGTATAATAACACCGTTTTTTCCTAAATTGCCAACCTTTCCTTGCAGCGGCACAGGCCAAATTAAAAAATCCTAGAAAATAAATCATAATTAATATAACTAAGATAAAATATTATCTTAGTTTTTATATGAATCTACAACTTAAAAGAAATTGATTAAATAAAAACTTGTAAAGTTATATCAACATTTATAGGAAAAACTTGCAATTTTACTTTGGTATTCATAGGAAAAACTTGCAATTTCTATTAATTTAGTATAATATTAGTATATGGAGGATGGATAATATGTTAAAAAGAAAAATAACAGAAGAGCTGTTAAGATGGAAAAATAGTGGTAAAAATAAACAATGTCTATTAGTAAAAGGTGCAAGACAAGTAGGAAAAACTTATATAATTGATAATTTTGCTAAAAACAATTATGGAAACTATATTTATATCAATTTCGAATTAACTCCTTCTTACAAGACTATTTTTGATGGGGATTTGGATATTATTACTTTAAAGAAGCAATTAGAATTGAATTTTCCTAATATTAAATTAGAGGAAGGAAATACAATATTATTTTTAGATGAAATCCAAGCTTGTCCTAATGCAAGAGTTGCGCTAAAGACTTTTTCCTTAGACGGAACATTAGACGTAATTGCCTCTGGTTCACTTCTTGGTTTATATTATAAAGAAGTAAGATCATATCCAGTTGGATATGAACAATATTATGAACTTAACCCACTTGATTTCGAAGAATATTTATGGGCTGTTGGTATAAAGGCTGATTATATTGAGGATTGTAAAAAATCATTTAAAAATATTGAGAAAATAGAAGATTTTTATCTAGAAATTTTTGGCAATCATTTTAGAGAATATTTAATTGTTGGTGGTATGCCAGAAGTTGTAAAAAAATATATTGAAACAAAAAGTTTTAATATAGTACTAGAAGAACAGGGAAAAATAATTAATGCCTACTTACTAGATGTATCTAAATTTGCTAGCATGCCAGATAAACCTAAGATTGTTGATACTTTTAAAAGTATTCCCACTCAACTTGCTAAAAAAAACAATCGTTTTGTATATGCTGAAATAAATAATGAAAAAGATGTTGGAGAAAGAAAGTACGTTTCTTCTCTTCAATGGTTGAATGATGCTGGAATAATTAACTATTGTTATAATTTATATGAACCAGCATCACCACTTATGACTAATATAAAAAAGAATACTTTTAAAGTTTATATGAAAGATACAGGTTTATTAGTATCGATGTTGGATTCAAGTATTAGAGTTAATTTACTTAATAAAGATTTATTTATTAATGAGGGTAGCATAATTGAAAATGTATGTGCCTCAATATTATCTAATAGAAAAGATTATTTGACTTATTTTGAGAAAAAAAGCCAACTTGAAATTGATTTTATTGCTAATTTGGATGGTAAAGTAACTGCTATTGAGGTTAAATCGGGTAATAATAAGAAATCTAAATCACTTGACTCTATAATTAATAATTATAAAACAGTAAAAAGATATATGAAATTTGAAAAAGACACTAATATTTATATTGATGAAAAAGGTATAGAGCATTATCCATTATTTATGATAATGTTTATAGATTAAAAAAACAAAGTAAAGGTAAATAAAACAAGTCAAAAAGCATATTTTAACTTTTGGCTATGGAGTCCCGCTATTAAAAGTATTACAATCACAATTAAAAAATCCTAGATAATTAAAATATAATTAAAAACTAAGACAAATAAAAATCTTGGTTTTTTTATTTGCTTTTTGAAGCAAATATGCTATCAATATAATTGAGGTAAAAAAGTGAAAGATATCAAAAAAGAAATAATCTCAGATACGGAATTTGATTTGATTTGTGAGTATATAAAATTAAGAAATAATTCAAATATGAGTCAAAGAAATTTAGCGAAAAAAATAGGTCTTGCGAAATCAACAATCGCTAGAATGGAAAAGAATTTACATTCTATATCATTAGGAACATTTGTAAAAATTCTATCAGCGTTAGACAGCGAATTAAAAATAGTTAGAAAGAAAGGTGATAACAGTGGAGCAAGATAAAATGCACTTAATTAACAAAATATTTAAGAATGAAATGATAAGAACTGTTTGGGATAAAGATAAAGAAAAATACTATATAACCGTAACTGACATAGTTGGTATCTTATCTGACAGTAAAGACGGTAAAACTTACTGGAGAGTATTAAAACATAGATTAAAAAAAGAAGGTAATGAGTCCGTTACAAATTGTAACGCACTGAAATTAAAATCTTCTGATGGCAAATATTATAAAACGGATGTTGTTGATATCGAAGGAATGTTTAGAATAATAGAATCAATTCCTAGTAAAAATGTAGAACCAATTAAACAATGGTTAGCAAAATTAGGTAGCGAAAGAATAGATGAATTATTTGATCCTTCAATTGCTGCTCAAAGAGCTATTGATACCTATAGAGCAAAAGGTTATGATGAATCATGGATTCAAAAACGTTTAAAAGGAATACAAGATAGAAAACAATTAACTGATGTATGGAAAGAAGGAGGAATTGAAAAAAATATTGAATTTGCAATATTAACTAATGAAATATATAAAGAATAGTCTGGAATGATGGAAAAGCAAAAGAATATAAACAATACAAAAACTTAAGAAAAGAATCGCTTCGAGATAATATGGATAACATTGAACTTATCTTAACTGATTTGGGAGAAGAAGCAACCAAACGTTTAGCTTCTAAACAAAAACCTAAAGGCTTGAAAGAAAACATTAAAGTAGCAAAAGAAGGTGGAAGTGTTGCTAAATCCGCTAGAGATTCTTTAGAAAATAAATTACAAGAACAAGTTGTAACTAGTGACAATAAACTAAATTATAAATATAATAATGAACAAGAAGTCTTGATAAAAGAACCTAATAAAGAAGAATAAAGTAAAAAAGCATATTTAAATTTGGTTCTATTACCTCCCAAGTGTACAAGTGGTTCAATCGCAACTCAGAAATCCAAGGAAATAATTTATAACAAATACTATAGAACTAACGTGAAATACTGCCTTAGTTTTTATATGAAGTCTATTCCAAAAAAACTGTCCTGGACAGTAATTTTGGAATAGAAGTTGTAAAAGAGAAGGTTTTATTATATAATTTAAGTATATTAATAACATTTTATATAAAAAGGAGACTGAAATAATGGAAATAAAAAGAACTTATTATTTAAACA
>CAZGWM010000008.1:9223-25272 GCA_964529195.1 uncultured Muribaculaceae bacterium | reverse complement strand
AGAAAAAAGAAACGATAACTTTGCAGATGAAGTTATGAGTCAAATAAATAATTAATATTATGAAAAAGAAATTAATTACAATAATTAGTGTAGCACTAGTAATAGTGTTATCACTAATTTTATATAAAGTATTTAAAAATACCGAAAAAGCATATCCGATAACTGAAGAATCACTTCAATTTGAAAAAGAATATGAAGGATTAAATATGCAAGATAATGGAAATGATGGACTTCACCGAGTAGTTAACTTACCTTCAAATACTCCAGTAAAATATACATCATATGATGAAATATTTAAAATACTAGAAGATGGAAGTGGAGTAATATACTTTGGATTTCCAGAATGCCCTTGGTGCCGAAATATAATAGAGCCTTTTATTGAGTCAGTTACTGAATATGGATTAGATACTATTTATTATTTAAATAATAGAGAAGATCGTAATAAACTTTCTTTATCTAAAAATAAAAAAGTAGTAACTGAATATAAAGGGACAGATGAATACTTAGAATTAGTTAAAATCTTAAAAGATAAATTACCTGCATATACTGGATTAAATAATGATGAAATAAAAAGACTATACTTTCCAACAATACTATTTGTAAAAAATGGTGAAGTAATAGGTCTTGAGCAGTCTTTAAAATCATATTCAGATCGTGTAGATGGAGATTCTTCTTTAGTTATGAATGAAGAAGAAATAAAAGAATTAAAAGAACTTTATAAAGAATATTATAAAAAAATAGAAGAGTAATCTTCTATTTTTTATAAATCAAGTAGTTCATAATCTCTAGACTGCGAAGCAAGAGCACTTGCTTCTAAAGTATTTTGAAGTCCTAAAGCTGAATCAGTACCAAAATCATCTTCAAGATCAATAATTTTTAATATTTCTTCAAAAGTGGTTTCACCTTCAACTACTTTTGCAAGCCCATCTTGAAGCATTGTAATTGTTCCTGATGAGTAAACTAAATTTCTTAAATTTTCTTTATTATCATTTCTTACAATAGCATCTTTAATTTCTTGATTTATATGTAAAACTTCATGAACTGCAACTCTTCCTTTATATCCTGCATTACACTCAGAGCATCCAACGGGAGTATATATATTTTCAACATCTATATTTAAAGCTTTTTTAAATATATCTTTTTCATATTCATTAGCTCTTCTAGAGCCGCGGCACTTATTACATAACTTTCGGGCTAGTTTTTGAGAAATAATACCAGTAATAGCAGATCCAAGTAAGTATCTTTCTACATTCATATCAAGTAATCTTTCAATTGTATTAAGAGAAGTATTGGTATGGATTGTAGATAGTACTAAATGACCTGTTATAGCAGCTCTAACAGCGATTTTAGCTGTTTCATCATCTCTTATCTCACCAATCATAATAATGTCTGGATCTTGTCTTAAAATACTTCTTAAAACATTAGCAAAAGTTAAACCTATCTCAGATAAAACTTGAACTTGGTTAACACCTTTAATATTCATTTCAATTGGGTCTTCAACTGTAATAATATTTCTATCTTCAGTATTTAATATTTGTAAAATAGAGTAGACAGTCGTACTCTTACCAGTACCAGTAGCACCAGTTACTAATATAACACCATGAGGCGTTCTAATCATATCTTTAACTTTCTCTAAATTAGCTTTATTAAAACCTAAATGATCAAGTCCAGCAGTACTTTTAGAGTAATCTAAAATTCTTATAACAATTTTTTCACCTAAATTAGTAGGTAAACTTGAAACACGAAGGTCAATCTTTTCATTTTCCAAATCACTTTTTATAGCGCCGTCTTGAGGCGTTCTTGATTCAGTGATATTCATCCCTGCTATAATTTTGATTCTTGTAATCATATTTTTTTGTACATAAGGTGGAGCAACACTATAATCAAATAAAGAACCGTCAATTCTAACTCTTATATGTAATCCTTCTTCATCCGGATCAAAGTGAATATCCGATGCGCCTTTTTTAATCGCATCTAATATAATTGTATTAACGATATCCGTAATAGGAGTTTCTTCATAATTAAATACTACAAGATTGTTATTAATACTTTTATCTAACATAAAGCCTCCCACATTTATTCTATAAATAATTATACTCTAAAAAATATTTATATTCAACCAATCTTGATTATTTACATGTAATAATATATAATAAATTTAAGTTTTAGTGAAACTTGGGAGTATTATATAAACTTTGTTATAGAGAGTTAATAAATGGTGGAAATTAACACAAAGAATATAAGAAGGTTAAAGTGGAAAAACATCGCCTAAACGCGTTATAGTTTATTTAAGAATAACACATGTTATAAAAATAAGGTGGTACCGCGGATAAATCTGCCCTTATCTTTATAACTTTTTTTATTAAAAAGGAGAGAAATGAAAAAATTATTTGATAACTATGTAAAAAATTATAAACAAGATGATGGAATAACTTTAAAAATAAATCACTCAAAGAGAGTATCTAAAATAAATAAAGATCTCGCAACTAAACTTGGCTTAAATAAAGAAGATATAAAAGTAGCAGAAATAATCGGATTATTTCATGACATTGGAAGATTTGATGAATGGAAAGAATATAATACATATAAAAACTATAAATTTGATCACGGAGAGCATGGAGTAAAAGTTTTAAAATCACTTAACTTTAATCATAAAGAAAAAGACTTAATATATGATGCTATATATAATCATAATAAACTAAATATTAAAGATAACTCAGATAAACAAATTAAACTAATAAGAGATGCTGATAAAATAGATATATATTACCTACATACTAAAAAAGATTTAGGTGATTATAACAAAGAAGTAATAATAAAAGAAAAAGTAAAAAAAGATTTCTTTTTAGAAAAATCAATCTCACATAAAGATGTAGATACTAAATCTGAATATATGATTTTATCACTTGCGCTCATATATGATATAAACTTTAAAGAATCATTAATCTTAATAAAAGAAAAAAATTACTTAAAAGATTTAGAAAAAAAATTAAATAGTAGTATTTATAATGAATATTTCATAAAAATAAATGACTATATAGAAAAGAGGATCCAAAATGATGGAAAATAAATATAACCCTAAAGAAAAAGAAGAGAAATGGTTAAAATACTGGGAAGAAAATAATATATATAAATTTAACCCAAGTGATGAAAATATATTCTCAATAGACACACCACCACCAACAGTAAGTGGTAATATTCATATTGGGCATATATTTTCATACTCACAAACAGAAATGATTGCTAGATATAAACGCCTAAGAGGATACAATGTTTTTTATCCATTTGGATTTGATGATAATGGTCTTCCAACAGAAAGATTAGTTGAAAAAGAAAATAAACTAAAAGCACCTGATTTATCAAGAGAGGAATTTAATAAACTATGTATTGATACAACCCATAAATATGAAGAAAATTTTAAAACACTATTTTCTAAAATGGGAGTAAGTACAGACTGGAATATAGCATATAGAACAATATCAAATGAAAGCATTAAAATAAGTCAGTTATCATTTTTAGATTTAGCTAAAAAGAAAAAAGCATATATGTCTAAATCACCTGCACTATGGTGCACTGAATGTCAAACAAATATAGCTCAAGCAGAGCTTGAAACAAAAACCTTAGATACTAACTTTGTTGATTTAATATTTAAAACAGAAGATGATGATGCATTTATTGTTGCAACAACAAGACCTGAACTTCTTCCAGCAATTGTTGCAATCTTTATTAATCCAAAAGATGAAAAAAATAAACATTTAATCGGAAAAACAGCTATAACACCTCTTACTTTAGATAAAGTAAAAATCATGGCTGATGATAAAGTTGATATGGAAAAAGGATCTGGAATTGTAATGTGCTGCACATTTGGAGATCAAACAGATATTGAGTGGAGATTTAAATATAACCTTCCTATAAGAGATATAATAACTAATTATGGAAGAATAAAAGAAGATATTCCTCAATATGGAAACTTAAAAATAAAAGAAGCAAGAGCTAAAATAATAAAGGACTTAGATGAAAATAACTATTTAAGTAAAATAACACCAATTACTCATGAAGTTCAGACACATGAAAGATGCGGAACAGAAGTAGAGTATACGATAATGGATCAGTGGTTTATTGATGTAATGAATCATAAAGAAGACTTTATCAAGCTTGGCAAAGAAATAAAATGGCATCCTGAATATATGCGCTCAAGATATGAAGAGTGGATAAATAATCTAGCTTGGGACTGGAGTATTTCCAGAAATAGATACTTTGGAGTTCCATTTCCAGTTTGGTACTGCAAATCTTGTGGGGAAATTATTTATGCTGAAGAAAAAGACTTGCCAGTAAACCCGCTTTCTTATAAACCAAAAGCGTGCCCTAAATGTAATAAAAATGAATTAATACCAGAAAAAGCAGTAATGGATACATGGGCAACCTCATCAGTCACGCCTCTTATAAATATGAAATATAAAGAAGAAAATAACTTAGAACATAAATTAAGACCAATGAGTTTAAGAACAAATGCAAGTGATATAATTCGAACATGGGATTTTTATACCATTGTAAAAAGTTTTTATCACTTTAATGAAAAACCTTGGGATAATGTAATGATATCTGGCTTTGTTATGGCAGATAAGGGAGAAAAAATAAGTAAAAGAAAAAATAACACAAAAAATGATCCCTTTACCTTACTTGATGAGTATGGTGCTGATGTAATAAGATACTGGGCAGCATCTGGTAGATTAGGAACAGATATTACCTTTAGTGATGAAACATTAAAAAGAGGTAAAAAATTAATTAATAAAATATATAATGCATCTAAATTTGTATCACTTCATTTAGATGATTTTGAAGATAAAAAAATAGATAACTATGAGTTTTTTGATAAATGGATATTATCTAAATATAATGAAATGGAAAAAGAATACTTAAACTACTTAGAAAAATTTGAAGTAGGACTAGCCCTTAATACTTTAGAAAAATTCTTTTGGAACTTTTGTGATAACTACTTAGAAATAGTAAAACATAGATTATATAGACCTGATGAATTCGGATATGATAAAAGATATAGTGGGCAAAAAACAGTATACACACTTTTATATAAACTCATTCAAAACTTTAGCATCTTCTTTCCATTTGTAACTGAAGATATATACCAAGCATTATTTAAAGAAGAAAAATCAGTTCATATAACAAAGATAAATCCATTAAATCTATCATTTGAAGATGAACATAGACTTGGAGATAAACTTCTTGATATAATAAGTATAGCAAGAGGTCATAAAACTAAAAATGAAGTATCTTTAAAGACAGAAATAACTTTAATATCACTAAATTTAAGTGATGAGTTAACCAATGCTTTAAAAGAAGCTGAAATGGACTTTAAAGCATGTTTATTTATAAAAGAAATTAAAATAAATAAACATAAAGATAACTTCGAAGTTAATGATATAAAGTTAGGAGATAATTAATGAAAGAAAATTTTAACCTAAAAGAATATAATACATATAAACTAAATTGTAATGCAAAATATTTTCAAGTAATAAAAACAAAAGAAAAATTAATAAAAGTAATAAAAGAAACTACTACTAAATATAAAGTAATCGGAAATGGTTCAAACTTAATCCTGCCAGAGGTGTATGATGGGCTTATAATTAAACTAGACTTAAATGAAATAGTTTATTATGAAGATAACGTAGTAGAAGCTGGCGCATCTGTTATGCTGCCTAAACTAGCATATGAAACAGCTAAAAAAGGATATAAAGGCCTAGAGTGGGCTAGTAGTATACCTGGAACAGCAGGCGGGTCTGCTGTTAATAACTCTGGAGCATATGGATCTGAGATATTTGATTCAATTATCAAAATAGAAGCTTTAAAAGATAATAAAATAATAACTTTAAATAAAGAAGATATAACATACTCATATAGGGAGACATCTCTTAAAGAAACGGGCATCATTATATTAAAAGTATTTTTCAAACTAGAAGTAGCAAGTGATAAAGAACTACTTAAATTAATTGAAGAAAGAGACTTAAAAAGAAATGCATCCCAGCCAGTAAAATACCCATCTGCTGGATCAGTATTTAGAAATCCAGAAGGAGATTTTGCTGGAAGGTTAGTTGAAGATGTAGGGTTAAAAGGATTTAAAAAAGGAGGCGCTATGATTAGTGATAATCATGCTAACTTTATTGTAAATATAAATGATGCAAAAACAGAGGATATAATATATCTAATAAACTTAATGCAAAAAAAAGTATATGAAAAACATAATATAAAATTAATACTAGAACAAGAAATAGTTTCATAGAAAGGATGATAACATGAAAGTATCACACTTAGGATTAATACCTAAAAGAATGGATCAAATAACTGGTCCATATGAAGCGCAAGAAATGCTTCTTCAAACTGGCCAAATATATCAGTATGTAAGTGGTATATATGCCTACGGACATATACCATATTTATTAAAAGAAAATATAATAAAAGTTATTGATGAAGTTTTTTATAAATATGGCCTAGCTAAAGTATCACTTCCAATCCTCCAACCAGAATCAATCTGGGAAGAATCTGGAAGATTATCTAAATATATAGATGCTGATATAATGTTTAGATCATTAACTGAAAAAGGAAACTTCTCACTCGCGCCAACCGCAGAAGAAGCCGCTTTAAAATATGCAAGCCCACTTCTTAGATCACATAAAACAATGCCTGTAACTTTTTATCAAATAGGAGAAAAATTCAGAAACGAAATAAGAACAAGAGGATACCTATTAAGAGGTAGATCATTTGATATGATGGATGCATATAGTTTTGGAAGAAATCAAGAGGATTTAGATCAGGAATATAATAATATTAAAAATGCTTATAAAGAAATATTTAAAAAATTACATTTAGAAACATATATTGTAGATGCTGATAATGGTGATATGGGCGGAAAAAAATCCGAAGAATTTATGTTAATTGCTAAAGAAGGTGAAGATGAAATATACATAAATCTTCAAACAAAAGAAGCATATAACCTAGAACATAAAGACACAAAAGACTTAGTAAAAGAAAAAGTAGTCGAGCTAGGTCATATTTTTCAGCTTGGTGATACATACTCAAAATCAATGAACGGAACATATGCAGATGTTAATGATAAACAAAAACACTATTTAATGGGATGTTATGGAATTGGAGTAAGTAGAACACTAGCAATGATATATGAAAAAAATGCTATCTTTGAAAATGATACCTTTACAGGAGTATCACTTCCAGCATCAATTGCGCCATATAAATTATATATAATTCCAAAGTTAGATGATCAAAATAAAAAAGACCAAGCTTTAGAAGTATATGAAGAATTAACTAAAAATAATATAAAAGTTTTATATGATGATAGAGATGATTATAATATAGGAGCAAAACTAAAAGATAGTAAAGTAGTAGGAACTCCATATGTAGTTGTATTTGGTAAAACACTAGAAGAAGGATACTTAGAACTAGAAAATACTAAAACAAAAGAAAAAGAAAAACTAACTAAAGAAGAATTAATAAATAAATTTAAAAGCTTAAATTAAGCTTTTATTTTTTATGACTAAAATAAATTATTAATTATTTTTTATTGAAAATAATTAATTAAAGTGTTAATCTATCACTTATTAGGGAGGATATATGAAAGAATATAAAAACAGTAAAGGAGATTTACTATCAGGTAAGGCATCAATAGATATGCCTCACTTAAAATTTATGCCAAAAGGAGCATCTGAGATACTTATTCCAGAGATAAGTTTTTATGAATATATTTATAAAAACAATGAAAAGTATCCAAATATGGTTGCGCTAGAATATTTTTTTAATAAAATAACTATGAATGAACTTTTTAATAATGTTGATAATATGGCAAAATCATTTGTAGCAGCAGGTATTAAAAGGGGAGATACAGTATCACTAGTAATGCCAACTATTCCAGAATTTGTATATGGCCTTTTAGCGTTAAATAAAATAGGAGTAAGAGCCGATTTAACTAATTTTTTATTAGATTCAGAAGAAGATATAAAATATGTTGTAAACAGAAGTAACCCCAAATATATGGTTATAATGAATGACTTTTATGGTAAGTTTAAAAACACAATAAATGAATTACCTATTGAAGGAGTAGTAACAGTATCAGCTGTTAATTCAGCCTTACTACCAATTCGATTACTTAAAAATCATGAATACAATCAAAATGTTAAAAGAGGTAATTTAACAAAAATACCAAAAGAAGATTCAAGATTTATTACCTATAAAGATTTTATAAAATCAGGAAAACAAACAAAAGTTCCTGATACAGCTCCTTTTATAAAAGATGAACCTGCTGTATTAGTATCAAGTAGTGGAACAACAGGATTTCCTAAAGGTATAAATATATCAAATAATGGTTTAGTATCAACCCTTCATACTCATGTAGCAACAGATGGTGAATTTCATAGAGGTTTATCTTCATTAAATATAATACCTTCATTTTACTTAACAACTTTAGCATCATCTTTATTACTTGAATTATCATATGGAGTAAAATTAATATTAGACCCAAGATTTGACCGTAATATATTTGCAAAACAGTTATTAGATTACAAACCAAATTACTGTTTAGTAAATTCAAATCACTGGGAAGCCATACTAACAGATCCTATTTTAGATGGAGTTGATTTATCATTTTTAAAATATCCAATTACTGGCGGAGATGCTATCTCACCAGATTTAGAAATGAGATTAAATCAGTTTTTTAAAGAACATACATTAACTAAAGGTATTAAACCAGCTTTTATAAGAAAAGGATGGGGATTATCTGAATTAGGAGCAGCTGTTACATATGATCATTATGATTCAAAATTAGGAAGCTCTGGTAAAGCATTTCCACATTATACTATTGGTGTTTTTAACCCTGATACAGACTTAGAGTTAAACTACAATGAATATGGTGAAATAAGAGTAATTACACCATCAAAAATGGTTGGATATGATAAAGATCCTGAAAAAACAAATGAAGTATTTAAATTAAATCCACATGATAATAAAACATGGGGAAGATCATTTGATGTAGGGCATATTGATGAAGATGGAAATATCTTTATAGATGGGCCAAGAGGTTTAACCGATTCAATCAAAAATGAAAACGAAGATCGAGTATACGGATTCTTAGTTGATAATGCGCTTGCTTTAAATAAAGAGATAGAATTTACTAAAACAGTATCAGCAACTATCTATGATGAACTATTAGATATAAATAAAGAAGTATTAATAACTCATATTAAATTTAATGGTGAAATAACATTAGATAAACTAATTAGCTTAGAAGAAGAATATTTATTTGATTTAAATGATAATACTAAACCTTTTGCGTTTAAAATAATAAATGAAATTCCGATAGCTCCTAGTGGTAAAAAAGATATAGATTATATAAGAAGAGATAAAGAAGGATTAATTAAGATAATAGATGGTAAAATTTATAATATAGAAATAAATAATGAAAATAATATGGTAATATTAAATGAAGAACCAAAAACATTATCACTTAAAAGAAATTTTTAAAATTTCTTTTTTTATGTTATTATATACTTATAATAGTGAGGTTTAATATGGGTACTGGTGTTACATTTTCAATTAGTTCATTAATATTTGGGAGTCTTTTATTAATCGTTTATTTTTCTAAAAAAAGACTATTTTTAGTAGAAAATAAAATGTATTTATTAATGTTAATTACATTAATTTTTTTACTTATATTTGAAATAGGGTGCTTTTGGGCAGGTGGAAATATAAATAACTATCCTTTTATAAGTGAATTAATATTAAAATTATACTTAATAATAATTTCATTTTATATAACCATATTTTCTATATATATATTCTCAATTACTTGTAAAATAAAAGATTTAAATACAATTGAATTTAAAGAAAGATTAAGAAAATTCATTTTATACTGGGGAGTTCCTTTTACAATAATGATCTTTGCAATTCTTATTTTACCATTAGAAGTAATAAAACATAATGCAGCATCATACACATCTGGCTTAGGAGTAACTCTTTTATATAGTCAAATAACAACATCACTTATTATTTGGATTTATAAAATAATAAAAGCATGGAAACATTTAGATAAAATTAAAATAATCCCTATTGTAACTTTTATTATTTTAACTTTAATAGCTACAGTTATTCAATCTACCAACAAAGGTTTTATATTAACAGGCACAATAGCAACTATTATCTCAGTAATAATGTTTTATACCGTTGAAAATCCCGACTTAAAAACTTTAAATGAAATGAAATTAGCTAAAAATAATGCTGAAAAAGCAAATAGTGCTAAATCAGACTTTTTATCTAATATGAGTCATGAAATAAGAACTCCACTTAATGCTGTTGTATCATACAGTAGAGAAATACTTGAGGCTGATAATTTAGATAGAGCAAAAGAAGATGCACTTGAAGTAATAAAAGCCAGCGAAATACTTCTAAGTATAGTAGGGGGTATTTTAGATATATCTAAAATAGAATCAGGAAAATTAGAAATAGAAGATGTAGTTTATGATCCACATGAATTATTTAAATCAGTATCATCACTAATAAATGTTAAAATGAATGAAAAAAGTTTAGACTTTAATGTAAGGCTTCCTAAAGATTTACCAAGTAAATTAATTGGTGATAAAGCTAATATTCAAAAAGTATTAATAAACTTATTATCAAATGCTTATAAATATACAAATGAAGGAAAAGTTGATCTAGTAGTAGATTGTATAAATAAAAATAATACATCTAGATTAATAATATCAGTTGAAGATACAGGAAGAGGAATCAAACCAGAATTAATAGATAAACTATTTGATAAATTTGATAGATTAGAAGCAGATAGAAATACAACAACTGAAGGAACTGGATTAGGCCTAGCAATAACCAAAAAATTAGTTGAATTAATGAATGGAAAAATAACTGTCCAAAGTGTATATGGATCAGGAAGTAGATTTACAATCATCCTAGATCAAAAAATAAAAGAAATTCATATTCCTGATCACACTTTAATTAAAACTCAAGCTTTAAATTTAAAAAATGAGTTAAATCAGGCCTTAGATGAAGATTTAAAAAGACAAGATTTCAGCGGTAAAAAAATACTTTTAGTTGATGATAATCCCACAAATTTAAAAATAGGAGAAAGATTACTAAGTAAATATAATATTGAAACAACAACTCACTTAAATGGAGAGGTGACACTAAAAGCAAATGTAGATAAATTTGATTTAATAATTTTGGATATTGAAATGCCTGGTATAAAAGGAACTGATGTAATGCTTCAGTTAAAAAAACAAGGCTTTAAAAAACCAATAATAGCTTGGACTGCTAATGCAACAAGTGGAGATAAAGAAAAATACTTAGAATCAGGTTTTAATAATTATTTAACAAAACCAGTTGAACTTGATAAGTTGAACCATACGTTAAATAAATATTTAAAATAAAAATTCATTAAAAATCTTAATAGGAGTTTTGATAATATATTTATCTTCAAATAATATTTATTGATAAACAAAATAAAGTTTGTTATTATAAATATAGTAGAAAGGTGTTTAAATGAACAAAGATGGATTTACATTAGTAGAGATTGTTGTAGCAATAGCAATATTAGTATCTCTTGGCTTAGTAATTGGTGCTGGAATTAATAAAGTTTATTTAAATAAAGTAGATGATGATATAAAAGAATTTCATGATAAAATTCATGCATCAACTGATTTATATATGGCTAATAATGATTCCTTGACAAGCCTTTTATATACAACAAGAGGATTTATTAAAATAACAGTAGATGATTTAATAACATCTGGTTTACTAGCAAGAGGAGTAATTGACCCTGAAACTGGTGAAGTAGTTGATAGTAATAATAATGTTACAGTTAGCCTCGGGCCAGAGGGATTACTTAAAATAGAATATAATAAAAAAGATCCAGATGGACCTTACTTAGAAGCTCAAACATTAAGTATAAAAGCAGGAAGCAGTTTTAACTGCACTAGTGCATCTACATACGCAAGCGAGTGGGGAACATATAATTTAAGATTAATTAATACTGATGGAAATGTATCAACTAGCTATATTGATAATGTCATAACTAATATTAGTTGCAGTGGTAATGTAACAGCGCCTGGTACTTATAAAATAGATTATACATATAAAGTACCTGGTCATAGCTCAAGTAAAGTATACACCAGAAATATTGTGGTAACACCATAAGTAGAATAAAGGGAAGGAGATATATATAATAACTATTATATATAAAACTATATGAAAAAAGTAACAAAAGCAATTTTAATTATAGTAATTACTATAGTTACAGTTATAGTAGGGATTTTCCTAGGTTATTTACTATTTAAATTAGTTAATCCAGGATTATAAAAAGGCTTATTTAAGTCTTTTTTTAATTAAAGGAAATAAAAACAAACTTATAACATATATAAATAGGTGATAATATTGAGAATAACAGATATGCTTCCATCTGAAAAACCAAGGGAGAGACTAATTAAATATGGAGTAAGTAATTTAAGTAATGAAGATTTAATCTCGGTAATATTAAGAAGCGGAACAAAAGATATGAATGTAAAAAATCTTTCAGTAAAACTTCTAAGTGAAATAAAAGGAATAAATAACTTAAAAAATATATCATTACCTGAGCTTCAAAAAATAAAAGGAATCGGTCTTGCTAAAGCAGCAAGTCTCTTATGTGCTTTAGAACTTGGCATAAGAGTAATAAATGAAGAAGTAAATCAAGGTATAGTAGTAAATTCACCAGATAAGATTCATAAATATTTCTCACATTTAATTGGTTATAAAGATAAAGAAGAAGTTTTAATTATTCTTTTAGATAATAAAAAAAGATTAATATCATATAAAATAATGTATAAAGGAACAAGCACATCATGCTCAGCGTCTGTTAAAGAAATAATTCATTATGGAATTGTAAATAATGCTGATGCATTAATCATGATGCATAATCATCCAAGCAAAATGCTCACACCTTCAAAAGAAGATATTACCTTAACAAATGATTTAATAAAAGCAGGTAAAATGATTGGTATACCACTTCTTGATCATTTAATAACAAATGGAAAAGAATATTATAGCTTCTTTGATGCAAATAATTGACTTTAAGCTCTTTTTTTGGTATTATCTTCTTGTTTGTAATTAATTTTATAAACCGCACTAAAAAGGTAAAAGTAGAGTAATCTCACCTTAAAGGCGTGTCTTCAAAAAGTAAAGGAGGAAAATTAATGAAAGCAGTATTTATAACAGGCGGAAAACAATACTATGTTTCTGAAGGTGATGAGCTATACGTAGAGAAACTAAATCTTCAAGATGGAGAAGAAGTCTTATTTACTGAAGTATTATCAGTAGGAGATAAAGTTGGAACACCATATGTAAGTGGTGCAAGCGTTACTTGTGAGGTAGTTAAATCAGGTAAACAAAAGAAAATCATTGTCTTTAAATATAAAGCTAAAAAGAAATATCGCCGTAAACAAGGTCATAGACAACCTTATACAAAACTAATTGTTAAATCAATTAAGGCTTAATATGATAAGTATTAAACATAATAAAAATACTTTAAAAGTAAAAGGACATGGAAAAGATATAGTATGTTCAGCCGTATCTACATTAATGTTATCTACAGTTAATCATATGCACTCTATATCAAAAGAAAGTATAAACTTCTCTGATATAAATGATGTAATGATGCTTCAAATAACTGATAATAATGAAATAATAAATATACTATATAATAATTTAATAACTATGTTAAAAGAACTAACAAATGATTATAAAGAAAATATTAAATTTGAAAGCGAGGAATAAATAATGTTATTTTTAAAATTAAATATTCAACGTTTTGCTCAAAAGAAAGGTCAATCTTCAACTAAAAACAATAGAGACTCAGCAGGTAGAAGACTAGGTGCAAAACTTGCAGATGGTCAAATGGCTACAGCAGGAGCTATTATATATCGTCAAAGAGGAACAAAGATTTATCCTGGAGCAAATGTTGGACTAGGAAAAGATCATACTTTATTTGCTACAATAGATGGTGTAGTAAAATATGAAAGACTAGGAAAAGATAAAAGAAAAGTAAGTGTATATTCTAAATAACCTTACTTTTTTATTTGACAACTTATCTATCACTAGGTAAACTATAAATATACAAGGAGGATACATGAAAATAAATATAAAAAAAATATCATCAGTAATTATCTTAATTATACTTGGTATAATATTAATGCTAACTGGTTCATATGCTTATAACCAGCTTTTAATAAGAGGACAAGACTCTAAAATAGATGGAAAGTCTTCATCATTTTTTGATATACTAAACAGCCAAGATACAATAACAATAACACCAGTTGAAGGGTTTAATTTAAAACTAGAAACACCTGAATATATAAATGCAGCTGATTTAATACCAATAAAAGATAACCAAATAGATGATAAAGCTATTAAAACATACTTCAGAGTAACAAATGAAGATCAAACAGACTCTTATTTACTAAATATACTAATAAGTGAGATTGATATAACAAATAATTTAAAAGTAGAAGATTTAAGTTGGAGTTTAAATGAATACAGTAATAATAAAGAAATATCAGCTGGAACATTTAAAGATGTTAATAGTGAAATTATAATGATTGAAAACTTAACTTTAAAAAACTTAAGTGCAAAAGAATATGTACTTAAAATATGGTTAAGTGAAACGAGCGAAGATCAAAGTTATTTACTTAATGGAACATTAAAATCTAAACTAAAAATAGAAGCATATAAAGTAAATTAATGCTTCTTTTTTTATTATATAAAAATATATATGATATAATTGTTTATAGTAAAGGAGTGTAGTTATGAAATACTTAAAATATATAATAACTATTTTTTTATTTTTTATAACTCCTTTAATACTTAGTGTTACTCTTCCTTCAGTTGGCTCAAATAATATAATAGATCTAATTTTAAGACTAACTATAAACGCTCTTATGTACTTAACATTTATATATATATTTCATAAAGAAATATATAATAAATATAAAGAAATAAAAAAAGATAAAATAATTAATATAATTTTATACCTAATATTATTATCACTTGGATTTGTAATTAATAAAATAGTTCTTTACTTACTTACAAATATAGATTTAGATGTAATTATAAAGGTTGATATATTATTTAAAAAAATACCTAAATACATGTTTATAAATACCGTTTTACTAATGCCTTTTTTAGAAACGAGCTCACTTAGATGTTCTTTAAATAAACTAATTAAAAATAAATATATCTTTTTAATCTTGAATTTTATTATTTATTATATATTTTTAAAAATAACATATTCAGAAATAAATGTTTTTATACTTATTGTAAATCTAATAATCTCACTTCATTATATAAAAGATAAAAATATAATCACAACTACTATTTTATCAATGCTATTTAATCTAATTATATACTTAGTTAACTATTTATAAAAGAAATTTAAAATAAGTTATGGTATACTAAAAGAGGTGATTTAAGTGGAAACAACATTGAAAAAAATTCACGATTATAGCTTAGAGGAAATAATGGGCGAAAGATTTGCCAGATACTCTAAATATATTATTCAAGACAGAGCAATCCCAGATGTAAGAGATGGATTAAAACCTGTTCAAAGAAGAATAATATACGCCATGTACAGAGATAAAAATACTTATGATAAACAATTTAAAAAAAGTGCTAATGCAGTTGGAAACGTTTTAGGAAAGTATCATCCACATGGTGATACTTCTGTTTATGATGCCTTAGTAAGAATGAGTCAAGACTGGAAACAAAATCATACCTTAATTGAAATGGAAGGTAATAATGGTTCAATTGATGGAGATCAAGCAGCTGCTTATCGTTACACTGAAACAAGATTATCTAAAATATCTGAAGAATTACTAAAAGATATTGATAAAAATACTGTTGCAATGGCTCCAAACTACTCAGATACATTACTTGAGCCAACTGTGCTTCCTGCTAAGTTTCCAAATTTACTAGTAAACGGAGCAAGCGGG
>CAZGWM010000008.1:0-9176 GCA_964529195.1 uncultured Muribaculaceae bacterium | reverse complement strand
ACCTCATAATTTAGGTGAAGTAATAGATGCAGTAATTAAAAGAATCGAATCTCCAAACTCACGCCTTGAAACTATTTTAAATACAATAAAAGGACCAGATTTTCCAACTGGTGGAGTAATACTAGGAACAGATGGAATTAAAAATGCTTTTGAAAAAGGGCGTGGTAAAGTAATAATTAGAGCTAGATATGAAGTAGTTAAAACAAAAGGAAAAGAACAAATAATAATAACTGAAATTCCCTTTGAAGTAAATAAAGCACTCTTAGTAAAAAAAATAGATGATATAAGACTTGATAAAAAATTAGATGGAATAAGTGAAGTAAGAGATGAATCAGATAAAGACTCTACCATAAGAATTGCAATTGATTTAAAACAAGGAGCAGATACTAACCTAGTTATAAATTACTTACTAAAAAATACTGACCTTCAAACAAGTTATAACTATAATATGGTAACTATAGTTGGAAGAAGACCTAAATTACTTGGAATAATTCCTATTATAGATGCTTATATAAATCATCAAAAAGAAGTAATTAAATTAAGAAGTGAATTTGACCTTGAATTTGCTAAAAACAAACTTCATATAACAGAAGGATTAATAAAAGCTATATCTATATTAGATGAGGTTATTAAGTTAATTAGAGCATCTAAAAACAGGCAAGATGCAATTGATAATTTAGTTAAAGTATATGAGTTCACACCTGAGCAGGCAACTGCTATTGTAATGCTGCAATTATATAGATTAACAAATACTGATATAAAAGTGCTTGAAGAAGAACTTGCTAACTTACTTAAAATAATAAAACACTTAGAAGAAATATTATCATCAGAAGAGAAATTAAACTTAGTTATTAAAGAAGAATTAAAAAAGATAAAAAGAGAATACGCTACTCCAAGAAAAACAGAAATTACTGATGAGTCTCATGAAATAGTAATTGATGAAATAGACTTAATAAAAGAAGAAGAAGTAATCTTAGTCTTAACTAAAGATGGATATTTAAAGAAAGTAAGTAAAAAATCACAAACTTCAAGTGATGGTGAAACGGCGCTTAAACCTGGTGATTATGTTTTATCTTACTTCCAAACAAGTACTTTAAATAAAATAATAATATTTACAAGCCATGGAAACTATTTATATATTCCAATTCATGAAATTGAAAGTTGTAAATGGAAGGATCAAGGAATTCATATAAGTAATATAGTCCTAACTCATCCAAATGAAACAGTAGTATCATCATTTATAATAAATGAACAAACTGAAAATCCAAATGTTATGCTATTTACTAAAAATGGTATGGTTAAAAAAACAAACTTAAATGACTTTATAGTAAGTAGATACTCTAAAACATACACTTCAATGAACTTAAAAGATGATGAAGTTATAAATGTTTGCCTAGAGAAAGATTATGCATTATTTATAACAAGTGAAGGATATTACTTAAACTTTAACACAAGTGAAATAAACACATATGGACCAAAAGCAGCTGGTGTAATTGGAATAAACTTAAAAGAAGACTTCTTAGTATCAGGTCTTTCATATAATTTAAATGATGAATACTTAAATATATTTACTAATAAAGATACAGCTAAAAGAATAAAAATAAATGAACTAAAAGAACTATCAAGAGCTAAAAGAGGAAATCCTATTTTTAAAAGAGTTAAATCTAAAAACTATAAAGTAAAAGATGCATTTATAACAACATCTAAAGATATAATTGGAATAAAAATAGATGAAGATATAAAATATATTAAAAACAGTGAAATATCAATCATGGATATAGATAGTACTGGTTCAAATATGGCATATAAAAACATAGATAAATCTTTTATAAAAAAAGAATTAAAAATATTAAAAGAAGAAAAAGAAGAAGAATTAGAAATACCTAAAATAAAAGAATTTAAATTAGATGACTTTATTGACGAGTTTAAATTATAACTCATTGACAAATAAAGTATAACTTTATATAATTATCATAGAAAGTAGGAAAGTAAAATGATTAAAAACAAAAAAGGTTTTACACTAGTTGAACTTCTAGCTGTAATCGTAGTACTAGCAATAATTATGATAATCGCAATTCCAGCTGTAATGACACAAATGAATAATGCTAGAGTAGGAACATTTAAAGTATATGGTCAAAAAGTATTAGCTAAAGCAGAAGAGACATATCAAGCTGATTTACTATTTGGAACTAGCTCAAACTGCTATACTTTTACCAAAATGGGACTTGATAAGACTGGAGATTACCGTGGTAAAGTAACTGTTACTGTATCTACAGATGGAAAATTAACACCTACATTTTCACTATATTTAAGTGATAATAGTTATTCAGTCGCCGGAATTTCAGAAACTGTCTTAAATGGATTAAAACCAGACTCAACCCAGCTATCTAAAACACCTTTTGCTGCAAGTCATGCAAGTGCAACTTGCCCATAAAATCAAGTAAATACTTGATTTTTTTAGTTAAAGAACAAATGTGTGCTATAATATGCCTAAGGAAGTGATTTTATGTTGTTAATTGGTTCACATGTTAGTTTTGGAAAAGATCAACTTCTAGGATGTGTTAAACAAACAATAGAGTATGGAGCTAATTCATTTATGTTCTATACTGGAGCACCACAAAATACAATCAGAACAACTATAAATGATTTTCTAACATTAGAGGCTCATAAACTAATGGAAGAAAATAATATAGATAAAGATAATGTTATTTGTCATGCTCCATATATAATTAATCTTGCAAATACTATTTTTCCAGCTAAATATGAATTTGCAATGAAGTTTTTAAGAAATGAAATAGATAGATGTGCTGCTTTAAAAGTTAAATATTTAGTTCTGCACCCAGGATCAGCTGTTAAACATGACCGAAGTACAGCTATAACAAATATAGTAAATGGATTAAATAATGTACTTAAAAGAGAAGATAACATTGTTATATTACTTGAAACAATGGCTGGTAAAGGAACTGAAGTAGGTTCTAATTTAGATGATTTAAAAGAAATAATAGATGGAATAATATTAAAAGATAAAGTTGGTATATGTCTTGATACATGTCATTTAAATGACTCAGGAATAAACATAAAAGACTTTGATAAATATTTAAAAGAATTTGATAAAGAAATAGGTATAGATAAAATAAAATGTGTTCATCTAAATGATAGTAAAAACGAACTAGGTTCTGCTAAAGATAGACATGAAAACATTGGATACGGAACAATTGGTTTTGATAATTTACTTAATGTTTTATATAATGAAAAACTAAAAGAAATACCTAAAATACTTGAAACTCCATATCATGAAGAAAAGCCACCTTATAAAGTAGAAATTGATATGTTAAGAGATAAAACATTTAATGAAGATTTATACGAAGATATTTTAAAAAAATAAAATATCTTTTTATAAGATGATTGAAATTTAATCAAATACTTAGTATATTATTAAGTAGGTGAATAAAATGAATAAAGCAACAATAACAAGTATATTAGTAATGATAGTAATAATGCTAGCATTTTTAACTGCATATAAATTAGACTCATATCCAGTAGGAGATAATTGCTGCAGAAACATTAAAAGTAATACAAGTAAAGAGTGCATAAAGTGTAATAGTTATAACTTAGTTGAAAAAATCATCTATGTCTGGAAATTCAGTTGATTTAACAAAAGAATATATGCTATAATACCTATGTTTATAAAGGAGGAAGAAAATGGCAAAGAAAAATGAAAACAGAGCACCAATCGAACTAAAATGTTCTGAATGTGGATTTATAATTAGACCTACAGAAAAAAATAAAGCAAATACTCCAGATAAAATGGAAATAAAAAAATACTGTAAAACATGTAACAAAACTCAAATATTTAAAGAAAAAAAATAGGGTGGTAAAATGAATATTAATATAAATGATGTAAAAAACGGAATGACAGTAGTAATTAATAATTCATTATGCCAAATAATTGAATTTCAGCATGTTAAACCTGGTAAAGGTCCTGCATTTGTTAGATTAAAATATAAAAATATTAAAACAGGTGCTACTATAGAAGAAACATTTAATAAAAATATAAAAATAGAAAAAGCTCATGTTGAAAAACTAGATATGAATTATTTATATAATTCAGGTGATGATTATGTATTTATTAATAATGAAGATTACTCACAACTAGAAATAAATAAAAGTATTCTAGGAGATAAAATTAAATTCTTAAAAGAGAGTTTAAATGTAGAAGTTGTAACATACGATGGAAATATAATTGATATAATATTTCCTGATAAAATAGATTACAAAGTAACATCAACATATGATGCTACAAAAGGAAATACAACAAGTAGTGCTATGAAAGATGCAACATTAGAAACAGGACTTGTAGTAAAAGTACCTTTATTTATATCAACTGGTGAATCAATTGTCATAACAACAAAAGACTCTAAATACTCAAGTAGAGCTTAAGTTACTAAAAGTAACTTTTTTTATTGTATAAATGTAAATAAACTAAATACATATTATTAAAATAATAGCTTTTATGATATATTAATAATAGGAGTAAAGATATGAGAAATAACCTTAAGAAAGTAGATAAACTTTTATTTATATTTATGATAATATTTACAATCTTAGGACTTGTAATGATTTATAGTGCATCTTCAATAACAGCAGTTTTATATAACATGACTGATTCATCCTACTTTTTTAAAAAACACTTATATATAATACTAGCATCTTGGATATTTGGATTTATAGTTTTAAATAGAAAATTATCTGATTACAAAGTCTTAGCACCTCTTGGAATGTTAATAATATCTGGGTTATTACTTGGATTAATATTATATGGAACACTTACTAATGGAGTAAAATCTTGGTATGATTTAGGCTTTTTCTCATTTCAGCCAAGTGAATTTGCTAAATCAATAATAATTGTTTACTTAGGAGTATCACTTGAAAAAATATTTAATAAAAATAAATATGATATAACAAACTTAATGACTCCATTTTTGCTTGTAGTAATAGCTGCATTTTTAACTGCAATTCAGCCAGATTTAGGAACAGCTGCTATAATTGGAGCCATTGCCTTTTTTATCTTCTTATCACTTCCTTCAAAAGATAAAAAAATAACTAACTTAAAAAGACTAGGAGTCGTAACATTACTTCTAGGAAGCATTGTTTTATTATTTGGAGGAAACTTTCTAACTGAAGAACAATCAAGTAGGTTAACTTATCAAAAACCATGTACTAGATATTTAGAAAAAACCGGATATCAAGTATGTAATGGATTTTTAGCAATAAGTAATGGAGGATTATTTGGAACTGGACTTGGAAACTCAACTCAAAAATATGCATATCTACCAGAGGCGTACACTGATTTTGTTTTTCCAATTGTAACTGAAGAACTTGGATCAATTGGAGCAATTGTAATAATAATTGGCTTTATAATAATGCTATATCGCATTCTTAAAATAGCAAGAGATGCATCAAGCTTAAAGGGATCTATAATGGCTTATGGGACATTTTTATTTATAACTTTTCACTTACTAATTAACTTTATGGGAGTTTTAGCAATAATTCCACTAACTGGAGTACCAGTACCATTTATAAGCTATGGTGGATCATTTTATATAAATATAATCTTTTGCTTATTTTTAACACAAAGAGTTCATCTAGAAACATATGAAACAAAAAAAAACAAAATATTAAAAGGTGAAGTATGAAACTAAATAATAAAGGTATATCTCTAGTTGAGATAGTAATTAGTATATCAATTATATCAGTCGTAGTCGTATTTTTATTTTCACTTTTCGTATCAGCTAGAAAAGATGAAAAAGAAGAAAAAAATACTCACAACATGAAAATAAATCAAGCTATTTTAACAAGAGAAATAAATTCAGACTTCTTAGAAAGAGAATTAATCGGCTTAGAATCATGCGCAGATAATTTAAAGAGAGAAAATGATGGAGTAAAAAAATTAATTAAAACTCCAAATACTGATTTTAATAATATGAACTGTTTAAAATTTATATATAACTCTGCTAAGGGTGATGATAATGTAGGTTATTTAATTTATTATACATATAAAGATAATAAAGGAAATAATATAAACACAGTAACTTACCTAAGAGGTTTAAAACAAGTTAAAAGAGAAACAAACATGCCGCCAAGTGAAGATGGCTCTGCTTTATATAAATGCTCACTAGGAGCCTGCATAGTAAGCATTAATATGGATATATATGATAATGATCATAATAATTTTCCAATTGAACTATCTTATATAACAAATGAATCATTTAAAGTAGATAAAAAATATGGTGATCAAATATATAAATTCAATATCAATTAACACTTTAAAAGTGTTTTTTTATTGTAAAGAAAGTTAAATAAAATTTGTATTCCTTGTAATTCCTTTGGTATAATTAACTTGAGGATTACATGATAAAAAAAATAACAAACAAACTAAAAAATATAATTAATAAAGAATTAACTGAAAATAAATATTTTTTAATCTTTCTTGCTGTATTTTTAATATTATTTAGTATAAAAACAGATTACAGAATATATAATTCAGGTGGTAGCTCCAATATTACAAGTAGAATAAATAAAGAAAACAACTTAAAAAAGACCAAAGGATCACTTAACATAGCATTTGTAAGTGCTTTAGATGGCAGGTTACCATTTTACTTAATAGCTAAAATACTTCCATCATGGGACTTAGTTAAAAATGAAGATGTTGCATATGCTGAAAATGAAACAATGGAAGATGTTAAAATAAGAGATCATATATACTATGAAGAAACAAATAGTGTTGCTAAAGAACTTGGCTATATAAAAAGTAATACAAAATACACTAAAGAAAACATAGTTTATCATATAATATATGTAGATCCTGGAAGTAAATCAAAGCTAAAAATAGGAGATCAAATATTAAGTTATGATAATATCTCTTATACAGGAATAGATAACTTAGCAGAGTATACAAATACTAAAAAAGTAAATGATGAAATAAACTTCTTAGTAAAAAGAGATAAAAAAGAAATAAAAATACCAGCAAAAATATACTCATATCAAGATAGATTAATAACTGGTATCATAACAATCGAAACTTATGATATAATAAGTGACACACAAAGAAATATAAAATCAAAAACAAATGAAAATGGTCCTAGTGGAGGTTTAATCTTATCACTTGCGATATATAACTCCCTTGTAAAAGAAGATATAACTAAAGGAAATAAAATAATTGGAACTGGAACAATTGATATAAATGGAAATGTAGGAGAAATAGGAGGAATAAAATATAAACTAGCTGGAGCTGTAAAAGATAAAGCCGATCTTTTCATCGTTCCAAATGAAAATTTAAAAGAAGCTTTAAAAATAAAAAAAGAAAAAAAATATAATATTAATATCAAAGGAGTAAGTACATTTGATGAAGCGCTAAGCGCGATACAAAAATTGGAGGAAAAATAATGAACAGATATTTTTTAAAAATTAATGATGCAAGAGATTTTTGCCTAGATGAAATAACATTACTAAGTAATAGACTTGTAATCAAAAAAGAAGAAAAAGGAAAAATAACATTAGAGCCAGTATTATCTACAGACGGATATAATAAAAGAGAAGTAGATGCTTTTAATAGTGAATTAAAAGCAAATAATAAAGAATTATACTTTGAAATATATAAAGAAGAATTAAATGATCAAAATATTCCTGAAACACTAATAACAATTAAACCAGAAATAAAATATAGTGAAGAAAAAAAAGAAGGGAAATTAAGATACTTCTTAACTTTAAAAGAAGCATCAAAATTCTTCGAAGAAAGTTTTAATTTATTTGATGAAAGACTAGTAATTAAAAGAAATGGCAAAAGACCAGAAATAAGACCAGTCATAACAACATATGGATATCACAGAGTTGAAATAGGAGCATTCAACAGGCACTTAGCTCTTCAAGGTGAAGAACTTTTAGTTGAGATAGACCCAAAAGACAGAATTAAACTAGATGATTCTTATAATCCAATTATAATTAACCAAGAAAACCAAAACATATATACAGATGTAACAAATGATATGCGAAACAATATAATAAATTTAATTGAATATGGATATTTAAATAAAAATAAACTAGCAAAAGAAGAAGACTTTCATTTAGTTGAGTTATCTTGTGAAGAAGGTAAGTTACTATTAAGTGAAGATTTAAAAATAGATTCTGATGAAATAAGTAAAATATTAAGAAGAAAAAACTTAAAAGAAAAAAATATTTCAGCTGATTTATATTTATTTACAGATGATAAAGAAGTGTTAAAAGATGCAAGTGAATGGATCACCCAAATAAAACCTTCAATAAAAGATACAGAATATAATCAAAAAGCATATACTGTAATAAATCAAAAACATTTATTACTAAAACCACTTACAAAAGAATTAATTGATGGCTTAGACATTGAAGCATTTGATGATTATCAAAACTTAATTTCATCTGCTCAGTATGTTAAAAAACAAAGAATGACAGATGAAATAATAATAAGTAATACAGACTCAAATGATTATGATGATTATTTATTAATAAGAAAAGAGAATTTATTATACTTACTAAGTAAACATAGAGGAGAAATACCTTTTGAAAGTAGCCTAGAAGTATATCATGAAGATAAAAAAGGATTTAGAAAAGTAGACTTAAGAGATTCACTTGATATTAAAAAAGAATTAGTTGAAGAACCTCTATACTTTATAATAGATAGAGAATATAGCCCAGTAGATGAAGATTTATCTAATATGAATACATATCACTTTGAAATAAAAGGATTTAATGAAGATGGCTTAGCTGAGTGGAGAGAGCTATCAAATAAGGAGTTAAATATTAAAATGCCAAATAGATATTTAAGCTTAATTGATATAACAAATCATCCTAATTTAGATGAACTATATGAAAAATACAATAATATCGGATATATAAAAGAATTTGTAAGAAAATATAATATTGAAACAGGAGAGCATACTTATATAACATCTCCAAAAGAACACTCACTTGGATACCAATTATCAAAATAACTGCCTCGCGCAGTTATTTTAGTTTATAGACTAATGGTGATAATTTTGTTAAAATAAATAAAGAGGCGACTATGAAAATAACTGATTTAAACTATGAAAAATTAAGTCCAATGATGAGACAATATTATGATATAAAAAAAGACTATGTAG
>CAZGWM010000007.1:1661-27793 GCA_964529195.1 uncultured Muribaculaceae bacterium | reverse complement strand
AGTATTTCATATCTTTATTTTTAATTGTTAAAGTATTTATTTATTTTGATAAATTAAAAATACACATCTTTTTGATGTGTATTTTATTTAGCTATTTGAATTTATTTGATAAGCTTTCATATTTTCTTTTGTATAACCGTTAGCGGCATTTTTACCTAATTTGTATCCGATTATTATAATTATAATTGTTAATATTATTGCAATTATTGGTCCAATCTTTTTTTTCATTTTATCCCTCTTATATAATAAGTATAGTTTAAATAATAATTTTTATCAATATTTTATTTTCTTCTATTTTCACTTATTAATTCTTGATAGTCTGTTATTTGTTTTATTCGTTCGATTATTCTTCTTGCTTTAATGGCTTCTTCTGATGTGTTTCTTACATTAAAGTGATTTTCAAGTTCTTTTAATGTTAAGTTTGATGTGAAAAAAGTTGGTAATTTATTATCCATTCTATACTGAAGAATTGTTCCAAGTATTTCATCTCTATTCCAAGATGTTACAGTCTCTGCTCCGATATCATCTAGCATTAGTAATTTTGCTGTTGTTATATTATTTATTTTAGATGAAAAGTCATTATTTTCAAATGATTCTTTTAATGATCTTAAAAGTTCAGGATAGTAAACTATTACTACTCCATATGTTTCTTTTGATAGCTCATTTAAAAGTGCACTTACCATATATGTTTTACCAGAACCAAATGATCCATATAAGTATAATCCTTTTATATGTGGATCTTTTTGATAATTCTTGTAAAAGTCGGTTAACCATTTGATAATTTTTACTCTTTTAGCGTCATCTTGATGAATATCTTTCATTCGTGCTTTTTTAATTTCAAGTGGAAGTGAAAAAACATCAGATTTAATACTTTCGGTTTCTTTTAATTCTTTTTTCATATGTTTACAAGGTACATAATCAAATTCTAATCTATCTTCAACTACTCTAGGATAATATATATAACCTTGTACTTTATTTTTACATTCGTGAAGACTTTTACATTTAGAGCATAATTCTAATTCTTTTACAGTTTCTTCTAATTTACTTGTATATTTTATTGCAATGTCTTCAGTGATTTTTAATGTATTTATTAATTTTTTAAATTCTTGATTTTGAAGTGCTTCAGCATAAGATCTTTTTAAATTATCTTCTATATTTTTTCTTTTATAACTGCTTGTTGCAGCATTTATATTTTTCATTTTTCACCTACCTAAATTCACTTAATAAGTCTTGAATTTCTTCTTTTTCTTCATTTGTTAAATCATCAGCTTTATTATCTTTATCAAACCATGATGGAAGATTAGTTTCTTTTTTAGTTGTTTTTGATCTTGATTTTTTATGTTCTTTTTCTGCTACAGACATAGCTCCTGATGCTGTTGTTATTCCTTCTCTAACCCACTGGCCTGCGATTGTTTCAATAAAAGCTTTAGTTAGTTTATTGTTGTTTATTCTAAGTACATAGTCTATTAAAACATTTATTACAGCAGGGGTCATATTTAATTCAATTGCCAGATATTCAAGTAATTTTAAATCTCTTGCAGTTGGATTTACATTTTTATATTTGCTTCTTAAAAAGTCATATGGAGTTGTGTTTTCAAATATGTATATCATTTTACCTCGGTTAGATAAATCACCATCAGGACTTTTTAAATGATTTGGCTGAGTTCGATATATTAAAGTCGGAAGCATACCACTGTTATTGTATTCATAGTATTTCCTTGTTTCTTTTAATAGTAATTCTTTGTTTATTAATCCATTTTCATCAATTGTGAGCCTTATTAATTCACTCATTTTTATTGTATCTAAATTATAAACAAATGCTAAGTTATTAATTAAGTCTCTCATTCTTTTATGAAGTGCTTTTTCATTTAATACTCTATTTGGTATACTTCCAATTAATTGATCAAAGTCAATTAACTGAGATACTACTATTTTTGATTTTTCTTTTCTATGAATTTCTTCATTATTTAAATTAGTTACACTTTTAAATGTATGATTCATAGTACTTGTTATTTCTTCATATCCTTTGTAATCAAAAGTTGGTTTTTTATAATATTTTAAAAGTGAGTTATATTCATTTGCACCAATATTATTATAAAGTACTATATTTAGTATTGGATGATTAAAAAATTCATATGCTGATACTGGTGAGTAAAGTTCATATATAAAACTATTTAAATTATCTTCTTTTTTAATATATGTTTTTAAAAGTCCAGTTGCTTCTAAAGCTTCTCTTCCTTCAATTATATCTTCAAGACGAGATTTTAAAAGAGTCATTAAATGGTGATGATTATAATCTTTACTCATTATTTCTCTTTTATCTAAATCACTCCATAAAGTTAAATATAAACTTACAGCAGTGCTTCCAATTATTGGCTCATATAAATTAATAAGTATTTTTTTATCTACTTCAGTTAGTATGGTTCTATTTATAACTGTATATATATCTGCTGGTAAAACTGTTTCTTTTCTCATACTAACACCTCTATAATTTATTGTAGTAAACTTACTATAAAACTTCAAGTAAAAACAAGAAGTCTTTTATACTTCTTGTATTACAGCTATTATCATTGGTTTACTTTCAGTTTCAACATAGAAATATTTACTTAATTTATCTCTTATTTCTAATTTTATATTATTAAAGTCTATATATTTTGGGGTTATATTTGCCTCTAGTACATCAAGTGAAATTCTTTTTATTTCATCTATTATTTCTTTTGAGTCTCTAATATAAATAAATCCTCTTGTTGTTACTTCAGGTCCAACTAATATTTTTTTGGTTTTCTTAGATATAGTTGCGCTTATTAAAACAATTCCGTTTTCAGATAATATTTCACGATCTTTTATTACTAAATCTCCTACATCATCGGCACTTGTTCCATCAATTAAAACATCATCTATTTCTATTTTTTCTATTTCATCTTTTAAATATTTTTTATTATTAATAGTTATTACTTCACCATTTAATTTTAATATTATATTATCACTATTATATCCTAAGTTTGATGCAAGATCTGCATTTCCTACCATATAACGATATTCTCCTTTTACAGGAATATAATATTTTGGTTTTAATAAAGATATCATTAACATTAAATCTTCACTTGATGCGTGTAGTGATATTCCTTTTTCTTTTGGTATATTTACTACTTTTATTCCTTTAATTGATAGTTCATTTTCTATTTTTACAAATAGTTTTTCATTTTCATCATATTTTGGTTGTGCAAAACAAATTGTATCATCGCTTCTTAACTTAATAAATTTATCTGCTCCATTTATTATTTTATCAATTACAGCATAAGGTCTTTGTCTTTCATCACATACTAGTAATATTGTGTTTTTATCCCCTATGTTAGATAAATCACCTATTACATGATCTGATACGACTAAATGTTTTTCTTCTCTTGCCATATTTATTATGTTTTGAAGTTTTTTTCCCATTATTACTATTTTTCTGTTTGCTGCTTCTGCCGCAGTAAATATTGCTTCTATTGTGTATAAATGGGTATGAAGGGTTGAAAATATTATTCTGCCTTCATTTTTATTAATTACTTCTTTGAAAAATGATGAGAGATGATGTCCAGGACTTGTATGTCCTTTTTTCTCTGAGAATGATGATTCACAAAGAAGAGCTAAAACTCCTTGTTTTCCTACATATGCTATTTTTCCAAGATCCATATGATATCCCCCCATCATTGAAGGGTCTACTATAAAGTCTCCTGTATAACATATTGCTCCATCTTCAGTATTTATTACATACATTACACTCTCTGGTACTGCATGGTTAACCTGAATTGGAAACACACTATTATTACCGAATTTTATTTTTTTATGTGGAGTTATTACTTTTATTTTATTTTCTGGTACTCCGTCTAAAACCATTTGGTTTTTGCTATATTTTGTAGCATATATATCTATATCAGGTATTATTTTTAAAAGATCTCCAACTGCTCCGTCACTTTCTGGATGAGCATGTGTTATAAATACCCCTTTTATTCTATTTTTATTTTTTACTAAATATTCATAATCAGGAATTATATAATCTACACCAAACATTGAATCGTTTGCAAATTTTAATCCTGCATCAAGTACAAATATATCTTCATCTACTTCAACGATATAGGTGTTTTTACCATTTTCATTAAGTCCACCCATACCAAATATTTTGATTCTACTCACGTATATCACTTCTTTCTATTATATTAATCTTTATTTTTTATTACATAAGTTCTTCGGCTTATTAATTATAGCAAAAAGTGATTGTTTTATCAATTATTTTATATCTTCTTCCTTTTTATTCTTTTCTACTTTAACTATGTCATCAGCTGATCTAGTTGAAAGAAAACTAACCTTATCAACTACTATTTCAGTTTGATAGATTTTTTCTTCATTTTCTTTTGTATAATTATTCGTTCTTACTTGTCCTCTTATTGCAATTAAGTCTCCTTTTTTACAAAACTCTGCAGTTCTTGTAGCTATTCCTTCCCATAAAACGCATTTTATAAAATCGGTTTCATATATTCCATCGCTATTTTTATAACTTCTTTGAACTGCTAAGTTTACGGTCATTACTTTTTTACCACTTTCAGTAGTTGTTGTTTCTGGTTCTTTAGTTAATCTCCCTATTAAATAAACTAAGTTGTACATTTTTCCTCCTTTCATAATTCAGTTTTATCATGATTTTTAGTTAAAGAAAAATGTGACATTTTAACATTTTAAGAAGTATTTTATATTCTTTTTTATTTTCTTTTATAGAAGATATTTAAAAACCACATTTATTTTAATGTGGTTTTTAAAAGTATATATAAATTAATAATCTTTTAGTAAGCGATTTAATTCAATTGCATATTCAAGTGGAAGTTCTTTTTTAAAGTCTGCAATAAATCCCATTACAATTAATTCACTTGCTGCTTCTTCTGATAAGCCTTTACTTTTTAAATAATTTAATTTTTCTGCGCTTACCTTTGATACAGTTGCTTCATGTTCAAGCGTGCTTGAATCATTTAATACTATGTTTATTGGGAAAGTGTCACTTTTTGAGTTATCATCTAGCAAAATAGTATCACAGTTTATCATGGCATGACTATTTGTTGCTTCTTTTAGAATTTTAACGCTTCCTCTATAGTTTGAAGTTCCTCCTCCTGATCCAATACTTTTAGATAATATATTACTTTTAGTATTTTTACCTATATGGATCATTTTAGCTCCAGCATCTAGTTCTTGGTTTTCTTTTGCATAAGCGATACTTATTGAATTTGCAGTTGAATAATCACCTTTTAAAATGCATGATGGATATTTCATTGTTATTTTACTACCTAGATTACCATCTATCCATTCCATTGATCCTTTTTCTTCAATTATGCTTCTTTTGGTTACTAGATTATAAACATCTTTTGACCAGTTTTGAATTGTTGTGTATCTACATCTAGCATTTTTGTTTACAAATATTTCTACAACTCCAGCATGAAGTGAATTTTCTGAGTGATATGTTGCAGTGCATCCTTCTATATAAGATAAATCTGCTCCCTCTTCAACAATTATAAGTGTTCTTTCAAATTGCCCCATTGTTACTGAATCAATTCTAAAATAGCTTTGAAGTGGTCTATCTAATTTAACGTCTTTAGGTACATATATAAATGATCCGCCACTCCAGACAGCTCCGTTTAGTGCAGTATATTTATTTTCTTTATAGTCAACTAAACTTCCAAAATATTTTTTGAATATTTCAGGATATTCTTTTAAGCCATCATCTGTACTTAAGAATATAACACCAGTTTCTTTTAAGTTATCTTTTAAGTTGTGATATACAACTTCACTTTCATACTGATTTGTAACTCCACCTAAATATTTCTCCTCAGCATCAATTACACCAAGTTCATCGAATGTATCTCTTATTTCGCTTGATACATCATCCCATGAGTTAGTGCTTTTACCTACTTTTTTATAATATGTTAGTGCTTTAAAATCTATATCTATTTTAGGTCCAAATTTTGGATTATCTAATTTTAGAAATTCTTCATATGATTTTAATCTATATTCAAGCATCCATTTAGGTTCTTGTTTAAGTTTTGAAATTTCTTTTATTGTTTCTTTTGTTAGTTTCATTTGTCCTCCTCACTTGTTAATTATACTATAAATATCATTTGTTTGCCCCCAAAAAAATAACATATGTTTTCATATGTTATTTCTTTTTAAACGATATTCTTACAGCATCTTCAAGTAAGTTTAAAAGTCCATTTATTATAAAGAAGTATCCAAGTACTATTGTTTGAACTGTATAGTCAAAATAAAAATTTATGCTAGTTAATAATCCAAGTGATAAAAATAAAACAAATGTTATTAAATTTGTATAAAACATTTCATGTCCTCTATCATGGTAATAATCTAATTTGATTAATTTGATTATAGACATAACTCCAGTCCATATTGCAAGTGTTAAAGCTAAGACTGTATTAGATGAGTTATTGTAAAAAAATACTCCGCTAAGTGCTGCTAAAAGACATGCAATTGAAGTGTATAAGTCTTCTCTATCTTTTTTATCATCACTATTTAAATATTCAAATAACTTTATCACTCCATAAACACCAAGTGTAACGTACAATAATTTGTTTGGAGTTAAATTTCCAATTATTGGATATATCAGTAAAATTATTCCAAATAATATTAGTACTAGTGATACAATTAAATTCATTTTATCTCTTTTAGTTAATTTTTTCATTTTCATTCTCCTTATTAATTTATTTTATCATAATTTTTTACTATTTCATAATCACTAAAGGGAATTTTTTCTCTTCCAATTATTTGATAATTTTCATGGCCTTTTCCAAGTATTAATAGGTAATCATTTTCTTTTAATAAACATATTCCTTCTTTTATTGCTTCTTCTCGATCAACTATTACTTTATAGTTACTTGATTTATTGTCTTTTATAATATCATTAATTATTTTAGTAGGATCTTCTGTTCTTGGATTATCACTTGTAAATATTACATAATCACTATAAGTTGTAGCTATATTTCCCATGATTGGTCTTTTTTTAGGATCTCTATCTCCACCGCAACCAAGGAGAGTAATTATTTTACCATGATTTAATTTTTTATATGCTGTTATAATTTTTAAAACAGCATCTGGAGTATGAGCATAGTCTATTACTGCGTGACCTTTTTTTACAGCTACTGTTTCGCTTCTACCTTTGGGAGCGTATACTTCTTTTGTTACTTTTATTACATCAAGCAGGTCTATATTAAGAGATGTTACTATAGCTAGTGCCATTAAATAATTATATATATTAAATTCGTTTATTAAATTGGTTGTTATTTCTTCTTTTTTATTATTAAACATAAATTTTAAATGAGTTTGATTTGTTTTAAATTTATAATCTAATATTTTTATATCTCCATTTTTTCCTAATGTTAATTTGTTTTTGAAGTTAAATAAGTTAGATGCAGGATCATCTCCATTTACTATTAAAGTAGCTTCTTTTTTTAAATAATTTATTATTTTTAGTTTTGCTTCTAAGTATTTTTCCATTGTTTTATGGAAATCTAAATGATCTTGGCTTAAATTTGTAAAGCCTGCTACATCAAATTTTAATCCAGCAATTCTCTCTAAATAAAGAGCATGTGATGATACTTCCATTATTATGAATTCTGCATTTGCTTCTTTTGCTTCAAATAATAGTTTATACAAAGTTAAAATATCTGGGGTTGTATTTGGTAATTCTCTATGTTTATTATCATTATAAAAACCAATTGTTCCAATATAAGAAACTTTTTTATTTAATTTTATTAACATTTGATATGCTAAAAAAGCAGTTGTTGTTTTTCCATTTGTTCCAGTTAATGCAATTAGTTTAAGATCTTTAAACTCATCTGCATACTCTTTTTTTAATTGTTCTTTTAAATATTCTTCAGAATTTTCAACTTTTAAATAAGGAACCTTTATGTCCACATCTTTTGTTGTTATTATTTTACTTGCTCCATTTAAAATAGCATCCTCTATATAATCGTGGCCATCTACAGTGTATCCTTTTATAGCCACAAAGATTTGTCCTTTTTTTACTAGTCTTGAATTTGTTTCGTATTTCATGTTTATTACTCCCTTGAATATATTATATCAAATTTAAAAAAAGTTTACTGTTGTTAAACTTTTAAAATTAATATTTCTTTTATATCTCTTGTTTTATCTAATTTATAAAATTCTTTATAAAAATTAATTATATAATTCATTTCTTTTTTAGTTTCATTTTCAAGTAATGATTTTAGTTTTAGTCCGTCACTATCTTCTAGTGCTTTGTAATACTCTACTTTATTATAAATAATTAGAGGCGGAATATTTTGGTGAATTAAATTGGAAAATAATATTAATTCAGATATTAAAAGATTATTTTCATTAAATGGTTTTAGTTTCATTATTTGAACTTGAAGCATAGATTCTTTTTCAAGTGTTGATAAGCTACTCCAAAAACCATGGTAGCAGCTTATTAAAGTGTTTAATTTTCTATATACAAAGCTTCCACCTAAGTTATCTTCTTCATTATATGTTCTTAATCCATATATGTTTAAGTGAGTATTTACACTATCTCCTAAGTCAATAAGATCTTTTATATCAATTATTTTATTATTGTTAAACTTTATAAATGAATTTAATATTTCTTCATTATATTCTTCTTTTGTATATCTTTTGAAGAAATCTTCTAAGTATTTTTTGAAAAATACTTTATCTAATGAAAAAATTTCAAATAAGTTTTTATCTGCTGTCTCCATTTTATTCTCCTATATTAAATTATAGCATAATTAAAGTTTTTTAAAAATATTTTTTCCGCGTTTGAATAATATATTATATATAATTATGCTTAATAATAAATATATTACACCAATTATAAATATGTACAAATATTTGTTTATGTTTGTTTTGATTAAAAGTGGTGTTATTGATAAGGCAAATCCAAGTGCCATTGTTAAAAAAACCGGAGCACTTTGTTTTATTACTTTTGTTTCATTTACCCACTCAAATGATGGATATAATAAATTTATTAAAAGACCAATACCTGATATTAAAAACGAAAACATTACTGGCGGGAATATAAATAAAAGATACTCCATAAAGCTTAGTTTTATTATGTAAAATATCGCTGTAGCACCAATTAATATTGCAGGGATTGTTATAGTTAAATTTAATAAAATTTTAGATTTGAATATATCTTTAGGCTCAATTGGAAGTGATTTAATATTCCAAATGTTTTTTCCTTCAAGAGATAATGATGCGCTTGTAGTGCAGGATAACCCCATGAAAATACTAAACAATAAAGAACCATACAGTGTGAAATAACTTCCAATATTAGGTATCCCTATTATTTCTGAAGTTACCTCTTCACCTGAGTAGAGGAAAATTCCAAGTGTTATTAATAGCATCGCACTTCCAACGATGGTATTTAATACATACATAGGAAGTGTTATGTATCTTTTGACTTCTTTTAAATATAAAGATTTTAATTTGTTATTATTTTTGATTTTTATTTTCTTTTGTTTTTTATTTATTTTAACCGTGTTTAGTTTACTATGAACTTTGTCAAAATGTTTAGCTAAAATATATTTAAAGATTTGATATATAAAAATTGATATTAGTAAGTACAGAAATAAATTTAGAATACTTAAATTACTTATTATATTATTATATATTTTTGTAGGTGGATATATTTTTGCGAATTTATCTATTAATCCTTGATTTAAATTTGTTAATTCAATTGAAGATAATGATTGTGATTTATAAGATAAGAAAAATGACGATACTATAATTCCTAAGCTTAGTATCATTTCAGTTAAATTTTTAAATTTAAAATTTGAAGATAACGAAGTTATTACTCCGCCAACTAAAGAACCAATAATTGTAGGTATTATGGGTATTATCGGAATACTTAATAAGTATAATATATTAAATAAGATAGTTGTATCTATTTTCACTAAATAAGCAATATAAGCTGGAATAATTATTATTGATGAAAAAATCAAATTACCTATATAAAGCATTAATATTTTACTACTTAATATTAGCTCTTTTTTAATTGGAAAACTAAATAATATTTGGTAATCTTTTGAATTATATAATGTTTTATTTACTTTAAAAATTGTGATTGTAAAAGTATAGATGCTTAATACAGCCATTAAACCTACTAAAAATATTGATTCTAAATTTAAAGGCTTTAATATTTTTAACATCCCAGAGCTTCCATTATAAGAAAAGATAGCAATTATAGTAAATGAGTAAAGATAAAGTAATATTAAAGGTATATTCTTTTTTTTATTTTGTCTTTTTAAGTTTAAATCAAAGAAAGTATGAAAGTTTATTTTTATTAAACTAAGTAGTTTTTTCATCTTCGAGCTCCATAAATACATCTTCTAATGATTTATCAGATAATACTTCTTTCATTTTTCCAGATTTTAATAATTTTCCGTTTTTTATAATTGCTACTTTATTACATAGTTTCTCAGCAACTTCTAAAACATGAGTTGAAAAGAAAATTGAAGTACCTTCTTTTGTCAGTTTTTTCATGTGATCTTTTAGTTTTTTTGTAGCTACTGGGTCCAGTCCTACAAATGGTTCATCCATTATTATATATTTAGGGTCTCTTATTAAAGCACTTATAATAAGTAATTTTTGTTTCATTCCATGTGAATATGAACTAATTGGATTTGATATTGAATCAAGCATTTCATATTCTTTAGCGTATTTTAATATTTTTTCTTCTCTATTTTCTTTTATCTCAAATATATCTGCTATGAAGTTTAAATATTCAATTCCTTTTAAAAAATCATATAATTCCGGACTATCAGGAATATACGCGATTTTCTTTTTACATTCAATTGGGTTATCTTTTATTGATATACCATCATATAAAATATCACCTTCATTAAACTCTATAACATCAGTCATACTTTTTATTAAAGTTGTTTTTCCAGCTCCATTATGTCCAACAAAAGCAAATATATCACCATCTTCAATTGTTAAACTCATTTTATCTAGCGCTAGTTTATTTCCATACTTTTTGGTTACTTTTTTTATTTCTATCATTTAGTTCTCCCTTCAAGATATATCATTTCAAGTTGATAAGGTAAGCTATATACCCTTTTGTTTTTAGATATTATTTTATAGCTTGAATCTAAGTATTCCTCTATTTCTTCGTAGTTAAATGTTATTGTTTCTTTTGGAATTTTACTTAAAGTCATAAATGCAGGAGTAACACCATCTTCCTTATTTTTAGAAACTACTTTTGAAGGTGATGAAACATCAAATAGTATATATTTATTTTCAGCTAACTTTATTATATTAAATGATTTTTTCTCTAAGTTAAGGTCACCACATACTAGAAAACTTTCAAAATTCATAAATGTTAATAAATTTTGACAAACTGCAGCTCTCTCTAAACTCATAGCGGTATTATTTTGATAAAATTTAGTTATGGAAAGTGGATATCCATGATTATGAAAATGTTCTAAGTATAATGCTAAATTATTTTCAGAATTTTGATAACCCCCAAATTTATCTAATATGTATTCTTGAATATAATAAAAAATTACATATCTATTTTCAAGATTTCCTTTGTTTTTTAAAAAAGTTAAAAATTCAACATATAATGATGAATCATTTAAATAAAAAGGTATTATCATTTCAGAATTTTTCACTTCTGAATTTGAAGTGATATATCCTTTATGTATTTCATTTTCTTCTATTTTTCTTGGTTCTTCTTTTTCAAACGAAAAAATTTTACTAAGTGTATATTTGTTAATATCTTCTTGTTTTAAATTATTAAATTCAGATACAAAACCTTTAAACTTTTTTTTCATTTTAGCGCTCCATCTAATTATATTGTAGCATAATTAAAGATTTTTTTTAAATAAAAACCTCTATATTCTTTTATAGAGGTTTGATATCAAAATGGTGAGCGATACTGGACTTGAACCAGTGACCTTTTCGATGTCAACGAAACGATCTACCAACTGATCTAATCGCTCAATATGGCGCGAGTAAGTAAGTTATTTACAACTAACTTAAATTTTTGTAAAATCAATTTCTATATTAATTTTACTATATATTTTTTTAGTTTGCATTGTTTTGATAATTATTTTATATTTTTTTTAATTCTATCTTTTTTACCAATTAAACTTCCATCAGTTTTATATATTGCAACTGCATTATCGTTTGGATATTTTTGTAAACTTCTTTCTAAAATATCATCAATTGATATAAATTTTGGAATATCAGATTCATCTTCTATTGGATCATTTTCAATAAAATTCATCATAAAACCTTCAATATTTCCAGAAAAAGCTCCCACTTGATAAGTGTTATCTGAAAAATACACAATTCTATACCCTTCTTGATATTCTCCAAAATTGGTTCCAAAATCACTTTTGTATTTTAAATCATCTATACATATATTATTCATTATTAATTCTCCTGTTCATAAATTACTCTTTCATTATAACATCTTATTTAGTTTAGTTGTCATATTTTTTAAAATTAGTTCTATTATTAAAATTATTATTTAGTGATAAAACTAGTTTTTTAATATTATCAGAATATTCATCTAATGATATAGGAAAACCATAATTAAAACGTTCATTTATACTATAATTATTATATACTGCATTTAAATCATATAATCGGTACCAATCAAATGATTGTAAAATTGATTCTTTTTCAGATTGCTTAAAAAAGGTTATAATTGGAGAACTAATTTTACCTTGATTATAATGATAACCTCTTAATAATCTTTGTAATTTTTCTGTTTCTAAAATTGTTGGTAAATTGTATAACTTATTTTCTATAAAGGATATTAAAGAAATTATTTCTTTATATGATTTTATTTCCGCCATTCTTTCTTGTGGACTATATTCGTATAAACGTTCAAAATAACAATCATTAACAGTATAAGTCATTCTTAAAATAAAAGCTTCTAAAGTATTATCAGTATATGTTATTTTAGTTTGGTTAGCGTGTTCTATTTCATGTAATAAAATTTGTAACAATGATAAATTTTTATATAACATTTTTTCAAAATTATTTGTATTTAATATATTAGTCTCTATGTTTTTTAACATTAATTCAATAGTTTGAGAATATATGGTAATATTTTTAGAATAGTTGGAATAAGAAGCAAGGATATTGCTTCTTATTGGTTGAACATCTATACTTAATATATAATTACTTAATTGCTTTTCAATAATCAATAACTCTAATATTTTATCAATATCATTAATACTAATAATTTTATTGGCAATCGATTTATCATAAATAATTTTTAATATATTTTCCATATAAATTTTATTTTTTACTTTATTATTTTAAATTTAAATTATCTTCTTTTTGATAAAGTATTATTGCTATCAAGTTCATTATTTTGTGTAGTTTGTTTATAACTATAAAGAACTTCTAAAAATTGAATTTCTTCTGCTGTTAAATTTAACTTGTCAGCATATTTTAACCAAGGATTTTTCCATTTTCTCCCATAAGAATCCTTATCTTCTGGTTTTCTATCATAATTAGTATTTTCATTCTTATGTCCATGACCTTTAGTCCAATCACCTTCAGTAGGTGTATAAACATTACCATATTGGTCTCCAATTACATCATAACCATCATCATTTACACATTCTGGTGATTCTAAATAATCAGCATATGCTTGATAATCATAATTAAAATCTTCTAATGTTTTTCTTGCCATATATATCACTCTCCCTTACTTAAATTATGGCTTAATACTTTTTATTAAAATAAAGCAAAAAATATTTTCAACCACCGCCTTTTTAACAAGGAACCAAAAAATAACGCTGACTAATTAGATGTATTAAATATGTTTATTAACATATTTGTTCCTCTTGGCTAGTTATACTAGCACTAAAAGACTATTTTGTCAACAAAAATATCGTATTTCAAAAATATCGTATTTCTGTGACTTTTATGTTAAAATGGCCTATTAGTCTCCAGTTATTTTTATGTTACAATCGAAGACGAAAAGGAGAAAATATCCATATAATTTTAGCAAATAAATTAAAGACTTTAGGAAAATTAAAAAAAGAAAAAGTTGTAGTTGCTAATCAATTTACTTGTAGCAATTGTAACTGTAACTGCAATTTTTTATTAAATAATAATTTAACTAAGGCATATAGAAGAAATTTAGCATAATTAAGATAGTTACAAAGTTACTAGTTATATGAATAACAAGAACTCATATTTCTTTTTGATTTGATTCTAATATTTTTAGATATCCCATTTCTAATAAATGTATCATCATTTTAGTAGTTGATGTTTGATAAAAATTTGCCATTAATTTTATTCTATCATATAGTTCTTTTGGCAAGTAAAAGTTAAACCTACGCAATTAAATTACCTCCTTTTTTATTTTTTTATTTAGGATGAAAATCACTAAAAAATGTATGAAATGTGAAATATCAGGATAAGAAACTTGCACATCATACCTTATCAACCCTTTATAAAATAAGGAATTAGGTATGTGCAAGTCTTATTTCATACTTACGAAATTCATCCTACTTTGTAGGTTGATATAAAGGTTAATCCCTTTTTTATTTCTTATATTTAGGGACTTTATTGTTTTAGATTTTCATCCTAAATGCTAATTTTTAGTGATTTTTGTAGGATGATTATGTTTTTTGAGATTCTAATTCATTTTTGAATTTTTCTTTTAAGTCTTTAAAGATTTTACTATATGTTTCATTACTAATATTTGGAATATTACTTAAATCTAGTATAATAACTCCTAATTTTAAATTTTGATTTTTAAACCTTTTATCTGGCTTTATAGAAATTAATCGTATTATTTTTTCTAGATTAATATTAGATGAATATTTTATATCTTTTAAATCATCATCTGTATCTATTTCATAGTAATTAAATTTATATTCGTTTAATGTACTACATAACTTATCAAAATAATTTTTAACTTCTTCTTTACTTTTTACTTCATGGTTCATATTAAGATAACAACCATATTCATCTTTAAATAATCTTAAGTTAAAAGGTACACTATAATTATTGTGGTTATCTATTAAATTTTTCAAATAGGAACTTCTAAATTCTACATTTATGATATTGATTTTATTATTCGTTTTTTCAATGGTTAAGTTATCAATATATTTAGCAATTATTTTTTGTTTTTCTTGCCTATCTAAACTATCCCATTTATAAAAATCACTTAAATAGTTATCTGGTTTTGTAAACATTTCTATTTCTTGTTTATCTTCTAATATTAATAAATCATCTAAAGTAAAACTTAAACTTTCATATTGTTTTTGTTCTTTTTGTTTATTTAATAGTTCATTCCTTTTAAAATCGATATGTTTTATTTCTTTATCAAAATCATCTATTTTAAGTATTCCTTTTATATAAGCAGTTTTAATTCTATCCATTTGTTTATCTAATTCTTTTGTCTCTTTATTAAAATCTATTTCACTATTATCTAATTTAGATTTAATAAATGGTGTATAGTAATCATTTATTAAATTATCTTGTCTTAATAATTCATTAAAAAGTAATAACAAACTATCTTCTATGTCTTTTTCAGTAAAATACGCTTTGCAACTTTTACATTTGTAATAATAGTATTTCTTGCCACTAGGTTTTGTACTAGCACATCCTCCTAAGAAACAACCACATTTAGAACATTTAAGTTTATTAATAAATAGATATGTTGCTGTCCTTTCATAATGTCTAGCATTTCTTTTTGCTTGTGTTTGGCAAGAATCCCATTTTTCTTTAGATATAATTGGTTCTACAACATCCTCATAAATTGTTGGATGCTTTGTTCTTTTCCCATGAATAAAATCACCTTTATAAAGTTCATTTGCTAGTATTTTTTGTATTGTAGAATCATACCAATTTGTTTTATCTAATACTTTTTCCTCGTTAAATATATCGGCTATTTTTTGATGACTTTTACCTTCTAAATATAAGTCAAACACTCTAATTACAATATCTTTCGTAAGTGGATCTATTACTATTTTTTTATTATCTCTTTTAAAACCTAAACAACTAGGTATTGGTATATGTCCAGATTTTATGGCTCCAACCATACCAAATTTAGTTCTTCACTACATTTTTCTATTTCGTTTTGAGAAACACTTGTCATTATTCTCATAACCATTCGACCATTTGAAGTAGTAGTATTAGATTCATCTGCCATACAATAAATATCACAATCATTGTCATTAACAAATTTCATAAGTTTTTCAATATCATAAACACTTCTAGTTAATCTATCTAATTTATAAACAACAATAACATTTATCTTTTTATTTTTAATATCTTGTATCATTTCTTGATATGCAGGTTTTTTATCATTTTTAGCACTTATTCCTGCATCTTCATATATTTTATAAATCTCATAACCTTTAAATTTACAAAACTCTCTTAATTTTTCTTCTTGTTCTGGTAAACTAAAACCTTCTCTTTTCTGATCCAAAGTAGAAACTCTTTTATATATGCCAGCAATCTTTTTTTCTTCATTCATACTTTTATCAACCTCCGTTTCCAAAAAAAGAGGAGTCAAAAGTACTAGATAAAACTAATACCTTTGACTCCTAATTAAATATATAAGTATAAATTTTAAATCATTAATCATAGAAGTACCTCTCTTTCTAAAAAGCGATACTGCATACTTTTCTTGGTTTTATACTATAATCATTTTTTATTACTTTGTCAATAGGTCTAGTTTTCTTTAATATAATCACATAAATTAGTAAACCTAATTTTATCTTTATATCCATTTATAAAGACATAATCACTATCTTCAAATATTAAGTAGTCATTACCCTTAACTTTTAAAATATGGGGCTTTACATAGGTAATATTAGTGGTTTTAAAGTTTACTATATTACCATTTTCAAATGTATAGTTATTAACACAAGCAAACTTACATATCATATCTACTTTCTTTTTAAGTTCTTCACTTATTACAAGTTCTTTAGTTTCTATTGTCATATCTAACACATCCTTTCTTTGAATAACAAAAAAACTAACATTTCTGTTAGTATTTATTACAGCTCAGAGTTAATTTGTCCGAGTTTCCTATCAATCTGGTGCTGGCACGGTGAATTGAACACCGATTTAAGCCTTACCATGGCCTTGTAATACCATTATACTATGCCAGCTCCTATTTAGTATATCTAATTTATTTATTTACTGCAACAAAAAACCGGGAGTAAGGGCCCGGCTTTTATATTTAACTTATTTGAAAAAGACTTTTTGGTATATGAGGAAAGATTTTTGCTATTTTAATATTATAGCGACAACTATTAACGTTGGGATTATTTCATATTGCTTTTTCAATTAAGTGTTATTCTAAGGTTTTTTCAATTGTTAATTTTGTTATTTTAAATCGCAAGGATTTATGGATTCATTTTTCTTTATATTTTACCAAATCCTTTCTTTCTAGGGTTATTTTCCTGTTTTCTCTTCTACCACTTCCTTTGTAATTACAGTATAGTATATGAATATGAAATTCATGTGATATTGATGTGAAATATTAGTTAAATTTTAAAAAAATCCTATTTTAATGAAAACTTATTCATTAAGATAGGATATTCTCTTTCTTCTACTTGTTTTGTTATTATACCTTCTTCGGTTTTTTCTCTACTTATAAGTACGACTTCATTATAATTAGATGGATCTATTGTATAAAAGTACGTAATATCATCAGATGTTAGTTTATCTATAACTTTATACATCTTCTCATCTAGTTTTATTGTCTTTTGCATACTGTTCCTTTCTTATACTCTTTCTTCCTAAATATATTCTATCACTTTTAGTTTAATAAATACAATTATAAAAAAAATGAGAGAAGCATAATATAATCATGTTTCTCTCAGTAGTTAAGAAAAGATAAATCGTTTCTTAACTGTATTCAGTATATTATATATATTTTAGTTTGTCAACTACTTTTATAAAAAAAATGAGAGAAGCATAATATAATCATGTTTCTCTCAGTAGTCAGGAAAGGATAAATCTTTTCTTGACTGACTTAATATTATCATATGATTTAAATGATGTCAAGTATTTATTTAGATGTTTTTTTCACATAATCTATCGCATGAGTTGCTGCAATGGTTCCATCACTTGTAGCAGTTGTTAATTGTCTTACTTCTTTTACCCTAACATCTCCTGCTACAAAGACACCCTCTTTATCTGTATAACAGTTTTCACTCACAATATATTCCTCTTCATCTATATCTATTACATTTACAATAAATTTAGTTGAAGGTACCATTCCGATTGATTCAAATACTCCATCTATTTTTAAGTTGGTTATTTTTCCTTTAGTATCTAGTTTTAATTCTTCTAGATTTTCTTCTCCAATAAACTCAATTACATTAGTATCATATATTACTTCGATATTTTTGATTTTTTTAATCTTTTCCTCTAGATCAAATTCACATCTTAGTTTATCTCTTCTATATATTAAGTATACTTTTTTTGCATAGTCAGATAATGTCAGCGCATTTGTTACAGCTGTGTTACCGCCTCCAATAATAGCAACTTCTTTATCCTTATAAAAAGCAGCATCACATGTTGCACAAAAGTGAATACCTTTTCCAATGAATTTTTTTTCACTTTCTGTTCCTAGTCTTTTATAATTTGCTCCTGTTGCAATTATGATAGTTTTAGCTTCATATTCATTTGTTTCAGTTAATACTTTTTTAGTATCACCCGTTTTTATTTCAGTTGCAGTTTCAAATTCAAACTGTGCTCCAGCATTTAATACTTGATCATACATTTTCATTGAAAAGTCGATTCCAGTTATTTTAATAAATCCAGGATAATTCTCTACATTTGATGAGTCAGATATTTGGCCACCTATACTTTCTTTCTCTAAGATTAATGTTTTTAATCCAGCTCTTGCAGTATAAAGGGCAGCTGTCATTCCGGCTGGACCTCCTCCGATTATAATTACATCGTACAATTTAGTCACCTTTTTCTATTATTTTTTTAATCTCTGACATACTAGTTGTTTTACTTACTTCTCCTTTTTTAACAGTAACAAGTGTTGGGGCTTTTGTTATTTTTAATTCTTTTGTTAATTCAGGATTTTCCTCAGCATCTATTTGAGTATATTTGGTTTTGCTTCCTTCAAATAGTTTTATTACTACTTTACAATTTGGACAAGTTTTTGTGGTAAATAAGTAAAGGCCATCTTTTAATTTATTTTCTTTACCTATGTTTTTTTCATATAATTTTCTCATTTTATATTCTTTTGCTTTTCCATCATTCCAGTTTTTTACTGGACGGTAGTAGCCTGTTATTCTGCTGTATACTTCAGTTTCTTCACCACATACTTTGCAGGTCATATGTTCTCCACTAAAGTATCCATGATTTTTACATACTGAATATGTCGGACTAATAGTATAATACGGCAATTTGTAATTTTCTGCAATCTTTTTGACAAGAGCGGCAGCTGCTTTCCAGTCTGGCATTCTTTCTCCTAAGAATGAGTGAAAGACTGTTCCAGATGTATAAAGGGTTTGAAGTTCATCTTGAATATCTAGTGCTTGGAATATATCTTCTGTATATCCAACAGGTAAGTGTGAACTGTTTGTATAATAAGGTGTATCATCATCTGATGCTGTTATTATATCTGGAAATTGTTCGATATCTTTTTTAGCAAATCTATATGTAGTTGATTCAGCTGGTGTTGCTTCTAAGTTATATAAATCTCCATATTCTTCTTGGTAATCTGATAGTTTTTCTCTCATGTAGTTAAGTACATTTTTAGTGAATGTTTGTGCTTCTTTTGTTGTTAAGTCTTTTTTTAACCAGTTTGCATTTAATGATGCTTCATTCATTCCGATAATTCCTATTGTCGAAAAGTGATTATCAAATGTTCCTAAGTATCTTTTTGTATAAGGATATAGTCCTTCATTTAATAGTTTAGTTACAATATTTCTTTTTACTTTTAATGATCTAGCTGAAATATGCATTAGTTTATCTAATCTTTTATAGAAATCTTTTTCATCTTCAGCTAAGTATGCAATTCTTGGCATATTTATTGTTACTACTCCGATTGATCCAGTTGATTCACCTGATCCAAAGTATCCACCAGATTTTCTTCTTAATTCTCTTAAATCAAGTCTTAATCTGCAGCACATACTTCTTACATCACTTGGTTCCATATCACTATTTATATAGTTTGAGAAGTAAGGTGTTCCATATTTAGCGGTCATTTCAAATAACATTTTATTGTTTTCAGTATCTGACCAGTCAAAGTCTTTTGTTATTGAATATGTTGGAATTGGATACTGAAAACCTCTTCCATTTGCATCTCCTTCGATCATAACATCGATATATGCTTTATTTACCATATCCATTTCTTTTTGGCAGTCTTTATATTTAAAGTGCATTTTCTTTCCGCCAACAATAGCATACTCATCTGCCATATCACTTGGGACTGTCCAGTCAAGTGTTATATTAGTAAATGGTGCTTGTGTTCCCCATCTGCTTGGCGTATTTACTCCATATATAAATGATTGAAGTGCTTGTTTTACTTCTTTATAAGTTAGTTTATCAGCTTTTACAAATGGTGCTAGGTATGTATCAAATGATGAAAATGCTTGTGCTCCAGCCCATTCATTTTGCATTATTCCAAGAAAGTTTACCATTTGATTACTTAATGTACTTAAGTGTTTAGCAGGAGATGATGTAATCTTTCCAGGAACTCCACCTAGTCCTTCTTCTATTAATTGTTTTAAACTCCATCCAGCGCAGTATCCTGTTAACATTGATAAGTCATGGATATGAATATCACCATTTCTATGAGCATCTGATATTTCCTTATCATATACTTCAGATAACCAGTAGTTAGCAGTTATTGCTCCTGAGTTACTTAAAATTAATCCACCAACAGAGTATGTTACTGTTGAGTTTTCTTTTACTCTCCAGTCAGTTACATTTACGTATCTGTTTACTACATCAGCATAATCAAGTGCAGTTGATTTGATTGCTCTTTGATTTTCCTGAATTTTTCGATATAAAATATATGCTTTTGCTACATTTGTATATCCTGCTTTTGATAAAACTGATTCGACACTATCTTGAATATCTTCAACTCCAATTATGTCATCTTCAATTTTAGATTCAAAATCTGAAGTTACCTTTAGTGCTAGAAAATCTATTACATTTTCATCATATTTTGTTCCTTCTGCTTCGAATGCTTTTTTCATAGCGTTTGATATTCTAGTTATATCAAAACCTACGACCTTTCCATCTCTTTTTCTTACCTTATACATATTTTTTCTCCTCCCACTTTTTGTATAATCTATATTCCTCTAACACTTAGGTTAGGAAATTCTTTTTTTAATTTTGTTTCAATATCAAGTAACTCCTCATCACTAAACCCACTTAATTTTTGATCTCTTACACTTTCACTTTGTCTAAAATTTTGAATGTAGTATTTACTTGTTGGTTTTATTATTTTACAAATATTTTCAATTGATTTTATTGTATGAAATGGTTTCATGATTGTTGTTCTAAATTCATAATCAATTCCTGATTCTTCTAATGTTTTTATACCATCTTCAACACTTTTATAATCCCACTTTTGAAATCCAGTTATATAGGGATAGTTTTCTTTATCATGTTTTATATCCATTGCAATGTAGTCTAGCAAATTTTCTTTTAATAATTCTTTTACTACATCTGTGTATGATCCATTTGTATCAAGTTTTATTTTAAATCCCAATTTTTTTATTTTTTTTATAAATTCTTTTAATCCTTTTTGAAGTGTTGGTTCGCCTCCAGATATAACTACTGCATCTATTGTATTTCTTCTTTTTTCTAAATATTCAAATACTTCTTCTTCACTTATTTCTCCTTTTTTAAAAGGTATTAATAAAGAGTTATGGCAGTACGAGCAGTCAAAGTTACATCCTTGAGTAAAAATAACACAAGATAATAATCCAGGATAGTCATTTAAACTTAATTTTTGTATTCCACTTATATTCATTTTATTCTCTCTTTTTATTATTTATTTTTACAAAACCAATATCATTTTCTTCTAGTTTGGTTATTTCTTCGTTTAATTTTTTTTCACTTATATTTTTAGGTATATTTATTTCATATACATGTCCGCCTAAGAAGTTTTTTTGAAGAAATGATATCTTTTTTATATCCCCTTTTAATGATTCTAAGTTTTGAATTAAATCATATTTAGGGCTATCTAGTATTCCTTTTATTTCTCCGTAAACAGTTTTATCAAGTGCCATAAATGATCTTCTTGGTTTTTCTGAGTATTCTTCAGCTAAATAGAAATTTAATTTGGTTTCATTTGTAATTCTTGTTAGTTCATTATTTATAAATGTTAGTATTTCTTTAGTAAAGCTATATTCTTTTTCATCTCCAGGGTTTAATGTTGTTATGCTTTCTTTTAATCCTGATAAACTAATTATTAAGTTTCCATTTTTAATTACTTTTCTTATTTTTTGTTTTCCTTCTAGTTTTTCATCATCTAATATATTTTCATTAAATAAAACTTCATAGTTATATTTTGTTTTATTTCCGATTGTTTCAAATAATAATAATAGCGATGATTTGACAGTATCAAGTGTTTCAGATAATTGACTATAGAAGTATTTAACAGGTTTATCTTTATTTTCAAGTGCGATCCGGTTCATGTTAATCGATACTTCACCAATAATCATTCTTCCAAGTGATTCTCTAAATCCTGAGTTATAATTTTCAAAAATTCTCAGTCCATTTGAGAAGTATTCAACTTCATTAATATCTTTGTTATATGAGTTTTCAACAAACGTTAATATTATTTCATTATCTTTTTGAATTAATTCTTTTATGCTTTTTATAAATTCTTTATTATTTTTTTTGATTTTAAATATAATTTTAAAATTGTATTTGTTTTCATTTAGAGTTTCAAAGATTACTTTATTTATTATTTTTCCGACTTCATTTGTGTTTGAGCCAAAGCTTATATTTGTATCTTTAATTATACTTAAAACGTTAAATAGTTTATTTAATTTATGTTTAATTATATTTTCTGTTTCTATTAATGAATCATTATGAGCGTTTGTTATTATATTTTTAATTTGAATATTTTTTATATACTGATCATAATTATTTAAGTCTAATTCGATTGAAGTTTGAATTTTTATTATTTCTTTTAGTTTATTTATATTTATATAATCTATAAATCCAGTTAATGTTAAATATTTTTCTAAATTGTTACTAAATAATTCTTTATATTTTTTTATAAAATATTTTTCAAGTAAATAATCTATTGCGCTTAATGATATTTCGCCAGATATTTCTTCTCTTAATTTTATAAGTACTGCAGATATATCATATAATTCATTATTTATATATTTATCAAACATTAAATGAACACTTGGAATAATTCCTAAGTAGAAGTTATCTATATCTTTTATGTAAATATATCCTTCTTCATGTGCTCTTAGAAGTTTGTTATCAACAATATATGCTTTTGTAAACTCTTTGGTTACAGTTTTACCATATCCAGATATAATATCTTTTGGTTTAAAGTCATGATCCTTTTTTAAAGTCTCGTCGTATCCTATTTTTTCAAGAGCTTTAGTAAATTTGTGTTGTTGTTTGACTGTGAATACTTTTCTTGAAGCAGCTCTTTTTTTTCGATATTCACTAAATGATTCATATACTTCATAATGTTTTTCTTCTTTTAATTTGGTTTCAATTATATCTTGTATATCTTCTACATTTATTGTTTTTCGATCTTCATAGTTTATTTTAATATCGTTTAATACATCTTCATATACTTTATTAACTGTTATTTCATTGTAAGGTATATCAATACTATCAAAGGCATGCTTTATAGCTACAGCGATTTTGTATCCATTAAAATTAACTCTTTGACCGCTTCTTTTAACTACCATTAATTCTTCAAATATATCTTTTTCCATAAACACCTCGTGTTACTTTTGTATACTCAGTTTATCAAGTTGCATTTTTTAAGTCAATGTTTTTTTTATATCTTTTTGCATTTTTGTTCTTTTGTCATTTTTATTTTTTATGGTTTTGTTGCGCAAAAAACATTTGCACTTTTTAACCCTTTGTTAATAAGGAATATAAAAAAAGAAGAAATATTTTCTTGTTTTATTTCTTCTTTTTTATCTTACGTTTATTAGACGTCAATTATTAGTATAGGTAATTAGGTTTAACATAAATATTAATAGTGTTGTTAGTCCTAAGTTTAACTTATATCTACCACATTCATATATTGCAACTGATTTATCAACTAAAGTTAAGATTTTTCCTTCAGCAGATACTGATAAATTTGGGGTTGCTGGAAACATATGTGTTTCGATTGCTTCTTTTTCTTTTTCAGATACATTAAAGTATTTTACTGCGTTTTGTGCTGCTACTTTAGGGTGTTCTTTTATTTTGTCAAATGATTTATCAACTGGCAGATCATTATCTAAATAAAAATCATGCAAAAGTGCAGCTTTTGTTGCAGCTACATAATCTAAATTTAATTTTTTAGTTACTTTATATGTATGTTTAGCTACTCTTATTGAATGGACATATCTTGTTAGTCCATGATGTTTTTGAGTTGCTAGTGATTTATATTCTTTGGTATTTATTATTTCATTTGCTATTTCATCAAATGTAATATATTTTGGTTCTAACATTCTTTTCTTCTCCTCAAGATTATTTGATTATATCATATATTAGTTATTTTTTCATCTTAAAGAATGTTTTTTTATTACTGAGTTAACGGAAATTTTATTTCTGCTTTATATTTATAATTTTTTACTTTTACATCTTTATTTTCTATACTATTATCAAAGTCATAAAAATCTGTTATTTCTGGGTTTAACCAAAATTCTGGTGCTGGAAAATGTCCTTCTTTTTCAAATATTTCTAATTGCTCTTTTATACCTGATAGTTCATTTTCATATATATGAGCATCTTTTATACTCCAGTACATTTTACCGGGTTTTAAATTTGTTACTTGAGCGAGCATGTGTAGTAGTGTTGCATACTGCGTTACGTTAAACGGAAGCCCAAGCGGCACATCACAGCTTCTTTGATGAACCCATGCATTTAAGTAACCATCTGTAACATCCCATTCACTTGACCATACACAAGGCTCTAAAACGCCTGTTTCAATATGTTCGTTTTGATATAAACTCATTACCATTCTTCTACTATTTGGATTATTTTTTAAATCATTTATTAGTTTATCTATTAAGCCATATTTTTTCACTATATATCCATATGCTGTTCCAATTGTTCCAGCATATTCTTTTCCAAAATATTTACTTATTTCTTCTACTTTAAATGTTCCGTCTTCTTGTTTTATATTTTGTTCTGCTCTCCAGTATCCTTTTTCATCTATTTCCCAAAGATTCCATATTTTTATATTTCTTTCTTTAAGCCATGATACATCATTTGATTGTACTTGATATATCCAAAGCATTTCAAGAACTGCTTGTCTAATGTATAGTTTTTTTGTGGTTAAAATCGGAAATTCTTCTTCTAAATTAAATTCAAAAGTATAAGCTGGTATTTTTATTGATTTATTTTTTGTTCGGTTATCTACCATTGTTCCTTCATTTAATATTTTTCGGCATAATTTAAGATACTCTATATCCCATTTTGACATTTGTATTCTCCTTTTCTTAAAAAACAAGAAGAGGCTATTTGGCTTCTTCTTGTGCTCTTGTTTCTCTTATTACAGTTACTTTTATAGTTCCAGGATATTGAAGCTCAGCTTCTATTTTCTCTTTCATTTCACGTGCTATTTTATGTGATTGAAGATCATCGACTTCTTCAGGTTTTACGATAATTCTTACTTCTCTTCCTGCTTGCATTGCAAATGTTTTTTCAACTCCATCAAATGAATTTCCTAGATTTTCCAGTTCTTCTAATCTTTGGATATAGTTTTCCATGGTGTCATTTCTTGCACCAGGTCTAGCAGCTGATAGTGTATCTGCAATACTTACTAAGACTGATATAACACTTGTTGCCTCTGTATCACCATGATGTGATAAGATTCCATTTAATACAACTGGATGTTCTCCAAATTTTTTAGCAAGTTGCCCACCTATTTCTACGTGGCTTCCTTCTACTTCTGAGTC
>CAZGWM010000007.1:563-1651 GCA_964529195.1 uncultured Muribaculaceae bacterium | reverse complement strand
TACTTCATGATCTACAGCTTTTCCTATATCATGTAATAATCCAGCTCTTTTAGCTAAATTTACATTTTCACCTAATTCTGCGGCCATTATTCCAGCTAGGTTAGCTACTTCTTTTGAATGAGTTAATGCATTTTGACCATAGCTTGTTCTAAAGAATAATTTACCAATTAAGAATACTAATTCTGGATCTACTTTAGATAATCCAAGTTCATATATAGCTTCACTTCCTATTTCAGTTACTCTTGCGTTCATATCATTTGATACTTTATCATATATTTCTTCAATTCTAGTTGGATGAATACGTCCATCTTTAACTAGCGTTTCAATTGTTACTTTGGCAATTTCTCTTCTAAATGGATCAAATGAAGATATTACAATTATTTCTGGGGTATCATCTATTATTAAATCTACTCCAGTAACCGCCTCGATTGTTCTTATGTTTCTTCCTTCTCTACCAATTAGTCTTCCTTTCATTTCATCATTTGGAAGTTCTATTGTGCTAACTGTTTGTATTGTTGTCACGTCATTTGCATAACGTTGCATTGAGTTAACAAGTAAGTTTTTAGCTTTTTTATCTACTTCTAATTTAGCTTCAGCTTCTTGTTCTTTTATGTATGATGTTATTTCATCAGCCATTGTTTCTTTTACTCTATCCATAATTAGATTATGAGCTTCATCTCTTGATAGTTTAGATATACTTTCTAATTTAGTTATCTCTTCTTTTAAAAGTTCATCCATTTTTAAATCTTTTTCTTGTAATTGTTTTTGCAGTGTATTTAAGTTATTATCTTTTTGTTCTAATAGATTGTCTCTATTTTGCAGCATTTCTTCACGTTTATCTAATGATTGTTCACGTTGAAGTAGTCTTTCTTCGCTGCTTAAAATTTCTGATTTTTTTTCTTTTATTTCTTGATCAGTTTGTTGTTTTAATTTAAAAGATTCTTCTTTAAGTTCGATGATACTATCACGTTTATGTTTATCTGCTTCGTGTTTGGCATCATTTAATATTTTTTCTGCTTTTTTACCAGCGCCTGCTCCAGTTAATATTATAACCGCAGCTACTAATGCGCCGCCTAGTATTAATCCAA
>CAZGWM010000007.1:0-553 GCA_964529195.1 uncultured Muribaculaceae bacterium | reverse complement strand
AAGTAGTACTTAACGTCATTATTTTTCCTCCATTTTCTTGTAGAATAATCTACATCTTTATTATAAAATTTATTGACTAATTTTGCAAGATAATAAAAGAGACTATTTTTCGGTAGTCTCTTTTTCTTTTTGATTTTGTTTTTCAACTTCATTTTCTTTTGCATAATGAGCTTTTATTTTGTTTTCAATCTCTTCAGCTATTTTAGGGTTATCTTTTAAAAATAGTTTTATGTTTTCTCTTCCTTGGCCTATTTTTTCGCCATTATAACTAAACCAAGAACCACTTTTTTCAACAACACCAACTTCTGAACCGATATCAACTAGTTCGCCATACTTACTTATTCCCTCACCATATACAATGTCTACAACAGCTGTTTTAAATGGTGGAGCAACTTTGTTTTTAACAACTTTGATTTTAGTTTTGCTTCCAGAGACGTCTTCTCCCATTTTAATTTGTTCACCTTTTCTTACATCAAGTCTTATTGATGAGTAAAATTTAAGTGCTCTACCGCCTGGTGTTGTTTCTGGGTTTCCAAAAATCACTCCTACTTTT
>CAZGWM010000006.1:0-29925 GCA_964529195.1 uncultured Muribaculaceae bacterium | reverse complement strand
GAATAGAATCTTTAGGAAATCAATATATTCCATGGGAACATGTTAATAATGAACCTAATTTTTATATAGAAAAAGGAAGTATTAAAGTATCAGATAATGCAAAATTCAGGACTATTGATATTATAGGTCAATTATTTAATATGGAGAAGGTTCCATTTAATGAAAAATTGCATGGATATGTTCATATAATTAATAATATTTACTATTGGTGTCCAACTTTGAAGATTAATGGTGATGAATGCGATAATAATGCATGGGAAAATGAAATAAGTGAAGATGGAAAGACAATTTATGAAAACCAAAAGGAAAAAACCAATCACTATATAAGTGATGTGATAGATGAAGATCCTATTAGATACATTTTTACAAAATACAAAGATGAAACAGGTACTATGATATATAAGTTTAAAGGCGTTTTCAATTTAGATAAAGAAAAGACTATAAGGAATAATCAAAGAACATGGAAGAAAATCTCTGATGATATTGATTTAAACATGTTTTTTAATAAGTAGGAGGATATTATAAATAACAAAGAATTATTAAAACAGTTAATAACTAATATCGAAAATAATAAATATACTTGTGAATTCAAAAATGGCGGTTTTCACTATTCAGAAGAAATAATCTCATTTTAGATACAATTTTAGATACAGTTTACTATAGAATCCAAGTGAAATAGCGTGAAGCCAAATGAAAAACCGCAAGAAAAATAAGGCTTTTGTGAAGCCAAGTGGAACCAAATAGACCCATTTTTTTATCCATGTGGAAGTGGTAAGAAATATAAACAATGTCATGGAAAGTGAGATAATCTCACTTTTTTAATGTTATAATGTATTTGCAACCAATAATATACAAAAAACAACTAATAATTGGTAGAGTGCAACTGGTAGAAATAATAAAATAATAGCAGAAGGAGGAAAATTATGAATAATACATTTTCTGAAAATTTAAAAAAAATAAGAAAGGAAAATAATCTATCACAAGAACAACTTGCTGAAAAATTATTTGTTTCAAGACAATCAATATCAAAGTGGGAATCAAACCAAGCTTACCCCGAAATGGATAAAATACTTCAATTATGTAAATTATTCAATTTAAATATAGACGATCTATTAAACAGAGATATAAAAGAAGTAAAAAAAGAAAAAGAATCAAAAATTAATATTAATAAATATATCGAAGATTTTTTATCATTTATAACAAATACAATAAATATGTTTGTAAGTATGAACTTTAAAACAAAAATAAAATTAATTTTTGAAGAAATAACATTAAGTGGAATACTAGCATTAATTTTCTTGTTAGTTGGCTACTTATTAAGTAATATTTTTCGTAATATGTTTTATATTATTAAATCCGATAAAATATATTACTATTTGAGAAGTTTATCTTCTGCTATATATATACTAGCGGCAGTAATTACTTCTGTTGCTATATTAATATATGTATTTAAAACAAGATATTTAGATTATTATTTAAATATAAAACAAGAGTCACTAAAGGAAAAAGAACTAAAAGAAGAAGACATAGAAGGAAATAATAAAAAAGAAACAAAATTAAACTTCAAAAAAGAAGAAAAAATAGTTATAAGAGATCCTAAACACTCAGAATATAAATTTATTAATGGACTTTTAAAAATATCTTTATTATTTGTTAAATTAATTGTAGCAACAATCTTATTATTCTTTTTAGCATCACTATTATTTTTAATAACAACTTCAGTTATATCATTTTTAATACTAAAGAGTGGAATCTTTTTCTTAGGTGGATTAACTTTACTTATAGGATTAATTATATTAAATGTATTAATTGTATCAAGTTTATTTAACTTTATATTTAGCAGAAAATCTAATAAAAGAAACACAATTTATATAACTTTAGCATCAGTATTAATAACTGGTGTTGGGATTGGTCTTTTAAGTATAGGGATTTTTAACTTTGAATTAATTTCATCAAATGATCCATTATATTATAAAGAAGAAACAAAAGAAATTGAGATGGATGATAGTTTATTAATTAATAACCATGATGTAAATTATATTGAAAGCGATAATAATAATTTAATAATTAAATATAAAGTTAATAAATATAATAAAACAAATTTAAGTATAGATAATAATTGGGTATATATTTCTGCATATATTGAAGATCCAATTAAAGCTGCAAAAGAATTTATAAAAAATATAAACAGCAGAAAGATTATTAGCATTGATAATTATATATATGATTTAGAGATTTATACAAATAAGGATAATATTGAAAAATTAAAACAAAATATAATAAACGTCAGAATGTATACTAATGAAATAAATGATTTAAATGATAAAATAATTGAACTAGAAGAAATTATTCGCCAAAAAGAAGAAATAATATACAACCAGCAAGAATCAAATTATTATGAATAAAAAAAGTTAATTTATTTAACTTTTTTTATGCTATAATTTAATTATAAGAAAAGGTGCAATATGCAAATAGATCAATTATTAACACAATTAAATAATTCGAGAAATGATCTTCTAGAAATAAGGAGGTCTCTTTGACTTTGATACAAAAAATCAAAGAATAAAAGAATTAAATAATGAACTGAATAATAAAGATATTTGGAATGATCCTGAATATGCTAGTAAAATAAATTTTGAATTAAGTAATTTAACTAAAGAATTAAATTCAATTAATAAAATTGAAAGTGATTTGAGTAATTTCGTTGAGTTAATTCAGCTTACTGAAGATAAAGAAATAGTTAATGAAATAGAAGAAAAACTGCACATTATTAATAAAGAGATAGAAGAATTAGAAGTTAAAACATTATTAAATGGAAAATATGATTCTTTAAATTGTTTTATAGAGATTCATCCTGGAGCTGGAGGAACTGAGGCTTGTGACTGGGCATCAATGATTTTAAGAATGTATGAAATGTTTGCTGCTAAAAATGATTATAAGTATGAAGTTTTAAACATTCAAAAAGGTGAAGAAGCAGGAATAAAAAGTGCAACTATTAAAATAAGTGGTTACTATCCATATGGATATTTTAAAGGTGAGCAAGGAGTGCACCGTTTAGTTAGAATAAGTCCATTTGATTCTGGTGGCAGAAGACATACATCTTTTTCTGCAGTATCTGTAATTCCAGAAATAGAAATAAATAAAGACATAACAGTAAAAGAAGAAGATATTAGAGTAGATGTATATAGAAGTAGTGGTAAAGGTGGGCAAGGAGTTAATACAACAGACTCAGCCGTTAGAATAACACACCTTCCAACTGGAATAGTAGTAACTTGCCAAAACGAAAGAAGTCAAATTAAAAATAAAGAAACTGCAATGAAAATTTTACTAAGCAAACTAGAACAATTAAAAATGAAACAAGAACAAAAATCAATAAATGATTTAAAAGGAAATGAAAATATAGATTTTGGAAGTCAAATAAGAAATTACACCTTAGAACCTTACAAATTAATAAAAGATGTAAGAACAGGATATGAGTCAAACAATGTTGATAAAGTACTTGATGGTGATTTACTAGAATTTATGGAAGAATATTTAAGGGTGATAAAATGAAAAAAAATATAAACGGAATAATAGGATCACTATTAATAGCAAGCTCATTAACACTGTTTTTTATACCGTCAAAGATAGTATCAAATGGTTTTTTTGGAATAATAACTTTACTAAATTATAACTATAATATAAGCCCAGAATTATTTTTGATAATTATAAACTTTATATTAATAATAATTTCGCTTATTATAAAAGGACCAGAATATACAAAAAAATATACTATTGCAAGTATACTTATTCCTTTATTTATGTTTGGATCAAAATATATACTTGATTATATTTCATTTACTGAAATGGATATGATACTAAATGTAATAGTGGGAAGCTTTTTATTAGGAAAAGGATATAGCCTACTATTAAAATCAGGATTATCCACAGGTGGTGTTGAAATAATTCAAGAAACATTAAATAAATATTTAAAACAAAAAAATGATTATCTTACTTATATAATAAATACTATAATTGTACTTACCACATTTTTCTTATTCGGATTAGAAACAACAATATATTCATTAATCGCAATATTAATAATTTCTTACTCAAGCCGTAAATCCGAAATAGGAGTGAGCTCTAATAAAACATTTTTTATAATTACTTCAAAAGAAACAGAAGTAAAGGATTATATAATTAATACATTAAAACAAGACTTAACTGAATTTGATACTAAGGGAGGCTTTAGTAAAGAAAAAGGAAAGATATTAATGACTGCAGTTGATACTAAAAATTACTACAAACTAAAAGAAGAAATACTATTAATTGATCCAAAAGCATTTATATCAATAACCGATGGATATGAAGTAATAAATAAAAATATATCAGTTGGTAAATTACATGAATCATTATAAAACTTATTTTGAATATAAAAATTATATTTTTGAAATAATTTGTAATGAAGATACTTTATTATCTTTAAATATTACTGATGAGAAGAAAAATGAAAATTCTAATAAAATCTGTGAAAAAGTAAAAAAACAGTTAAAAGAATATTTTAATAAAGAAAGAAAAAAATTTGACTTAAAATATAATTTAAATAGAGATGTTGATAAAGAATTAATAAAAATACCTTATGGAAAAACTTATACATACACAAAAGTAGCTAAAAACCTAAATAAAGAAAAAGCGGTAAGATCAGTAGCTTCATTGATAGGTAAAAATAATATATTAATTGTAGTGCCCTGTCACAGAGTTATATCTAAATCTGGTAAATTATCAGGATATAAAGGTGGACTTGATTTAAAAGAAGAATTATTGAATTTAGAAAGTAGCATATAAAATGCTCTTTTTTTTATAAAAATAATGTAAAACTTCACTTGTTTTTCATATTACTTTAGTATTATTTTACTGTTATCTATGTTATAATTTTAAAATAGGTGATAGCATGTCAAGAAAGGTTTTTAAAACAATAGATGAACAAGTTTCAATTATGCAGGAAAAAGGCCTTATCATTACTGATGTGGATTTTGCTAAAGGGATTTTAATTAGAGAAAATTATTTTTTTCTAAGTGGTTATAGACATCTTTTCATGCGAGAAGATGATGATAAAAAATACTTAGAAGGAAGTGACTTTAGAGAGCTTTATGGAGTATTTAATTTTGATAGACAAGTAAGAAATATTTTCTTTAAAAACTTACTGATTGTTGAAAATAATATGAAAAGTGTATTTTCATACCAATTATCAAAAAAATATGGTTATAGAGAAGCGGATTATTTAAAACCAACAAACTATGTAAGAGACCCAGAAAGAGCAAGACAAGTAAATGACTTACTTAAAAAAATGAAAAGACAAATAAGAGTAAATGGAAGACAACACTCAGCTACAAGCCACTATATTAAAAAATATGGATATATTCCAATGTGGATTGTTGTTAAAGTATTATCTTTTGGAATAGTAAGTGAATTATATATAATAATGAAAAGAGAAGATCAAGAAGCAATTGCACAAATATATGATATAACGCCTGATACTTTAAAAGTATATATGCCAATACTTGCTAACTTTAGAAATCTATGTGCTCATGAAGATATATTATATAATTATAAAACTCAAAGACAAATATATGATACAAAATATCATCACGAACTAGGAATAGACATGAAAGAAGGAGAGTACATACGCGGTAAAAATGATTTATTCGCACTTGTAATAATACTAAAACAATTACTTCGAGATGAAGAATTTAGGTTATTAATAAGTGAATTAAGTTATGAAATAGATATTTTAGCTGGAAAATTAAAAACAATTCCAATATCAAAAGTATTACACGCAATGGGCTTTCCAAGAAACTTTAAAGAAATATCAAAACTATAGGAGGCAAAAATGAAGAAAAAAATATTAACTATTGTTGTAATAACAATCTCATCTTTACTAGCATTAGGATTAGTAGTAGGGAGCGCTTTTGTATTATTAAATAAAGCTTCACTTAAACAAACAAGTATAGTTAATAGACAAGAAAAAGAAGTAACAATAACTGATGAAGGAATAGCAGATGCTGTTGATAAATTATATGATGCAGTAGTTGTAGTTACTTCATATAAAGATAATTCTGCAGTAAGTAGCGGTACTGGGTTTGTTTATAAAAGTGATAATGGAAAAGCATATATTTTAACTAACTCACATGTAATATCAGGATCAAAAACAATAAAGGTAAAATTCACTAATGGAAAAACAGAAGATGTTGAAGTAGTTGGTGATGATGTTTATTCTGATATAGCTGTATTATCAATTAATGCAAAGAAAATAATTAAAATAGCTGAAATTGGAAGTAGTGAAAAAGCTAGATTAGGAGATACCCTTTTTACAATAGGAGCACCACTTGATACCGAATATTCATGGACTGTAACTAGAGGAATTTTAAGTGGTAAAAATAGATTAGTCGAAGTAAATGCATCTTCCTCAGAGACTGGTAATTTAGTTATGTCTGTAATGCAAACAGATGCTGCTATAAATTCAGGAAATAGTGGCGGGCCAATTGCAAACTCAAATGGTGAAGTAATTGGAATTACAAATATGAAACTAGTAAGTGGCGGGGTTGAAGGAATGGGATTTGCTATCCCAATTGAAGATGCATTATTAATAGCAGAAGAATTAATTAAAAACAAAGAAATAATAAGACCAATCCTTGGAGTAGGAACAATAAATGCAACCGAAACAAATACACTAAGGCAGCAATATGGAATATCTCTAGATCCTAGCATAACTAGTGGAGCTGTCGTTGGGTTTGTTCAAGTTGGAACACCTGCTGATAAATCTAAACTTGAAAAAGGTGATGTAATAGTTAAATTTGGTGATTATGATATAACATCAAGTGCAAAACTAAAATATTATTTATATAAATATAATATCGGAGATAAAGTTGAAATATCCTATATTAGAGGTAAAAAAACAGAAAAAACAACTGTTACATTAAATGAAAGAGCAAATTAATAAATAATTAGCTTTTTTTATGATATACTATCAGTGCTAAAAAAAAGAAAAAGAGTGATAAAAATGTTAAAAGCAGGAATTGTTGGATTACCTAACGTAGGTAAAAGTACATTATTTAATGCAATAACTAAAAAAAATATATTGGCCGCAAATTATCCTTTTGCAACAATAGATCCAAATGTTGGAATAGTTACTGTTCCAGATTATAGATTAGAAGAATTAGAAAAAATATACATACCAGAGAAAGTAATTCCAACAACATATGAATTTACTGATATAGCTGGATTAGTAAAAGGGGCTTCTAAAGGAGAAGGACTTGGTAATAAATTTTTATCACACATAAGAGAAGTAGATGCTATTGTTGAAGTAGTGAGATGTTTTGAAGAAAGCGATATAATCCATGTTGAAGGTGATGTAGATCCTATAAGAGATATTGAAATAATAAATACTGAATTAATAATATCTGATTTAGAAATAGTTCAAAATAGAATTCAAAAAATTGAAAAAAAAGTACAAACAACAAAAGATGCTCCAGAAGAAAAAGAATATCATATCTTAAAAAGATTTGAAGAATCACTACTTCAAGAAGTTCCACTAAGAAGAATAGAGCTTGAAGAAAGTGATTATATTATAATAAAAAACTTTTCTTTAATAACACTAAAACCAATAATATACGTAGCGAATGTATCTGAAGAAGATGCTATAGTAGGAAAAAACAAATACACAGAAATAGTAAGAGAATATGCCTCAAAAGAAAAAGCATCAGTTGTAATAATGAGCGCTAAAATAGAAAGTGAACTATCCGAATTAAATGAAACAGATAAATTAAACTTTCTTAAAGATATAGGAATTCAAAATAGTGGATTAGATAAACTAATATATGAAACATATTATTTACTTGGTCTAGAAACATATTTTACAGCAGGGCAAGTAGAATGCAGAGCGTGGACATATAAAAAAGGAATGAAAGCACCAGAGTGCGCTGGAATAATTCATACTGATTTTCAAAGAGGATTTATAAGAGCCGAAGTAATTTCATATGAAGATATAATTGAATATAAAAGTGAACTAAAAGTTAAAGAAGCTGGAAAAATGCGTTTAGAAGGAAAAGAATACGTTATGAAAGATGGAGACATATGTCATTTTAGATTTAACGTAACAAAGTAAATTATTGCATAAGAAAATTTCCTGTGGTATAATTCTAACCAGAGCTTATAGCTCCTTGCCTGTATAATGACAGGCCGCAAAGACCAGAAGGAGGAATAAAAATGAACAAATATGAAATCATGTTTATTGTAAAAACTACTGTTGAAGAAGCAGAAGTTAAAAAAAGTTCTGAAGCTTTAAAGAAAGTAATAACAGACCTAAAAGGTGAAATACTTGAATTTAAAGAACTAGGACAAAAAGAACTTGCATATCCAATGAATAAAGAAATTTCAGGATATTACTATTTATTAGTATGTAATGCAAATCCAGATGCAATAAACGAATTTGAAAGAATCGCAAAAATTGATGAAAATATCATCAGACATTTAATAATTAATTTAGACGAGGAGTAAAATATGAATAATGTAACATTAGTTGGAAGACTAACAAGAGATCCAGAGCTAAGAGCTATAGGAGATGGAAAATCTGTTGTAAACGTAACAATTGCAATAAACAGACCATTTACAACAGCTAGTGGTGAGAGAGAAGCAGATTTTATTCCTGTTGTAGTATGGAACAGACAAGCTGAAAATTTAGCTAAATACTGTGTTAAAGGAACTCAAATAGGAGTAACCGGAAGAATACAAACAAGAAGCTATGACCATACTGACGGAACAAAAAGATATGTAACCGAGGTATTTGCTGAATCAGTAACATTTTTAAGTACTAAAAATGAAACACAAAATAATTCATTTAGTCAAAATAATGATTTTAATCAAAATGAACCTGTGTATACTGATGTAAGTGAAGATCCTTTTAAAGACTTTGGTTCAGAAGTTGTCTTAAGTGAAGATGACTTACCATTTTAAGGAGGAAAACAAATGGCAGAATTTTATCGTAAAAAAAGAAGAATTTGTCAAATGTGTGCAGGTAAAAGCGTAGATTATAAAGATACAATGATTATAAATAAATATATCAATGAAAGAGGCAAAATCATGCCAAGAAGACAAACTGGTGCATGTGCTAAACATCAAAGATATATTGCAAAGCAAATCAAAAGATCACGTTTTATTGGATTAGTACCATTTGTAAGATAAGTTGCATTGCAACTTTTTTTATTTTAGAAAGTATCTTTTTAAAGTAACATTTGTTATAATATTTAGTAGTTAGGGAGTGTAATAAATGAAAGTAATCTTATTAGAAGATGTTAAAAAACAAGGTAAAAAAAATGATATCATCGAAGTAAGTGATGGATACGCACAAAACTTTTTAATAAAAAACAACTTAGCAGTAAAATACACAGAAATAAGCAAAAAAAATCTTGAAGATAAATTAACTTTAAAAGAAGCTGAAATGAAAGAAGAAATAAATAAACAGCTAAAATTAAAAAAAGAAATAGAAAAACAAAATCTGGTTTTTAGTGTTAAAACAGGAAAAGAAGGAAAATTATTTGGATCTATTACTACAAAACAAATAGCAGAAGAATTAGATAAAAAAGGAATAAAAATAGATAAAAAGAAAATAAAAACAATATCTCCAATAGACACACTTGGAGTTCATAATGTTGAAATAGAATTACACAAAAAAGTAAAATTTGAAATAAAAATAAATGTAAAAGAGGCATAACATGATTGAAAGAAAAGTTCCCCAAAATTTAGAAGCAGAGATGGCTGTTTTAGGAAGTGCATTTCTAACTGGATATGCTCTTGATAAAATATGTGAAGAACTTCAACCTGAAATGTTTTTTAGTACGGCAAATCAAAGAATATTTGAAGCTATATATGAATTACACCAAAATAAAATACCTCTTGATTCAGCAACTGTAAAAAATGAAATAGAGAAAAAAGGAAGTATAAATACAATTGGTGGAATTGAATACTTAAGTGAAGTAATTGATTCAGTAATAACAGCTGCAAATGTTGATTATTACATCGATATAATAAGAGAAAAAGCTTTAAGAAGAAAGCTAATTGATGTAACAAATAAAATATCAAGTAACGCATATAACGAAGAAGAAGATACAAATGATATAATAGATGATGCCGAGCAAAAGATATTCTCAGTAACAAAAGCTAGAAAAGCTGGAGAATTTAAAACAATAGGTGAAGTGTTAAGAGATACGCAAGAAAATCTAGAGAGACTGGCAAAAAACAAAGCTGATATAACAGGTTTATCAACAGGTTTTTATCAATTTGATAAATTAACAAGTGGACTTCATGCAAATGAACTTATAATTATAGCTGCTAGACCAGCAATGGGAAAAACTGCTTTTGGTTTAAATATGGCAATAAATTCCGCACTTAGTAGTAAAAAGCCAGTAGCGTTATTTAACATGGAAATGGGAGCCGAGCAGCTTGCACTGAGAATGATTGCATCAGTTGGAAGAATTGATATGAATAAACTTAAAACAGGTAAACTAGAACATTCAGACTGGAAAAAAGTAAATGAAGCAATGAGTCAGTTAGGTGACTGTGATATTTATATTGAAGATGCATCAGGAATAACAGTATCTGAAATAAGGGCAAAATGTAGAAGACTTGCAACAAGTGAAAAAGGATTAGGATTAGTAGTAATTGACTACTTACAATTAATTCAGGGAAGTGCAAAGTACCTAGGAAATAGACAACAAGAAGTATCTGAAATTTCTAGATCGCTTAAAACTATGGCAATGGAACTTAAAGTTCCGGTAATTGCACTTGCTCAATTATCAAGAAGTGTTGAATTAAGAGAAAATAAAAGGCCGATAATGAGTGATTTAAGAGAATCTGGCTCAATTGAGCAAGATGCTGATATCGTTGGATTTTTATATAGAGATGATTATTATAATAAACCACAAGAAAAAAGTGATACATCACAATCTGAACTTATTATTGCAAAACACAGAAATGGTAGTACTGGAACAATTGATTTACTGTTTGAAGGAAATATGAGTAATTTTAGAAACTTCATGAAACAAGAAGATTAAGGAGATTTATGAAAAAAGGAAGAATGTTATCAACAATATTTTCAATATTAATCGGAATATTTGTGTTTTTTGCTGGAATGAATACAAATACAAATGCAAAACCCCATAAAATATATAAAGTATATTTAAACGGAACAACAATTGGATTAATAAATTCAAAAAATGAACTACTTGATTTAATTGATAATAAACAAGAAGAAATAAAATTAAAATATAAAGTAGATCAAGTCCATCCTCCAAAAGGCCTTGATATAGTTGAGGAATTTACTTATTCGAATAATATTTCTACATCTGAAGAAATATATGAAACAATTCAAGGCGAAGATCCATTTACAATAAGTGGGTATACAATAACTATAAAATATCCCAATACTGATGGAGAAAAACATATTGTTGATCCATCAGATGCTGATAAAGTAATAATTCCAAGAGAAAATATAACTATCAACGTATTAAAAAAAGAAGATTTTGAAGAAGCATTTGAAAACGTAATTAAAGCATTCATTGGAACAGTTGAATATGAACAATTTATTGAAGACTCACAACCAGAAATAATAGATACAGGATCAAAAATAGAAACTATATATTGGGAAGAAGATATTACTATAAAAGAAACATTAATGGATGTAGATACATTCATATTTGATAATGCAACAGATTTAAGTAAATATTTATTATTTGGAACTACGGAGAAACAAAAAACTTATTCTGTAAGAGCAATAGATGATATTAAATCAATTGCATATAATAATAGTTTAAGTACAGAAGAATTTTTAATAGCCAATCCAAATTTTAAAAGTGAAAATGCCCTTTTAACTGAAGGTCAAATAGTTAACATTGGTTTAATTGAACCCTTAGTAACTATAACAGCAGAAATGCACGTAGTAGAGGATGTTGTAGATAGATATCAAACAGAATATGTAGATGATAAAGATAAATATTATGGTAGTGAAGAAGTAACTCAAAAAGGAATTGATGGAACAACTAGATTAACTGAAAAAGTACTATACAGAAATGGTCAAATTCATGACCTTGTTGTAATTAGAGAACTATCAGAAGAAATAACTCCAGTAATAAATGAAATAGTATCAAGAGGTGTAAAAAGCTATACTCAAACTGGGGGATTTGAATATTATTCGGGTGGAACATGGGCATGGCCTACAATTAATCCAAGTATTATAACAAGTAGATTCGGCCATAGATGGGGAACACACCATAACGCTATTGATATATCTGGAACAGGACACAGATCACCAATCTTTTCAGCAAATGACGGAGTAGTTGTAAAAAGTACATATGAAGGCGCGTTTGGATACTTATTAATCATTAATCATGAAAATGGTTACATAACTTTATATGCTCACTTAGCAGAAAAACCTATCCATTCAGTTGGACAAAGAGTAAAAAGAGGAGAATTAATTGGACTTATGGGAAATACTGGACGATCATTTGGAACACACCTTCACTTCTCTGTAATAAAAGATACAGAATTTAGATACGCTAATTATATAGATCCGTGCGTGATATATTCATGTTAGTAAGCGTATTAACTAGTGGCTCAAAAGGAAACAGCACACTGATAAAAACCAAAAATAAAAATATCTTAATAGATGCTGGAACAACAATAAAGTATATAAATGATTCACTAAAAAAACATGAAACAAAATTATCTGATATAAATTATATATTTATAACTCACACTCATACAGATCACGTTTCAGCACTTTTAAGTATTATAAAAAAATATAATCCATGTATTGTATTAACCGATAAAATGTTAAATGATCTGCCTTATTTAAATGAATATAATAATTTAAAGATAATAAGTGAAGATTTCGAAATTGAAAATATTAAAATAGAAGTAATAAAAACAAGCCATGATACAAGTGATTCTAGAGGATATATCATTACTGAGGAATCATCATCGGTAGTATTAATAACTGATACTGGATATATAAATCAAAAATATTTTGAAAAAATCAAAAATAAAAATTTATACATATTTGAAAGTAACTATGATACAGAACTTCTAATGAACGGTAGATATCCTAAATGGCTTCAAAAAAGAGTAAATAGTGATGAAGGCCATTTATCAAATGAAATGTCAGCTTTCTACTTAAGTAAAATAATAGGAGAAAATACTAAAAAAATAATTTTAGCTCACTTAAGTGAAGAGAATAATTCAGAAGAGCTTGCATTAGAAGCTGTAATATCTAAATTAGAAAATAGTAATATTAAATTTAATAATATAACAGTTGCCAAACAAAATATACCGACAGAATTATATGAAATATAAGGAGAAAACATGAATAAAGTAGTAAAAGTAGTTGGAGTAGCTTTTATAAATGATGGAAAGTTATTAATTGGAATGTCTGAATCCAGCTCTAAAAAAGGAAAATATACCTTAATTGGAGGTCATGCTGATCCTGATGAAACAATTAAAGAAGCAGCTAGAAGAGAAAGCATGGAAGAGATTGGTAATCATTTTGAAATAAGCGAAGATGAATTACTAAGCATTATAAAATTTACCGAACCGGCATTATCTAATCCAGATAAAATAATTGAAATGAATATGTTTTTAGCTTTAAAAAATGTAGATGTTGAATTAATTCCCAATGATGAAATAATAGATTTTAAATGGTTTTCACTTGGAGATGATGAATCAATATTATCATCTGCTGTAAAAGATTACTTTCTACCTTGGGCTAGAGAAAATAATGTGATGTACTAGTGATAAATAATAGCTGGACCAAAATATTAAAAGAAGAATTAAGTAGTGAATATTTTAATAATATATTAAAAGAAATTAAAAAAGAATATAAAAATCATAAAGTATATCCTGATTATGAAAACATATTTAATTTTTTAAACTTAACTTCATATGAAAAAGTAAAAGTAGTAATAGTTGGTCAAGATCCATATCATGGAGAGAATCAGGCTCACGGTTTAGCTTTTTCATCACTTGATAAAAAACTCCCACCATCACTTAGAAATATATATAAAGAATTAAAAAATGATTTAGGAATTGTAAATGAAGAAGCAAATTTAACACCTTGGGCTAAAGAAGGAGTTTTACTAATAAACTCATCATTAACTGTAAGAAAAGGATTACCTAATAGTCATAGATATATAAATTGGGATAGATTTACAGATAAAATAATCGAAAAAATAAATAATAAAAAAACTCCCGTAGTCTTTATATTGTGGGGGAATTTTGCTAAAGAAAAAAAAGTTCTAATAACAAATAAAAATCACTTAATATTAGAATCGGCGCACCCATCACCATTTAGCGCACATAAATTTTGGGGAAATAAACATTTTTCGAAAACAAATAAATTTTTAAAAGAAACAAATCAAACTGAAATAAATTGGGAAATAAAAAAAGAGGGCTTATAGTTTAAAGTCCTCTTTATTATCATCAAATAAATCTTTTCCATCAAAATATGAAAAAGGATATACCTTATGGATTTTAGAAAGTAAATTTGATGGAAATTTCTTAATTAAAGAATTTAATAAACTAACATATTTATTATAAAAAGTTTTACTAGCTTCCAACCTTTCATTTATTTTATAAATTTCTTCATAACACTCAGAAAAAGATTCATCATTAGATAATTCACTGTGATCAAGTGTTACTTGGTTAATTAACTGATTGGTTTTTGTTAATTTTCTATCAAAAGCAAAAGAAGATAACATATTACTTTTAATATTATTAAATTCATCAAAACTTTTTTTATCAACATCAGTTGATTCAACTATTTTAGATATAAGACTTGTAAGTAAGTCATATTTTTTTCTTAATTCATCATCAATCTTGTTTTCCGCTTCATTAATTTTAATAATATATGCTTGAATATTATTATATAAAATAACATATAAAATAAATAAAGCACCAACTATAATAAAAAAAGATAATATAAATAATAAAATTTCGTTCATATTTTCACCATAACTAATTATAACATTTATTTTAATTATTATAAAATACAAAAATCAAAATATTGATTTTTAACTAAAAAACATATATACTACTACAGAAAGAGGTAATACTATGCGTAAACTTACAGATCAAGAAATAATAAGAAGAGGAAAAATGGAAACCCTTAGAGAAAAGGGAATTAACCCATTTGGACAAAAATTTGATGTTAAAAACTTTTCAAATGAAATAAAAGAAAAGTATGAAAGTAAATCAAAAGAAGAACTAGAGGAGCTAAATATTCCTATTTCAGTAGCCGGACGTATAATGAGAAAAAGACATGGCGGAAAAGCAGGCTTTATGCATATTCAAGATAAATATGGTCAAATCCAAGTTTATTTAAGTTTAGGAGAACTTGGAGAAGAAAACTATGAACTATATAAAGATGCTGATCTTGGTGATATAGTAGGAATTGAAGGAACTGCCTATAAAACAAACACTGGCGAAATGACTGTTAAGGCAAGTAAATATATCCATTTAACAAAAGCTTTAAGACCGCTTCCTGAAAAATTTCACGGACTAACTGATACTGAAGAGAGATTTAGAAGAAGATATGTTGATTTAATAATGAATGAAGAAGCAAGAAAAGTTGCTTTTACTAGACCTAAAATAATTAGAAAAATGCAAAGCTTCCTTGATGAAAAAGGGTATGTAGAAGTAGAAACTCCAGTACTTGGAACAGTATTAGGTGGTGCAACTGCTAGACCATTTGTAACTCATCACAACACACTTAATATTGATATGTACTTAAGAATAGCAACTGAGCTTCCACTAAAAAGATTAATAGTAGGTGGAATGGATGCTGTGTATGAAATAGGAAGACTATTTAGAAATGAAGGAATGGATAGATCACATAATCCAGAGTTTACTACTATCGAACTTTATAAAGCATATGCTGATATGGAAGATATGATGAACTTAACAGAAGATTTATTTAAAACTATCGCAAAAGATATATTTAATGAATATAACTATACTTGGAATGGTCATGAAATAAATTTAAAAAACAAATTTAAAAGAGCTCATATGGTTGATTTAATAAAAGAAGAAACAGGAATTAATTTCTTTGATAATATGACTTTAGAAGATGCACAAAAATTAGCTGAAAAACATGAAATAGAATTAGAGCCTCACTATAGTTATGGACATATAGTAAATGAATTTTATGAAAAATATGTAGAACCAAAAGTAATTGAGCCAACATTTGTTTATGGGCACCCAATTGAAATAAGTCCACTAGCTACCAAAAGTAAAGATCCTAGATTTACGGAAAGATTCGAGTTATTTATTGGTGGATCTGAGTTTGCAAACGCATTTACAGAATTAAATGATCCAATTGATCAATATGAAAGATTTGAATCTCAATTAAAAGAAAGAGAACTTGGAAATGATGAGGCTAATGAGATGGATTTAGATTATGTAGAATCGCTTGAATATGGAATGCCTCCAACAGGTGGTTTAGGTATAGGAATAGATAGAATGATAATGTTATTTACAAATTCCGATACAATAAGAGAGGTAATATTATTTCCAACAATGAAACTAAAAGACTAACAATAGTCTTTTTTTTATGAAAAAGGCGAAATTACTACGAAAATAAACGAATATGATATATAATAACTATAGGAGGTAAAAAATGAAAAAGTTTTGGGAAAAACATGATTTGTTAAAAGTATCTGGAGTCATGGTTTTATTAACTATCTTATTAACTTGGATCTTTAAAGAAAGTTACTGGGATGGTTCACAATTAGTAGTTGGAGAAATGTCTCCAGTAGGTATGTTTGATGTATTTACATATGGACTATTAGGAATGTTTTACTTTACTGTAGTAGTAACATTTGTATTTGTTCTAGGTGGATTTTATCAACTATTATCAAAAACAACCGGATACCAAAATTTAACAAACTCAATTGCTAAAGCATTTGATAAAAAAGAAGTATTATTTGTACTTGTAACTTCATTTGTAATAGCGGCTCTTACGTCTCTATTAACTGAATATTATGTAGTTATTGGTTTAATACCATTTGTAATTACAATAATGTCAAAAATGAAAATGCATAAAATCACTACATTTACTACAACTTTTGGATCAATGTTAGTTGGATTTGTTGGATCTGTATATAGCACTAAAATTAGTTCAATGACTAACAGTGTATTTTTACTTAACGCAAAAGATAATTTATGGTTAAAAATAGCATTATTCTTAACAACATTTGTAATCTTTAATTTATTTACTTTATTATTTATGAAGAAAAATAACAAAGTTAAAAAAGCAGATCAAGCAGAAGAGTTATTTGAAGAAACTGCAACTACAAAAGGAAAAACATGGCCTGCAGCAGTAATCTTAGGATTATTTCTTGTAGTAACACTACTTGCTTATATTCCTTGGTTAGAAGTATTTAATATAGCTTTATTTAAAAACATTACAACAAGCATAAAAGAAGTAACTATTTTAAATTCACCTGTATTTGGCTATTTACTTGGTGATGTTGAACCATTTGGAAACTGGGATTTATTTGCATTTCAAGTTCTAATGATAATGACATCAATAGTAATGGCATTTGCTTACAAAATTAAACTAAATGACTTCTTAACATCATTTGGTGAAGGATTTAAAAAAGTAGGAAAACTAGTAGTTGTACTTCTAGCATCATACTTAATATTAGAATTTGCTGTTATGTTCCCAGTATTACCTGTGGTTGTTGATTGGATTGTCAATTTAACAAGTTCATTTAATGCTTTACTTGGTACATTAAGCGGCTTTGTTGTATCGTTATTCACAACAGAATATCAATATACAACAAACTTAATCGGACCTTACTTAGTTGGAACATTTGATACATTAGCAAAACCTATTTCATTAATGATGCAAACAACATATGGACTAGCTTCATTTATAACACCAGCATCAGCTATACTTTTAGTAGGATTATCTTACTTAAATATTAGCTATAAAGAATGGTTTAAATATATTTGGAAATTCCTAGTTGCACTACTTGTATTAATAGTAGGAATGATGTTTTTATTAGTTAATGTACTATAAAACTTAAGGAAACTTAAGTTTTTTTATTTGACAAGCATTAATCATTTTGATACTATATCTTTAGTAATACAACGAAAGTATACTAAGTAATTATATATAACTTTAAAGAGATTAAATATATAGCTGAGAATATTTAAAAAGCACTTTATATAATAAAATTCAAATACTGGAGTATTAATCGTAAATCCGCGTTAAGGAAATAAAGAGCATGTAATCATGAATTAAGGTGGTACCACGGGTAATACTCGTCCTTAAGCATGATTTTTTTATTGGAGGAAATAAATGGAAAACAAATTAAATGAATTAATTAAAAGAGCTGAGGAAGTATCTAAATCAATTAAAACTGAAAGTGATTATTTAAATATTAAATCAAAATATTTAGGTAAAAAAAGTGAACTATATGCTTTCATGGCGGATATTAAAAATATGACTAATGAAGAAAAAAGAATTTATGGGCCAAAATTCAATCAAATAAAAAAACATCTAGAAGAGCTTTTTATAGCAAGATATGGAGAAGCGCTTGATAAACTAGAAACAAAAGAATTTGATATAACACTTCCACCTAAAAAAGAAGGTGGATCACTTCACCCAGTTACTATAGTGACTAAAGATATAACAGATATCCTTAAAAATATGGGATTTTTAGTACTTGATGGCCCGGAGATGGAAACTGAATATTATAACTTTGAAGCACTTAATGTAGCTAAAAACCATCCGGCTAGAGATATGCAAGATACATACTGGCTTTCAAATGATATGCTTCTAAGAACTCATACAAGTCCTGTTCAAGTAAGAACAATGCAAAAATATGGAGCACCACTTAAAATGTGCGCGCCAGGAAGATGTTTTAGAAATGAAGATTTAGATGCATCACATGAAAATACCTTTTTTCAACTAGAAGGAATGGTAATAGATAAAGATATATCAATTAATAATTTAATATATATTATAAAAGGCTTCTTAAAAGAAGTATTTAAAGAAAATATTGAAGTAAGATTAAGACCAGGATTCTTTCCTTTTACTGAGCCAAGCTTTGAGCTTGATATAAGCTGCAGTATATGTAAAGGAGATGGATGCTCAACATGTAAGCAAACTGGCTGGATTGAGCTTTGTCCTTGTGGGATGATTCATCCTTCGGTTTTAAAAGAAGGTGGAATTGATCCTAATGTTTATAGTGGATTTGCCTTTGGATTAGGTCTTACTAGACTTGCAATGATGAAATATAAAATAGATGATATAAGATATTTAAATTCAGGCGATTTAAGACACTTAGATCAGTTTAATATAAGGTAGGTGAAGAGATGTTAATATCATGTAATACATTAAAAAAACATATTAAAAATAGTGATGAAATAAACTTTGAAAAAATATGGGATACTTTTACAATTAGAACTGCAGAAGTAGAAGAAGTTATAATAAAAGGAAATAACTTTGATAATGTTGTAGTAGCTGAAATAACAAAATGTGAAGCCCATCCTAAAAGTCAAAGATTATCACTTTTAGAAGTAACAGATGGAAAAGAAACATATAAAGTAGTATGTGGCGCTCCAAATGTTAAAGTAGGTTTAAAAGGAGCTTTAATTAAAGTAGGCGGTTATATAGATGATATGACCATTGAAGCAAGAGAAGTACTCGGAGTAAAATCTTATGGAATGATGTGTAGCGGAAAAGAACTTGGAATAAGCGATAATCATGATGGAATAATCGAACTTCCAAAAGATACTAAGCTAGGAGTCAATATAAAAGAAATCTTACCTATTGAAGATATTGTAGTTGAGATTGATAATAAATCACTTACAAACAGACCAGATTTATGGGGACATTACGGAATAGCAAGAGAAATAGCTGCTATAACCGGGCATGAACTAATCCCACTTGAATTAGAAGAAAACAATAAAAATAAAAAAGATTTAAATATAAAAATTAATAACCCTGAATTATGCTACAGATATATTGGAACAAAACTTGATAATATAAAAAATAAAGAAACTCCAATGTGGATGCAAATATTTTTATATTATACTGGTATGAGAAGTATTAATTTAATAGTAGATTTAACTAACTATATAATGCTTGAACTAGGTCAACCAATGCATGCATTTGATTCAAGTGCTGTTAAAAATATTGAAGTAGGATTAGCAAATGATAAAGATACATTTTTAACACTAGATAATGTAAAAAGAAGCTTAACAAAAGAAGACTTAATGATAAAAAATGGCGGAGAGTACTTTGCTGTAGCTGGTGTTATGGGTGGCATGGAAAGTGAAATAACTGAAAATACAAATTCACTAATACTAGAGAGTGCATCTTTTGAATCATCAACAGTAAGAAAAACTGCAACAAGATTAGGATTAAGAACCGAAGCATCATCAAGATATGAAAAAAGTTTAGATCCAAATTTAGCAATGATTGCAACTAAAAGATTTATAAAACTACTAAAAGATGAAAATAAAGAAATGGAATTCGGTTCAAATATAACTGATATATATCCAAATGAATTTAAAGAAATAAAAATAAATTTAAATAAAAATTTACTATATAAATATATAGGCTTTAAAATTGATGACAAAAAAGTAATAGATATATTAACATCACTTGAATTTAAAGTTCTAAATAAAGAAAATTTATTTGAAGTAATAGTTCCAACCTTTAGAGCAACAAAAGATATAACTATAGAGCAGGATCTAATTGAAGAAGTATCAAGAATGTATGGATATGAAAATTTTAAAGAAGAACCACTAAAAATGGATTTAATCTTTGATAGTAGAGAAACATCATATGAAGATGAATATCAAATAAAAGAATATTTAGTAAATAAATATAACTTAAATGAAGTTCATACATACTTATGGAATGAAACAGACTTTTTAAATCAAATAAATATTGAAGTAAATAATGTTAAATTAAAAGGAAAAACAAAAGATAATATATTAAGGGATGATCATGCTCTTAGTTTACTTGAAGTAGCAAACACAAATACAAAAAATTATGAAACATTAAATATATTTGAAATAGCAACCGTTATTAAAAATAATGAAAATAAAAAGAAATTAACAATATTATTATCTGATAATACTGAAAACTTAGAAACAACATACAATAAAGCAAAAAATATCGCCTATAACTTAATATTATCTTTAAAAAATAAAGAAGTAACATTTGATTATGGAATAGATAAAGAATATTATAATGATAAATTAACTTTAAATTTAAATTGTGATAATAAAACTCTAGGTAAAATAAAAGTATTTAATAAAAATTTATCAAATAAAATAAATAGAAAAAAATCATTTGTAATAATAGATATAAATATAGAAGAATATTTAAATATATCTAAAATAAATAAAGTTTATAAAGAGGTTAATAAATATCCTATAACAAACTTAGATTATACAATAGATGTTGATGAAAAAAGCACATATTTAGAATTTGATAAAATAATATCAAAGTTTAAAAACAATTTAATCTTAAATAGAGAATTATTAGATGTATATTTAGGTTTAAACAATAAAAAAATAACTATAAGATATATAGTTGGATCAACTGAAAAAACATTAAACGGAAAAGAACTTCAAATTTTTAATGATGAATTTATAGAATTCTTAAAAGAAAATAATATGAGCGTTGCTGGTTAAGCAATGCTTTTTCTTTACAAAACACTGTTAATAATGTAGAATATAATTATAATAAAATTAACGGAGGTTTTATGAAAAGAACTGTCGGTGAAAACTTAAAAATATTTAGAATGAAGAAAAATTTATCAATGGCTGAAGCTGGAAAATTATTAAACATGTCAGCTCCGGCAATTTTTAAATATGAAAAAAATACAATGATTGCTTCTTTAGAAAGATTAACTGAATTTGCAAACATATATGATACAACAATAGATGAACTTTTAAATTTAGAAGAAGATATAAAAATAAATTTCACTAACTTTAAATGCAAAAATAAAACACCAGAATCAACAAAAAACAAAATAAAATATATTATATCTGATAAAATTAATAATTATTTTAATTTACTGGAGTTATCTGATATGAAATTACATAATAAGTTTGGTGTTCACATGATAAGTACTTTAAATGAAGCTGAATCACTTGCAACTAAATTAAGAATATTTTTTCAAATACCAGTTCAAAGTCCAATATCAAACTTAGTTTACTTACTTGAAAGCAACGGAATGATGATAATAACTCTTCCAAAAGATAATATAACAAAAGATTTTATTGGATTTTATGAAATAATAAACAATGTTCCCGTAATTGTAGTATTAAAAGAAAATACAGGTTATGAACAAAGATTTAGTATAGCTAAATACTTAGGAGAGTTACTAATCATAAATGAAAATAAAAAAAATGAACTAACAGATGAATTTGCATTATCATTATTAATGCCAAGAAAAAGTATTGTAGAGGAATTTGATGAAAAAAGGATTAAAATAGATTTAAAAGAATTAGAAATATATAGCATAAATTATAGAGTAAGTTATAAAAATATAATAAATAGATTATCTAAATATAATATAATTACTCCAAGTAATGCAAAATACTTAAATATACATATAAATAAAAATGAAATAAAAGAAAAAGATTACTACGAAGAACCATTTGTTTGCACAAAATTAAAAGCAAAACTAACAGCAAAAGGAATTATTAACAAATAATTCCTTTTATCATGTAAAGTTATAATTCAAACATTGAATGAAAACTATTGAAATGATACTATTTATATAATAGTAAAAGGAGTGATTCACTTGAACAAAGAAATGTGGAAAAGTTTTAAAGGAACAAAATGGAGAGAAAAAGTTGATGTTAGGGATTTTATTTTAAATAACTATACTTTATACGAAGGTGATGATTCCTTTTTAGAAAAACCAACAGATGATACCTTATCTTTATGGAATCAAGTAATAGCTCTTGATAAAAAAGAAATAAAAGCAGGTGGTGTTCTTGATTTAGATACTAAAGTAGTATCAACAATAACATCCCATAAAGCTGGATACTTAGATAAAACAAAAGAAAAAATAACTGGCTTTCAAACTGATAAACCGTTTAAAAGATCTTTTCAACCTTTTGGGGGAATAATAGTAGCAGAAAAATCAGCATCAGAATATGGTTATAAAATTGATGAAGAGATGAGTTATATATTTAATAATTATAGAAAGACTCATAACCAAGGAGTATTTGATGCTTATACTAGTGAAATGAGAGACGCTAGAAGAACAGGAATAATAACAGGACTTCCAGATGCATACGGTAGAGGAAGAATTATTGGAGATTATAGAAGAGTTGCTCTTTATGGAATAGATTTTTTAATTGAAGAAAAATTAAAAGACAAAGAAAATTTAACACCTGATTCGTTTACTGAAGATATAATAAGACAAAGAGAAGAACTAACAGATCAATTAAAAGCTTTAGAAGAAATAAAAAAACTGGGTGATATATATGGATTTGATGTATCAAAACCTGCTAAAGATGCTAAAGAAGCAGTCCAGTGGACATATATTGGATACTTAGCTGCAATAAAAGAACAAAATGGAGCGGCAATGTCTCTTGGAAGAGTATCAACTTTTTTAGATATTTATATTGAAAGAGATTTAAAAGAAAATAAAATAACCGAAAAAGAAGCTCAAGAACTAATAGATCACTTTGTAATGAAATTAAGATTAGTTAAATTCGCAAGAACACCAGAATATAATGAATTATTCTCAGGAGATCCAACATGGGTAACTGAAGCAATTGGAGGAATTAGCTTAGATGGAAAAGCGCTTGTAACTAAAAGTAGTTTTAGATTCCTACATACAACAACAAACTTAGGCCCGGCACCAGAACCAAACTTAACCGTTTTATGGTCAAGATATTTACCTGAAAACTTTAAAAAATACTGCGCTAAAGTATCGATAAATACAAGCAGTATCCAATATGAAAATGATGATTTAATGAGATCTAAATATGGAGATGACTACGGAATAGCATGCTGCGTATCAGCGATGAGAATTGGAAAAGAAATGCAGTATTTCGGAGCTAGAGCAAACTTAGCTAAAGCATTATTATATGCAATAAATGGTGGAATTGATGAAATAAGTAAAAAACAAACTGGACCACAATTTGCTCCAGTTACATCAGAGTATTTAGATTATGATGAAGTACTTGATAAATATAAAACAGTAATAGACTGGCTTGCTAAACTTTATATAAATACACTTAATGTAATTCACTATATGCATGATAAATACAGTTATGAATCATCTGAAATGGCACTTCATGATACTGAAGTTACTAGATTTATGGCAACAGGAATAGCAGGTTTATCAGTAGCAGTTGATTCACTTTCAGCAATTAAATATGCAAAAGTAAAAGTAATAAGAGATGAAAACAACTTAGCTATAGATTATGAAGTAATTGGTGATTATCCTAAATATGGTAATGATGATGATAGAGTTGATGATATAGCAGTTTCTTTACTTGAATATTTTAATAACTCAATTAAGAAAAATAAAACATATAGAAACTCAGTTCATACAGTATCAATTTTAACAATAACATCAAACGTTGTATACGGACTTAAAACTGGAAATACTCCAGATGGAAGAAAAGCAGGAAAACCATTTGCTCCAGGTGCTAACCCACTTCATGGAAGAGATGAAAATGGAGCGCTAGCAAGTTTGAATTCAGTTGCTAAACTGCCATATGAACTAGCTCTAGATGGAATATCAAATACATTTTCAATCGTGCCATCAGCTCTTGGAAATAATGATGAGTCAAAAGTGAATAATTTAGTAAACTTACTTGATGGATATACTAAAAAAGGTGGCTTTCATTTAAATATAAACGTACTTGATAAAGAAACACTTTTAGATGCAATGGATAAACCAGAAGAATATCCTCAATTAACTATAAGAGTATCAGGATATGCAGTTAAATTTATTAAACTAACAAGAGATCAGCAGCTTGATGTAATAAATAGGACGTTCCATGAAAGAATCTAAAAAAGGATATATTCACTCAACTGAATCTTTTGGATCTGTAGATGGACCAGGAATAAGATTTGTAATATTCATGCAAGGATGCATGTATAGATGTTTGTATTGTCATAATCCAGATTCTTGGGCCTTTACTAAAGAAAATGAAAAAGCTTCTGAAGAATTAATAAAAGAAGCTTTAAAATATAAAGAATACTGGAGAAAAGAAGGAGGAATTACTGTATCTGGAGGTGAACCACTTCATCAAATAGAATTTTTAATTGAGCTTTTTAAAGAAGCAAAAAAATATAATATACATACAGCTATAGATACATGTGGAAGCACATTTACAAAAGATGAGCCCTTTTATTCTAAATATGAAGAATTATTAAAATATACTGATTTAGTTTTACTTGATATAAAACATATAGATAATGAAAAACATAAAAAATTAACAATGAATGAAAATATAAATGTATTAAATATGGCAAAAGACTTATCATTAAAAAAACATCCAATATGGATAAGACATGTCTTAGTACCAAATTATACTGATAATGATGAAGATTTAATTTCTTTAAGAAAATTTATTGATACTTTAGGAGATGCGGTTAAAAAAGTAGAAGTACTACCATATCATGAACTTGGAAAATATAAATATGAAACCTTAAAAATACCATATTTATTAAACGATATAAAACCTCCGACCAAAGAAAGAATTAAAAATGCAATAAATATACTCACAAAATAAAAGTGATTATCGTGTTCGCTTTTATTTTGTATATTGATAAATAAGCATAAAAATTATATAATGAACATGGTGATAATATGAAAATTTATGAGAAACAAAAAGAACCAAAAGATAAAATCATAGAAGTAATAATAACAGCTCTTATTAATACATCTGTTCTTCTTTTAGCAACATCAGTATTTAAAGGATTTTATATAAGTGGATTTAAATATGCTTTTATAGCAGCTCTTTTAATTATGGTATTAAATATGACTGTAAAACCAGTTTTAAAACTCTTAACACTTCCAATAACAATAATGTCAGTTGGATTATTTTATCCTTTTATAAATGTAATGATTTTAAAACTAACTTCATTTTTTATGGGAAATAATTTTGTTTTAGATGGATGGATAGTACCATTTTTTATATCAATATTTATTTCAGTAATGAATATAATTTTAGATGTAGTAATAACAAAACAAATAATAGGAAATAAATAATGAATCCAGTGTTTATAACAATAGGTACATTTTCTTTAAAATGGTATTCTCTCTTAATGTTAGTTTCAATAATAATAGGAATGTACTTGATTCAAAAAGAAGTAAGAAAATTTAATATAAAAGAAGACTTTATATTTAACATGGTATTTTGGGCAATAATAACTGGTATAATAGGAGCTAGATTATATTATGTTATATTTAACTGGGATTATTTTAGTAGTAATTTAAGTGAAATATACCAAATATGGAATGGTGGACTTGCAATTCATGGAGGCATAATAGCCGGAGTTATAACTATGGCATTATATACCAAAAAATATAAAGCTAAATTACCAAGATATATAGATTTTATTGTTCCAAGCTTATCTCTTGCACAAGCTATAGCAAGATGGGGTAATTTTTTTAATAGTGAGGCCCATGGCGCTGCTACTACTGCAGCCCATCTTAAAAAAATGTTTGTTCCTGATTTTGTAATAAACGGAATGTTAATAGATGGTATATACTACACTCCTACATTTTTTTATGAATCAATATTATGCTTAGTATTATTTATAATATTAATTATTTTAAGAAAAACAAAATATATAAAAGTTGGATCATTAAGTGCTGTATACTTAATTGGATATGGTTTAATAAGAATATTAATCGAATCAAGCAGAACTGATGCTCTTTTATTAAATGGATTTAAAGTAGCCCAAATTGTATCATTTGCAATGATAATAATCGGAATAATAATTCTAACTATAAATAAAAAGAAAAGTAAGTTTGAAGATTTGTATAATGATAAAGATAACGTTGATAATATATTATTTTAAATATTGAAAAGTTATTCTATATAGAATATACTATATGTGAGGATAAAGAATATGAAAAGCAATTTCACAAAACTTTTAAAATCTAAAAAAGTAATATATATGCTAGGTGCAATAATTCTAGTTGTTTTTGGTCTTGCATTAAATGCTGCTTTTGCATCTTTTACATCAGCTGATACAAATGAATTTATGAACGCGAAAGTAGCTGGAATAAGTTATGGTTTATATATAGATGGAAAACAAGGAACTATTGCTAATATCAATCCAGACGGAGAGACAATTATAGATCTTCAGATAGAAGCACTTGAATACTTTGATACAAAGTATGAATTAACATATGAAATATGTGATGATGATAAGTGTGATATAACTGTATCTGATGATGAGTTTATAACAGTTAAAAAAAGTAACTTATCTTTAGATAATATTACCGATATAATTCCTGAAGGTGGAAATAAACTAATTAAATTAATAATAACAAATACATCTAATCAGCCTAAAAAAATATTGTTTAAGGTAAACTATGGCTTTGCTCATAATACTTTAAATTTATTAAATAAAATAACTGATGTAAAGGAAGATGATTATTTAATATCACATGTATTATATCAGGGCGGAAGTATTTTAAATATTCAAGAATTAGATCAAAATAAATTTGAGAATATAAACAGTGAAAACGGAATATATAAAATACTAGATAACAAAGGATATTCTTATTACTATAGAGGTGATAATAATTTACATAATAATATTATCATTGAAGAGAAATTATTTAAGATAATAAGAGTAAATGATGATAAATCAATTAGATTAATCTATAGCGGAAATTGCGAGAGGGAAGATTGTACATCATTTATAGATCCAGAGTTAACATCAATTTATAATCCGCTTGCTAGTGAAACTAAGTATATAGGATTTATAAATGAAGAAGATAGCCTAATTAAAACAAACTTAGAAAACTGGCTCGATGAAAACATAATTGATAAAGAAATATTATATAAAGGATCATTTTGTTTAAATAAAGAACTGCAAAGTGATATAAGTGAAGAAAAAACAGAAAATATAATTTATTATGGTTCAAGATATAAGCTAGAGAAAAATAAAACTCCATCAATTAGATGTCATAATAAAGAGGATTTAATATATAATGAAATCGGGCTTTTAACATCAAATGAAGCTTCTTTAGCCGGGTTTGTATATAATGTTTCAAACAATAACAATTATTTATCTAAAGCCTATAACTGGTGGCTTTTAGACCCATATAGTTTTGATAATACTATAAATAATATGATTGTAACTAATGAAGGGAAACTATTTAATCAAAGTATCTTAAATAATCTTTATTTAAGACCTGTTATAAATATAAAAGGAAATATTAAGATAACAGGAGATGGCTCATTAAATAATCCATTTCAAATAGTGTAAATTATTACACTTTTTTTATAAAATAAAATAACAATATAAGTAGGGGAGAATTAATGGATGTAGATAAAGATATTGATGAGCAAAAAAAAGAATTAAAAAACAAATTATTTACTATACTAAATATTATTGTAACTATAATAGCAATTAGTTTAATAAGTGCATTTAGTTACGCTTATTTTTCAGCCAAAATAAATAATAGTGAAGAGACAACAACTATAAATGTAACAGGCGGTGAAATGATAATAAATTACAGTGGGGGCCCAAATATTGTTTTAGGCCAAATGAGTGTATCTTCAAATCCTTTTGCAACCAAAACATTTACTGTAACAGCTAGTGCTTCAATATCATCAACGCTACGTTATAATTTAGCGATAGTAAAACAAAAAAACACATTTACCAACTATGGAATATCTTATAACCTAACAAGTACTAATACTGGTTCAAACGGAACAATAGTTCCCTCATCAAGTAAAAGCATGTGTTTTTTAAATACTGGAACTGGTGAGGAAGTATTAGGAAATGGAACTTTTGTTGGACCAATAACCGGGACTAAAGTTCATACTTATTCTTTAAAATTATATTTTCCAAATGAAGTTTACCAAGTAGATAATTTAGGAAAAAACTTTGAATTTTATATAAGTATAAAAGAAGGAACAAAAACAGCATCAACATGCACTGAGCTTCCGGGGAAACTTACGGATACCATTTTTGCTAATAATGGAGGAAAATCAAGTATAGTTGCCGCTTCATCATCATTATTTAATTCAATAAATACATCATCTGAAAATAAAATGTATTCAATGGCTGATGATCACGGGACATCATATTACTTTAGAGGAGCTAAAACAGCAGTTAGAAACAATTTAATCTTTGCAAATCATCAGTGGAAAATAATAAGAATAAATGGTGATGGTAGTATAAGACTATTATACAATGGCCCATGTGCTAATAATTCGTGCACCATAAACTCAACTGGAACAGTAACTAATATGAAACTGGCAACAAGCCATAGCTTATATAATGCAAATGGAACAGCTAGATTTAATACTAATTCAAATGATGCTAAATATGTGGGGTATATGTTTGGTGGCGCAAATGGAGCAGCATCTACAAGTAGATCTCAAGCTACAACTAACACAACAAACCCAACAATCAAAAATTATCTAGATGCATGGTACACAACAAATATAAAAAGTAAAAAATATGAAAAGTATGTATTTGATACAATATTTTGTAATAATAGACAATTAAGAAGTGAAATAGGTGGTGCTGCCACTGGAACTGGATTCGGTTCTACTGAAACTCACTACGCTGCGTATCACAAATTTTATACTGTAAAAGCACCTAATTTAAAATGCCCTACTCAAAATGATCGATTTACAACTACTAAA
>CAZGWM010000005.1:13724-30993 GCA_964529195.1 uncultured Muribaculaceae bacterium | reverse complement strand
AATCATTATCATCTAGAATAATTGCTCTTTCAAAGTTATCTACTATTGATAACATTTCTTCGATTAAGTTAGCATTTGCATATTTTAGTGTATGATTTTGTTCTTCTAAGATTCTTTTTTTAAAGTTTAGCATTTCTGCTTTTGATCTTAAGGATTTTTCTTTTTCTTCTTCTAAATTTAACTCTAGTTCTTTTATTTTTTCTTTTAATTTTTTTATTTCTTTTTTATCTCTATCTTTTTGCTTTTCTTCTTTCATTTTCTATCCCTTTCTAAGTAGTTTTTTATATAGTTTAAAAGCATTACAACTTTATCATATTCCATTCTTTTAGGTCCGATAATTGCCATTGTACCTTTTTGGCCATCTACATCATAACTAGTTTTAACTACAGTTACATCTTCATCAAATTTATTTTCCTCACCAATATAAACATTTATACCTTCATCATCAGTTTCAATTCTTTTGATTAATTCAACGTTTTCAAGTTTACTTACGATTCCTTTTATTTTATCTGCTTCATTATATTCAGGTTGTTTTAATATATTTGTTTTTCCTGAAAAGAAGACATCGCTTTGTTTAACTGTAAAATCATTAAAAGCATCTTGAAAGAAATTCATAACTTCTTCATATTGTTTTATTTTAGTAGCAATAATTGGTTTTACTTCATATTCTAGTTTTGAATTAACTTCAGTTAATTTTGTTCCAGTTAAGTTTTTATTTATTATGTCACATGATTTCACTATTTCATTTACATTTATATTACTTGGAACAACTGTTTGTTTATTTGATACATAGCCAGTTCCAGTAACTAATACGGCAACTACCTTTGTATCATCTATTGGTATTATATTTACTTGCTTTAAAACTTCTTTATTATTATCTTTACCAAGTACAACACTTGTGTAGTTAGTTATATCACTTACTATCTCCATACATTTAGCTATAGCATCTGATACGACTAAATTTTTATTATTTAAAATTGTTTGAAGTTTTAAAACATCATCTCCAGTTATTTCTTTTGGCTTCATTAAATTATCTACATAAAACTTATAGCCTTCCTCAGAGGGAATTCTTCCACTACTAGTGTGTGTTTTTTCTAAGTAGCCGAGTATTTCTAAGTAAGCCATATCATTTCTTATAGTTGCACTTGAATAGTTCATCTCTTTTACTAAAGACTTACTTCCAACTGGTTTTACTTCTTTTATGTACTGCTCGATGATTAATTTAAGTAATTCTCTTTGCCTTTCATTCATGTTATCACTACCTTTTTGGCACTCTTTTTCTTAAGTGCTAAAGTAATTATAATACCCTTTTTAGCACTTGTCAAGTAAAGAGTGCTAATTATTTTATTTTATAAAAAAAAGAGATAAAATCTCTTAAACAGTCATTAATTCTGCTTCTTTTTCTTTAAGTATTTTATCTATTTTATCATTATATTTTACTGTTAAGTCTTGAATCTCTTTATATTCTCTTTCAGTTTCATCTTCTGGAAGCTCTAGTTTTTTAACAGTGTTTCTCGCATCTTCTCTAACTTTTCTTATTCCCACTTTGCCTTCCTCACCCATTTGTTTAACATCTTTAACATACTCGCGTCTTCTTTCTTCAGTTAATGCTGGTATTGTAAGGATAATAACTTCTCCATTATTAGTTGGTGTTATACCTAAGTTAGCCTCAAAGATAGCTTTATCAATTTCTTTTAATGATGATTTATCAAATGGTTTAATATGAAGTGATCTAGCTTCTGGAACAGTTATTGTTGCAAGTGATGTAAGCGGAGTTGATGCTCCGTAGTAATCTACCATTATTCCTTTTAACATTGCAGGATTTGCTCTTCCAGCTCTGACATTTACTAATCTAGCTTCTAAATTAGCAATTACTTTTTCCATTTTATTTTCAGTTTCTTTTATTATTTTTATTCATCTCCTTAAATATATTATACTTTATCTCTATCTTTTTGCAAGTAATAGAAGACTTAAAATCATACCTAAAAGCATTGTAGCTTCTAATATTAAAGCTGATGTTACAATTCCTTTAGATGAATTCTCCTTTGATAATTTTTTTTGTTTTGCTTCTTCTTTAATCTTCTGTTCTTTTAACTTTTTTTCTTCTGCATATATTTTATCATCATATCTCATGATATAAATTTTTTCACCTTTTATAGGTTTTGTATTTATGTCTTTTAAATAAAACATATACATTTCAAGTAAATCACTTTCAACTTTAGTAATAACTTCTCTTTCATATTTATCTAATATATTTTCTATATATATATGAAGGTCTTTTGTTTCTCTTTTTGTAATTTTACCTGTTGTAAATAAAGTTTTAATTAATCTTAAGCATTCATTTTCACTTATTTCTATATATCCTTTTGGTTTTTCGATTAATGTTTTTAATATTATTACTCTTTTGATTTCTTTTATCTCTTCATATACTTTATCAAAATCTTTTATATTGATTAAAAACTCTCTTAGTTCAAAAACGTTATCAGTTTTATTTACGAAGGATTTTATTTCATCTAAATTTATAATTTTATTTTCTCTTATCTCTAGTCTCATAAATCCTCCTAATAAACTACTTTATACGGATCAAGTGTTGTTCCACTTCCGGATACTTCAGTATTTCCTGATAAATTTATAACGGGTCTTATATCTATTGAAGTTTTAACGCCTATTTCATGGATTCCACCAGTATTTGAAACAAATAATTTTGGTGAGTTTGGAGTGTATGATTTCGGTGTCATTGTATAGTATGAGTATGGTGAATATAAAAATGAACTATAATAAGTTTCATTATTAACTTGACCTGCTACCGATAATTCATCACCTGTAATTAATCCAACCGGATAAGTTAGTTTACCGTTACCTAATGTTATATCATTTACTGTATAAGCATCTTCTTTATTTGGACACTTAAGTGTTGGTAATTTATTGGTTACTAATCTTGTTTCTCCAGAAAAAACATTAGCACCTGTCAAACTCATATCTGAGCAAAATATACTATCAACTATATGTTTTTCATATTTTGTTTTAAAGAAGTTATTAACATACCAATCATCTAAGAAGTTTTTTACATTACTATTTGCATCATTAGGAAAAAATGAAACATATTCAATATCATTTGAAGTTAAGTTATATGAAGTTTTTTGCAAAGTTTCATATGGAGTAGCAAAATTACATTCATCTTCTGGGCAAGTTCCGTAATATATTAATCTAACACTTCCATCTCCATTTAATCTAAGTATTTTCCATCTGTATCCGCCAAATATAATATTATTATTTATATATGGCATAGCTCCTTTGTAATAATAAGATATTCCATAATCATCTGTCATTTTATACATTAAGTTTGTAGAACTACTAGGAACAATCGAAAATGATGAAATTGGCGCCTCTGTTATTGATGATTTACTTCCATATCTTCTTGTTACTTCGTTATTTAAACGATATGTTTCAGGTTCTTCGGTAGGTGGTGATATATATACTGATGCAAAATGAAATTCATTTTCTTTTATTGTTTTTATTATTATATTTATTTTACCTAATTCAAAGTCATTCCAGGAATTTAGAAAAGCTAGTGTTGATCCATCTAAGTTCACTTTATCAATTAAGTGATCATAGTGCATTTCACTATATATTACATACATTTTCTCGACATTAAATTCTTCTAATATGAATTTTAAATTTCCAGTTAAATTTTTGCTTTCATATTTATTAAAGCCAAATGAAATCATATTATTTTCAATTAAATAATTACCAATATAATATGCTTTATATATATCTCCTACATTTTCATGAGTACTTTTTTGTTTTGTTTTTCCAAATATGGTTGAAAATGAAGAATATATTGATATTAAGCCAAGTGATATAATTGTTACAACAATTATTGTCTCTATTAAGACAAATCCTTTATTATTTTTCATTTATACCACCTTAAATCATTTTCATAGTTAGTTTTTACTTCTTCGCTTGTTAATTGTCTATTATATATTCTTAGTGATTTAAAGCCAATGATTCCATTTCCATATGTACCTATTTTAAAATTTCCTTCTGGAAACGCAATTGGTTGTTTTACTTCTTCTTTAAATTCTCCATTTATATATATTTTAACTTTATTATCATTTACTACTATAGATACAGTATTTTCATTTTTAAGATTATAATATGTATAATTAAAATTTTGAGTATTATAAGGAAATATATATGCCATTAAAGTTAATTTATGTGAGTTGTTAGTATCATCATAATTAAAATTAATAAGAGTATGACCTAAAATACTTCCTGCTAAAGAAAATCTACTTCCTGTTCTAAATTCTATTGTCATATTTTTATTTGATATTGAATTAAATTCTAAATTTGTATCAATTACATTTGGAAGTTGAACTTTTACTCCATAGTAACTATCTATATTGTAATTATCTACTGCTGATCCATTTTGACTATTTCCGCTTAAATCAGTTACATGAGTTAAGTTAGATGTAATATATCCTTTATTACCTGTTGTATTTAAAGAATCATAATGAAGAACTAATCCATCAAGTGCATAATAACTTATTTGATATGGATTATTTATTGATCCAGTTCCACTTTGTATATATATATTATTATTTAAATAAGCATATAATCTTACATTATATTCATTTGGTGAAATTAAGTTATTACCAAACTCAGAACATGCTGATAATGTGCAGTTTCTTTTTAAATAAAATTTATTTGTATCATAATATATATAATCATTAGTAACATCATACAAAGATGATTTAATTAATTCATTTGATATATTTTTATGTTCATTTATTTTGGATCTTGTTAAATAGGTAACATGTGGTGAGCCCGGGAAAAATCCAGTTGTAGTATACTGATTGTAATATTTATCTAGTTCTTCTTGCATTATAACACTTGTTGTATATTTATTTGTTTTTAATATTGGTTCTTTACTTACAACATATATTACATTATCATTTATATTTTCAACTACCCAAAGAGAATCTTTTAAATAAATTCCTTCTCCTTTTTTAAAAAGAGGCATTACTAAAAAGTCTCCCGCTTTTAAATTATATGAACCTTTATTATTTATATTAACTAAGTCTTTTTTTATTGTATCTTTTACATCATTAAGTAGTAATCTATTATGCATTGATGTTGCTAAAATTCCAACTAGTAAAGAACAAAAAACTAGAAAAAAAGAATATAATATTGATGTAGCGATAAATCCGTTTTTTTTCATTTTATCCTCCTAGTATATACTCATTATAATATATTTTAAGAATAAAAAAAAGGACTTAATATTTAGATAAATCTATTATTAAATCCATATTATCATCTAGTGCTGATATGTTGTTTTTCTCTTCATTACATTTATTACATTTAAAGATAATTTTGATTCTATCTTTTGATATTAATTTTATTCCAGTTGGAATTAAAACTCCTTTGCAAGTAGATTTTCTATCTCCTGGATTAATATCTACATGAATGGAATGAAGACAGTAAGGACAGTGATTTCTTGCGGTATAGTTTAATTTTTTAACTTCTTTTTTACAATTAAGACAAGTAAAATTTTCATCTTTCATTGTGAATTTAGCTTCAGTCATTAAATAAATCCTTTACTACTTCATTAAAATTATTTATAAATTTTAAATCTATTTCTTTTAATATAAATTCTGGTATTTCTTTTATATCATTTATATTTTCTTTTGGTAGATATATTTTTTTTATATTATTATTATATGAAGTAATTATTTTTTCTTTTACTGAAGATACTTTTTTAATATCTCCGTGAAGATCTATTTTACCAGTAAAAGATATATCATCTTTTATTTTTTTATTTTTAAATAAACTTAAGATTGAAGCAGCTACTCCAAGTGAACCAGATGCTCCACCTAATTTTACATCTTCATTAAAATTAACATGTATTTTATTTTCTTTTAAATCTTTTTCTTTTATTAGTTTATTTATTTTTAAATAACTTATTACAACATCAATGTTATCTTTAGTTGAATCATCTGTTTTACCAGTTATTAATATTCCACTTTCATTTGGTATTAATGCACTTTGAATAGATATAATTCTGCCTCCCATTGGGCATACACCAAGAGCGTTTACTTCTCCTATTTTATTTTCCTTTTTTATATTTTCATATAGTGGTGTTTTTAATATTTCTTTTATATATTTTATATCTATTTTGTCTTTTTTATTGATAATAACATTTCTTATTAATTTATCTAAAAGGCGCTCTAAATCTCTAACTCCACTTTCCATAGTATAATTATTTATTATATATATAATATCTTCATCTTTTATTTTTATTTTATGATGTTTATATTTTTCACATATTTTATCTATCAAATAATTTTGAGCGATATCTTTTTTATCAAAAACAGTATAGCTATCTATATGCATTATTTCAAGTCTATCTTTTAAAGCTGGTGGTATTTGGGATTCATCATTTGCAGTTAATATAAATAATGTATTTGATAAATCAAATGCTTCTTCAATATAATTATCAACAAATGTTTTATTCATGTTTTCATCAAGAACATCAAGAAGCACACTTGCTGGATCTCCTTTATAATCTTTTACCATTTTATCAACTTCATCAATTAATATTACTGGATTACTTGTTTTACTTTTTATAATAGCAGACATTATTTTACCAGGTGATGCACCTAGATAAGTTCTTCTATGTCCGATTAACTCGCTTGAATCATTTAATCCCCCAACACTTATTTTAAAGAAGTTTCTTTTAAGTGCTTTTGAAATACTCATAGCAAGGGTAGTCTTACCTACTCCAGGAGCCCCAATTAAGCATATAACTGGATTTATTAATTCTTTATTTAATGCTTTTAAACTAGCGTATTCAATCATTCTTTCTTTAACATGATTAACTCCATAGTGAGTTTCATCTAATTTAGTTTTTACTTTTTTAATATCTTGTTCTTCTTTTGAATATTTTTTATAAGGTACACTTAAAAGTGTATCAATATAATTTCTTATAACTGATGCATCAGGATTATTATCTGGTGTATATTTATATTTATTTAACTCTGTTTCTAATTTTACTTTTATTTCTTTAGGAGCTTTAAAACTTTTGATTTTCTCCTCATATTCTTTTATTTCACTTGCTTTATGATCTATTATTCCAAGTTCTTCATTTAATTTATCTATTTTGGCTTTTATTATAAATTCGCGCTGCTCATTTTCAAATGAAGTTCTTATTTCTTTTTCTAATTTATTATTTAATTTTATTATTTCTAGTTCGATTGTTATATCTTCAATTAAGTATTTAGCTCTTTGTTTTTCATCAAATTCATTTATATATTTCATTTTCTTATCTTTTGGTAAGTTTATAAATGATGTTATTAAGTCAGTTATTTTATCTAAGTTTTTAGCTTCTTTTATTTTATTTAAAATTGAGTTTGATACTTCAGGGTTTAATTTTATATATAATTTAGTTAGATCATTTAGTTTTTGCTTTAAGGCTTCTTCTTCTAAACCTTCATCTTTTGCTATATATATTTTTTTTATATTTGATATTAATATTCCATTATTATCATTTGAGTATCCAAGTACATTTACTCTATTTACTCCTGATATTACAACTCTATAATTACCACTTGGAAGCTCAATACAAGATTTTATTTGCGTTAATACTCCTGTTTTTGGAAGATCTTTTAATGAAGGTGATTCTTCAAGTAAGTTATTTGGAACCAATACTAATATTTTATTATTGTATTTTGCAATTGAAAGATCAATAACTTTTTTACTTAGCTCATTATTTAACTCAATTCTTACCTCTTGAAGAGGTAATAAAGATAACTTTTTTAAAAGTAGTGCTGGTATATTTTCTTTCAAATTAGTCACCTCCAAATTTGTCTTTTATTATAGTATTTATATGTTTATTTGTAAAGGTAATTTACTTCTTTTATAAAAAAACAAATGTTTATCACATTTGTTTGATTTTAAATAATTTTAAATCTTCTTCCGTTAAATTTATATTAAAGTCTTTTACGTATATATCTGCAAGTGCATCACCTGGAGAAACAGTATCACCAATATCTTTTAGTATTTTAATTCCGACACTATGATCAATTGTATCTTCTTTATTTAATTTACCTGCTCCAAGTTTAAGTGATAATTTAGCGCAGCTTAGTGCATTTATATCTTCGATTATACCTTTTTCATTACTTTTTAAGACAAATACCTTATCACTAACTTTTATTTCTGATAAGTTTCCTCCTTGAGTTTCTATCCATTTTTCAAACATTTTATAGGCTGATCCTTTTTTAAGGACGTTATTAGATAAGATTAAAGCATCTTCAACTGATATTCCTTTTGCCATGCTTACAATATTAGCAGCTATTTCAGTACTTACCTTTTTTAATCTATTACTCTTACCTTTTAAGACATCTATTGCTTCAAGTACTTCAAGTGAGTTTCCGATTGCAAGTGATAAAGGAGCGTCCATACTAGTTATGATTGTTTTTACTTTTTTATCATAATGAAGTCCGATTTCTTTTACCCAGTTTGAAAATATTTCAGCATCTTTATTTGTTTTTATTAATGCACCATTTCCAACCTTTATATCTATAACTATATAAGTAGCACCACTTGCTATTTTTTTACTCATAATTGATGCAGCAATTAAAGGAAGGCTCTCTGTTGTTCCAGTTACATCTCTTAAGGCATATATTACTTTATCTAGTGGAACTAGATTATCTGTTTGAGAACATATTGATAATCCAATTTTATCTATTTGATTTAAAAATTCATCTTTTGTTAATTCAGTTTTATAACCTGGAATACTTTCTAATTTATCAATAGTTCCGCCAGTGTATCCAAGTGATCTTCCGCTCATTTTTGCCATTGGTATATTCATGCATGCTACTATTGGTCCGACTATAAATGAAGTTGTATCTCCAACTCCACCTGTTGAGTGTTTATCAGATACTCTTTTAGTAAAGGTATACACCTCTCCACTATTTATAAATATATCCGTTAAGTTTATCGTTTCATTTAAAGTCATTCCATTTATTGTAATGGCCATTAATAAAGAGCTCATTTGATAGTCTTTTATTTCGTTTTTATAATATCCATTAAAAGCAAAAGAAAGTTCTTCTTTTGTTAATTCTTCTTTATTTTTCTTTTTTGTTATTATATCTATAATATTCATATATTCCTCTATCTTAATTAATTATAGTATAAAACTTCTTTTTTCTCAAGGTGAGATAAAAAAACTATCAAGTATATTTTATGATAGTTTTCTATGTTTAATTTTAGCTTTTGGTTGTTTCATATTTAATATATATGAAACTGTTTCATCACTGCAATATTTGTTTATATTTTTTTGTTGTTTTTCAAAAGATAATGTTTCATGATTTTTAATTATCATTTCTCTAAATAATTCAAAGTTGCCATAATTCCCGTAAAGTGAAGCCTCTGTCATTTCTTCTTTTGATACATCATCAAAGTCTATTTTTAATCCATTTATTTCACATAACATTTCCATAAATATTCTTTGAGTTCTTCCATTTCCATCTCTAAATGGATGTAAAACATTTAAATCACTGAAGAATTTCGATAGTTTTTCTATGGTAATTTCATCACTATAAAAGATATAAAATTTTTCTTTTTTTAAATCACCAAATATTTTCTTTGCATATGATTCGATATGCTCTGGCAGGCAAAATGGTTCTCTATCTTTTAGCATATGTATTTGTCTTATTTCACCAGCCCACTTATATATTTCATTAAATAGTTCATAGTGAATATCTTTTAAATGATCAAAATCAAAATTTCCATCTAAAGGATTAACTTTTAATCTAAATTTAGCTTCAGCAGTAATTTTTCTTTCTTCTTCTTTTAGTTCTTTATCATCCCATATGTCTAATTTATTAATTAAAACATCACTCATAGGATAACAATATAAGTCATCAAATTTTTCCATTTTTTTCTCCATGAGGTTATTATATAACTTTAAATAAAAAAAAGAAAGTTAATTTCTTTCTTTTACTTTATATTCTTTAGCCATGTTATCAAGGAAGTTAAGTTTAGCTCTACGTACATAACCTTTTTTAATAACTGTTATTTTATCTATTAGTGGGCTGTTAACTGGAAATGTTCTTTTAACTACAACGTTTCCACTTTTTTTTCTTACAGTAAACTTTTCAGATACTGAGCCACCTTTTTTAGATATAACTAAGCCTTCAAATGCTTGAATTCTTTCTTTTTTTCCTTCTTTAATCCATACATCTACTCTTACAGTATCTCCAACTCTAAATTCTGGAGTATCTTTTTTGATTTGTTTTGAATTAATTTTTTCAATTAAAGGATGCATCAAAATCACTCTCTTTCTATATTATATATATTCTAAAATCATTTATTTTTTTTAAAGCGGATTTATAGAAGCTTTTTTTAAAGCAAACTGATTGTATCACATATAGATCATGATTTCAACTTTTTATCTTCTTCTTGAAGATGTTTTTTCATTATATTTAATTTTTTCTCTTCCTCTTAATTCAAGAGCAAGAAATCTTATGTTTTTCATATAGTAATCAACTGCTTTTTTAGACATATTTTTTTCATAGTTATTTAAGAAAAATAGTCTTAATTTTTTTAGTTCATCATAAAGACTTTTTATTTTAGATGGATCTTCATCTTCATCTTCAATTATTTTTTTTGATATTTTATTGATTTTAGGCATTATTTTTTCTAAATAATATTTATCAATTAATATTTGGTTATTTAATTTAATGTTATCTTCAATTAATATTTCTTTATTACTTTTGTTTATATCGATTATTTTAAAATTTGTTTTTTCTAACTTTAACATAAAACCACCCTATTTTAGTAAGTCTTCTCTATTTTCTTTTGTTACTCTTATTCTTTCTTTGTCTCTATATTCTTTTATTTTTTTATGATCTCCGGATAATAATATATCAGGTACTTTTAAATTATTATGGATCTGAGGTTTAGTATATACTGGATAATCTAGTAGATTATCATTAAATGATTCAGATTCTAAACTTTCATTATTAATAACACCTGGAAGTAATCTTACTGTACTATCTATTATTGACATAGCAGCTATTTCTCCACCTGTTAATATATAATCACCAATACTTATTATTTCATCGGCTAAGGTTTTTATTCTCTCATCAAATCCTTCATAATGACCACATATTATTATTAAGTGTTTTAAATCTTTATATTTTTTTGCTTTATTTTGATTATAAGTTTTTCCTTCTGGTGATAATATTATTACTTTTGAATCTTCTGTTTTAATATCATTTACTGCATCTAATACTGGTGGGTACATTAATACCATCCCAGCACCACCACCATATGGAGTATCATCTACTTGGTTATTGTTTAATTTAGAGTAATCTCTTATGTTGATAAGCTTTATTTCAACTAACTTTTTATCAATTGCTCTTTTTATTATTGATTCATTTAATATGTTAGTAAACATATCTGGAAATAATGTTAAGATGCTTATTTTCATATTATCAATCCTTTTAAGTCACTTGTTATTATTTCTTTTTTATTTAAGTCTACTTTTTTTATAAAGTCTCCTTTAAGTGGTATATAAAATTTATTATCTACTTTTATAAGAGGATTTATACCATATAAAACCTCAGTGACTAATCCATATGTTATATTATCACTTTTTACTTTTAAATCAAGTAATTCTTCATATAAATAATCTTCTTTATTTAAGTTTAATTCATCTTTATTTATATATATTTTCCTATCTTTAAATGATAATACTTCATTTATATCATTTATATTATTAATTTTTATTAAATAATTTCCTTTATGTAGTTTTACTTCAGTTAATGTATATATATTATTTTCTATTATTATTTTATTATTTTCTTTAAATGCTAAATTAGGACGCTCAAAATCAGACATTACTTTTAGCTGTCCTTTTATTCCGAATGTATTTACTATTTTACCAATATATATTTCTTTCATAGTTAGATACTATCACATTTAAAATAATTGTTCTATATATAAGTTATCTACTTCATCTTTATATATATCATATATTTCTTTTGTATCTGCTAGGTATCCAAGTATTAAAGATTGTTCTTTTAATTCTTTGATTTTTATTATGTCATAATATTCTAGTTTTATACTTTTAAAATCTACTTTTATATTACAGTTTGTAAGTAATTTAGGTAAACTTTGATTTTGAAATCTTCTTTTATAAAGCATCTCTCCAACTGGATAATTTTCTTTGTTTTTGTTATACCATCTTATTATAATTGGATTACTACTTATTATTGCAAATTTTCCTTTGTAGTTATCTAAATAAGAAGATAATTCTTTATGCAAAAAATATTTGTCATCTCTTCCTTTAGGATTTATTATTATAGGTACTTGACCAGATATTAACTCTAAAGCTTCTTTTAGTGTTGGGATATGATATTTATTTAAATAAAGAAGTTCATCATAAGTAATCGTGCTTATTTTATCTTTTAAGTTAAGAAGTCTCTCTAAGTTATTATCATTATATATTATTAGTTTTTTATCTTTAGTTAATCTTACCTTTAAGTTAATAATTAAGTTATGAGATATTGCTTCTTTAAATGCCTCTAGAGTGTTTTCAAATATTTCATCTCCATCATAAAGACCTTTATTAGATATTAAGTTGTTTTTTAAAAAAGATATATCTTTCACTTTAATCACCTAGTTTAATTATACAAAAAAAGACATATATTGTCTATTTATTTAACTCGTGCATTAAGATAGAAGCTGATATGGCAGCGTTTAAACTCTCTACTTTATCATTCATCTTTATATATAAGTTTTGATCAATAAACTTAAGTATGTCTTTATTTATTCCCCTTGCTTCAGATCCAATTATTAAAGCATGTTTTTTTGGGTTTTTTAAAGGTGTTTTACCTTCCTTTACATCTGTTCCATATATTAAGTAATTTTTGTTTTTTAAGTCTGTTAGTGCTTCTTTTAAGTCTTTAGTTATTATATTTATATGAAAAAGCATTCCTTCAGTAGCTCTTATTACTTTAGGGTTATACACGCTTACTGATTCTTTTGATAATATAATAGTATGATAATTAAATGCTGCTGCTGATCTTATTATTGTACCTAAATTTCCTGGATCTTTTATATCATCAAGAACTAAAACATTTCCATTTATTTCTTCTTCGTTTAAATATTTACAAATTCCAACTATTTTAGGTATATTAGTTAGACTTGTTATTTTCATCATTACTTCTTTTGATACATGTGTTACTTTATCAAAGTTATATTCATTATCTTTTAATATAAATACTTCTTTTAAGTAACCTTTTTTTAAAGCTTCATTTACTAGGTGAATTCCTTCAACTAAAAATTCATTATTTTCTTCTCTTGTTTTTTTATCTTTTAATTTTACTAAGTATTTTACTCTACTATTTTGAAGACTTTCGATCATTAATAATTAAGTTCCTTTCTTGCTTTTTTATAATAAGGATAAAACTCCTCTACATAACTCCAAAACTCTTTTGAGTGGTTCATATGCTTAAAGTGACACAGCTCATGAATTATAACATAGTCAATTAATGATATATCTTTTTTTATTAATTCACTATTTAAAGTAACACTCATGCTTTTAGTATTACAAACCCCCCATTTACTGCTCATATGTCTTATTTTTAATTTAAAGGGTGGTAAGTCTTTAAAAAGAGGTTTTATACTATCTAATCTTTCTTTAAATACTTCAGGTGCTAAAGTATATATATAGTCTTTAGCTTCTTTTTTAGAAGGAGCATATATAGTATTATTATCTATGTATATTTCTTTACTTATACTAAACTTTAATATATCACCTAAATAATATATTTCATTATTATTTTTTTTATTATACATTTTTTCTATTTCATTAATGTTTTTTAGAAGTAGTTTTTCAACTTCTTTTTTACTTGTAAACATATTTACTGAGACATGAATTTTTAAGTCATCTTTTACTCTTATATATATATTTTTTATGTTCTTTTTATTTATTACATATATATATTCTTTATTATTTAATATTATTTTATTTTCCATCATATACTTTTTCATATTTTATTACTTCAAGTACTGGTGGATATATTTCTTTTATTTTATTTTTGTTTGTTGTTATTTTAAGAATATCACCCTTATTAAGTTTATCTTCTATATCAGTATACATTTCTTTATATTTAAGTTTTTGATCTGATAAAGGACTTACTAAGTTATTATCTATTACTACCACATATAAATCTATTATTTCTTTATCACTATTTAAGTTATATAAAAAGACTGTTGTAATAAAGACTAAAGTAGTTATAAATGTAATTAATATAATTGTTTTTTTACTCATCATCTTCTCTCCTATTTTTAAATTTAAGCACAATAGGTGTTCCTTCAAAATCAAAGGCTTCTCTTAATTTATTTTCTAAATATCTTTTATAACTAAAGTGAAGTAATCTTTTATTATTAACTGAAAATACAAATGTAGGTGGATTTATATCTTCTTGATTTACAAAGTATATTTTAAGTCTTTTTCCTTTATAACTTGGAGATGGATTAAGTGCATATGCATCTCTTATAACATTATTTAAAACAGATGTTTTAACTTCTCTTATACTATTTGTGTATGATTTTATTATCTCAGGCATTAAAGTATGAATTCTTGCTTTTGTAAGTGATGATAAAAATACAACTGGAGCATATGGCATAAATTTAAAGTTAGATTCAATTTCTTTTTTCCATCTTTTCATCTCTTCATCTTTATTTTTAATTAAATCCCATTTATTTATTACAAGAACAATACCAACCCCAGCCTCAAGAGCATATGATGCAATGTGTTTATCTTGCTCTATTATTCCTTCTTCAGCATTTATTACAAGAACACATACATCAGATCTATCAATAGCTTTTAACGTTCTTATTAAGCTGTATTTTTCAATTTGCTCAAAGATTTTACCTCTTTTTCTCATTCCAGCTGTATCTATTACTGTATAGCTTTCTTTCTCATACATAAATGTAGTATCTACTGCATCTCTTGTTGTTCCAGCTATATTTGATACAACTAATCTATCTTCATTTAATAAAGCATTAACTAAAGAAGATTTTCCAACATTAGGTCTTCCAATGATACTAAAAGAGATGTTTTCTCCTTTTATTTCTTTTGTGTATGGTTTAAATTCTTTTGTTATCTCATCAAGTAATTCTTTTATGCCTCTATTGTGTTCTCCAGATACTGGCATATATATATCAAATCCAAGTTCATAAAAGTTATAAATATTATTATCGTGTTTTACATCATCTAATTTATTTACTGCTACGATTACTTTTTTATTTTGTTTTAAAAGCATTTCAGCTACTTTATGATCATTACTTGTTAAGTCAGTTTTACCATCAATAACAAATACTATTACATCTGATTCTTCCATCGCTATTTCAGCTTGTATTTTTATATTTTCATTAAACGCATCATCACTTAAATCAATTCCACCTGTATCTATTAAGTGAAATCTTTTATCTTCATAATTTACAACTCCGTATAATCTATCTCTTGTTATACCTGGAATATCATCTATAATGGCTTTTTTTTCTTTTATTAACCTGTTAAATAAGGTTGATTTTCCTGTATTAGGTCTTCCTATTAAACATACTGTTTCCATATTTTACATCTCCTGTTAAGTGTCTTGATTTTAGCATATTTATGCATTTTTAACAAATAAAAAAAGCTTTAAGCCTTTAATATTTAGTTTTAATTACATTTGTATTTTCGTTATAAGTAATTGTTATTTTTACATTATTTAAATTTTCTTTTTTATTTCGAGGATCAATTACTTTATTATCCTCATCATAATCTAAATATCCTTCACTGACTAAATCAGATACCTTTATTTCAAAACATTTTAAATTAGGCTCTGAGCATGATTTAGAAGTTAGCTTAGGACACACATTTCCTTTTAGGCATCCGATATTATCAAGAGACCAAAGATGGGCTGATTTGGTTATATTTTCCATCTTTGTTTCATATAGTTTTTTATTTGATGAAATGCTTATATTTTGAGTAACAGGTATTGCAATAATGATTACAAGTGCAAGAAGTGTTATTACTACAAGTATTTCTACTAATGTAAATCCTTTATTGTTCATTTTCATCGCCTGGTCTTAACTCTGTTTGAGCGCTGATAATAGTTCCTTCATATTTATCAACATAAAATATACCAACTAAGTTATTTGATTCATCAAGAGCAGTTACTACGAAATACTTTTCTTCCTCATTTAAAGTAAGAGTATCTGACTCTTGTAAGTGAGGTAAAGCCGCTTCTTTGGCTTCTTCTTTTGTTATTTTATTTTTGGGTTTAGTTGTAGTTTTAACATCGACTTCAAAATATTCTGTTTCTGCGAAGCGTTTATTTATTAAAAATATAGCACCAATTATTATTAAGATAGTAACTAAAGTTAATATCACATATATCAATTTATTTTTCATTTTTATCTCCTATTTATATACTACAAATAACTTACTACTCCAGTTACCTGCTTTGTCTTTATGTTGTAAATATAACTTAGAGCCAGCTTTTACTTTTGTTGGATATTTTCCAGTTACTGTATCAATCCAGTCTGTTGTACCACCAAACCCAGAATAAGTTGCATTATCTCCTGGATCTAATTGTTCCCAAGACTGAGCTCCTAGTCTGTATCTAGTACCTCCGAAAGCAACATCTGGATAGACATAACATTTTACTGTACATGTTATATCAGATAGCGATTGAAACGAAGTTGTAGTACAACTTAAACTAACCGGATCTTCTCCTACCGTTAAAGCCCCTCTATAAGGACATTTTACTGCGTCTTTTGGAAAATTAGGTGTGTATAATTTTTGTTTATCTACGTATACGTTAACCGGACATTCTCTTTTGTTTCCTGCTTTATCTGAGATTGTAATTGTTCTTGATTTATGTGTCCCAGAACTATAAGTTTTTGAGAAAGTAGAAGCTGAGCAGCCGGAACCTGTATCAGAACATCCAACAGAAATTGTTCTATTAGCATTTGTCCAAGAAGAATCATTTGCAGATACCGCAGGTGACTGAGTTCTACATGTTGGTGGTGTTGTATCTTTCCATTTTGCATAAAGAGTAGCAGTTGCATTTCCAGTGTAACTTGCACCTGATGCGTAATTTGTACCAGTTCCTGCTGAGTTAGTATTCCAGCCATCAAATACATATCCAGTTCTTGTTGGTTTAGTTGTTGATAAGCTTAAGTTTACTCCGTAGGTTTTAGTTTGCGC
>CAZGWM010000005.1:0-13624 GCA_964529195.1 uncultured Muribaculaceae bacterium | reverse complement strand
TTGTTGGTTTAGTTGTTGATAAGCTTAAGTTTACTCCGTAGGTTTTAGTTTGCGCCCCTGGTGCACCAGAGCCACCATTTGCATTAAATGAAATTGTATATTTATTTGGAGTCCATTTTGCATATAAAGCAAGTGCTGAATTTCCAGTGTAAGTTGCTCCGGGCGTGTAAGTGGTTCCAGTTCCTGATGAATTTGTGTTCCAAGATGCAAATGTATAACCAGTTCTTGTTGGTTTAGTAGTTGATAAGGCTAAATTTACTCCGTAGGTTTTTGTCTGATTTGCTGGTGCACCAGATCCTCCATTTGCATTGTATGATACAGCGTATGTATTTGGAGTCCACTTTGCATATAATGCTAGCGCTGCATTTCCAGTGTAAGTTGCTCCGGGCGTGTAAGTGGTTCCAGTTCCTGATGAATTTGTGTTCCAAGATGCAAATGTATGACCAGTTCTTGTTGGTTTAGCACTTGATAAGGCTAAATTTACTCCATAGGTTTTTGTCTGATTTGCTGGTGCTCCAGATCCGCCATTTGCATTGTATGATACAGCATATGTATTTGGAGTCCATTTTGCATATAAAGTAAGTGCTGCATTTCCAGTATAATTTGCCCCGGGCGTGTAAGCAGTTCCAGTTCCTGATGAATTTGTATTCCATCCCGCAAATTGATGACCTTCTCTTGTTGGAAGTGATCCAGTTAAAGTTAAGTTTATTCCATAGGTTTTTGTCTGATTTGCCGGTGCTCCAGATCCTCCATTTGCATTATAAGATACAGCATATGTATTTGGAGTCCATTTTGCATATAATGTTATATCACTAGTTATCTTTATACTTCCTTTGTTAGCATAACTTACAGCTCCTCCAGTTGTTGTAGACCAACCTTCAAATGAGTGACCAGTTTTTAAAAAGGCATTATCAGGTATAGTGCACGCTAGATCGTGCTCACATTTTACCGGACTCATTGTTCCAGATGTTGCAGTATTTCCATTAAAATTTAAATTGTATTTTTTAAGTACCCATGATGCAAATAGTGTTGTGTTTTTTTCTAATATAATATTTCCACCGCTTACATATGAAGGTGATGCATCTTTATCTAAACTCCATCCATTAAAATCATGAAATTCTTTTGTAAATAAATTACTTGGTATTAAGCAAGGCTCTCCATGATCACAAACTTCACTATTCATATGCCCTAATCCAGTATTTGGATTGAAGGCCAATTCGTATTTAGCAGCATTCCATACTGCATAAAGAGTTGTATCTTTGTTTATTTTTATTGCTTCATTCGGTTGATATAAAACGCCCCCTATTGCTTGAAGGCTCCATCCTGCATACTCAAATTTGGTTTTTTCAAATAAATTATTTGGTAAAATACAATCCAAATCTTTTTTACAAGTAATACTACTTTGGTATCCAGATGTTGCTCCATTTCCATTAAAATATAAAGTTACAAATTCATTTTTATCTATATCTGTGGTAAATGATCCATCTTTTTTATTAAAAATTACTGTTACAGTTTCATCATTAATAAGTTCGTTATTTATTGGGTTTACGATTAATTTATTATTCACATCATCATAATTGAAATAATCTTCTGATGCTAGAAAACCAAGTTTTATTTCACAAACTTTTTCATCAGATTCATCATCATCTACTTGGCAGACTGCATTTAAACATTTTGTGCTGCATCCTGATCCAGAGCAAGTAAAGCAGCTTTCATTATTTTCTGCCCAAAGCTGAGCTCCTTGTGATGCAAGCTCTATTTTTGTATCATATGTTCTTTTACTTATTCTTCTTGATATACCTTGCGATGCCGGTACTGCTACAACGATAAGTAAACTCATAATTACAAGAACTGTAAGTATTTCTACTAAAGTAAATCCTTTTTTGTTTTTTCTTTTATATAATTTCATAATTATCTTCCTTTACTATCTATAATTATACTATATATCAATTAAAGTTAAAAGATGAAAAAAAGATATTTAAAATATCTTTATTCTCCTCCATACTCTACTACTTCAGTTTCTATTGTAAGAAGTATATCACCTGTATATGGATCTACTTCATATCTATTTATTTCTTTTTCTTCTTTTGTTTTAGATACGATATATATATTTTCTTTTTTATCAGTTATTTTTAAAATAATATTTTCTTCTTCTAATATATTGCTTTTCACTATTTTTATTATTTCTTCATCAGATAGTTTTAATTTTTCAGTTGTTATAATTTCAGCTGGTGGTTTTGTTTCTTCTGTTTTTTTATTTTTTATAATTATCATAAATATCACTGATAAGAGTAATATAGCTAAAGTAATTAGTAATATTTTTTTCATTTGTTTATTTTTCATATTATCACCCTACACCCATTTCACTATTAAAGTAGCACTTCTATTTCCAGCTGGATCTGTTACATAGTTTCTTGATGTTCCGTATCTATGTAAGCTGCTTCCTGATGATGAACCATCAGAATAATGATAAGTTACTGTACTTTTAAGTTTCTCTCCTCTTATACCACCAGAACTAGCTCCATTTACAAGTGGATCACTAAATGATCTCCACCAAGTAAACTGTCCAGTCCCAATCCAGCTTGATGCTGGGCATGTTATTGTGCATGTTACATCAGTTGTTTGTGTTCCATTATTTCTATTACCACAATCAATATTAGTTGGAAGCGTATTGTGAAGACATATTAGTCCATCAGGCTCAGTATATAATTTTGGTGTATATGGTTTTGTTTTATCTACTTTAACTGAAACTGGACATTTTCTTATGTTTCCTGATTTATCTTTTATTTCAATTTCACCAGTATCAGTATCAGTTGTAAATGTTTTACTAAATGTTGATGCTGTGCATCCTGAACCAGAATCAGAACAGGAAACAGATATGGTTCTATTTCCATTTGTCCAGGTTGATACAGCTGGAGACTGAGCTCCGCAAGTTGGCAGTGTTTTATCTTCCCATTTAGCATAAAGTGTAGCATTTGCATTCCCATTATAACTAGCTCTTGAGGCGTATGTTGTTCCTGTTCCTGATGCGTTTGTATTCCATCCCATAAATGTATAACCTGTTTTTGTTGGTTGCACCGCAGATAATGTTAGAATGACATCATGAGTTTTAGTTTGCGCACCTGGTGCTCCAGAGCCACCATTTGCATTAAATGAAATTGTATATTTATTTGGAGTCCATTTAGCATATAAAGCAAGTGCTGCATTTGCAGTATAATTTGCTCCTGGCGCGTAAGCATTTCCTGTTCCTGATGCGTTTGTATTCCAAGATGCAAATGTATAACCTGTTCTTGCTGGAGCGGCTGTTGATAAACTTAAATTTACTCCATAGGTTTTAGTTTGATTTGCCGGTCCTCCAGATCCACCATTTGCATTATATGTCACAGAGTATGTATTTGGAGTCCATTTTGCATATAATGTCATATCGCTAGTTATCTTTATACTTCCGTTGTTAGCATAACTTACAGCTCCGCTAGATGTTGTAGACCACCCAGCAAATGTATGCCCTGTTTTTAAAAATAAATTATTTGATATAGTACATGCTTTATCATGCTCACATTTTACTGGGCTCATTGTTCCAGATGTAGATGTGTTTCCATTAAAATTTAAATTATATTTTTTAAGTGCCCATACTGCATATAATGTAGTATTTTTATTTATTATAATATTTCCCCCACTTGTATAGGATGCCCCGCCACCAGATGTTAAGCTCCATCCATTAAAAGTGTTGTTTTCTTTTGTAAATGAATTATTTGGGATTAAACAAGGTTCTTCATGGTCACATATTACACTATCCATATAACCGCTGCCTGTATTTGCATTAAATGCAAGTTCATATTTTGCAGGTTTCCAGTTTGCATAAATAGTTGTTTCTTTATTTATTTTAACTGTTTCGCCGGGCTGGTATAATACACCACCTACAGCTTGAAGGCTCCATCCACTAAATTCATTTTTATTTTTGGCAAATAAATTACTTGGAAGTATGCATTCAACATTTTTTTTACAAGTAATACTACTTTGATATCCTGATGTTGCTCCATTTCCGTTAAAATAAAGAGTAACATAATCATTTTCATCTACACTTGTTGTTATTGATCCATCTTTTTTATTAAAAATTATAGTTACTGTCTCTTCGTTAATAACTTCATTATTAACGGGATTTATTATTTCTTTATCTAATCTATTATCGTAGTTAAAATAATTTTCCGATGCTAAAAAGCCTAATTTCAATTCACATACTTTTTCATCTGATGATTCATCATCTACTTGGCAAACTGCATTTGAGCATTTAGTGCTGCACTCTGCTTTCAAGCAAGTAAAACAACTTTGATTATTTTCAGCCCACAGCATTGCACTTTCTTTAGCAAGTTCTATTTTTGTTGCATATGCTCTTTTATTTACTCTTTTTGATATTCCTTGTGATGCAGGTACTGCAACTACTATAAGTAAACTCACAATTACAAGAACTGTTAAAATTTCAACTAAAGTAAACCCTTTTTTATCTTTTTTTCTTTTAAATAACTTCATGTTTGTCTTCCTTTACTATAAATAATTATACTATATATAAGAGTAAGTTTAAAGATAATTAAATAATTTTTTGTTTTTAATAAAAAAAGAATTAATTACTTAATTCTTCACTCATTATTTTATAAATTGCTTCTCTTCCCTTTTTAGTTATACTTGAGAAGTATATTATTTGATCTCCATCATGTAAATCAAGTGATGCCTCAATTGCTCTTTCAAGTTTAACTTTATCTTTTGGTTTTACTTTATCATACTTAGTAGCAACAACTGTTACCGGGATGTTATAGTGTTTTAAAAAGTTATACATTAAATGATCATTTTCAGTTGGTCTCATTCTTGAGTCAATTAACATAAAAACTCTTTTTAGGTTTTCTCTGTGAGTTAAATAATCTTCAATCATAAGCCCGAATTTTTTATGGGTTGCTTTATCAACACTTGCATATCCATAACCTGGAACATCTACTATATAAAATTCATCATTACATAAATAGAAATTTAAGGTCTGAGTTTTACCAGGTTTACTACTTGTTCTTGCATAGTTTTTTCTTCCTAAAACAGAGTTAATAAAACTACTTTTTCCAACATTACTTCTTCCTACCAATAGAAACTCTGGTTTAATATCTTCCGGATACTGACTTGTTCTTACTGCTATTACGCTTAATTCACTACTGTCTATTTTCATATTTTCCCTCGCAAGAATATTATATTAAAATGTATAATAAAATGCAAATTATAAGTGTTTAGTAGAAAAAGATTGTATTTTAATATATAATTATATTGGTGATTAAATGTTATATCCAAAAGGTTCTAAAAAGACTTATCAAAAGGAAATTAACTACGGAAGTAGAGGCATGCATCTTGAGTCTTTAATAGATAGTGCTAATCTTTATTATAAAAATAATGATATAGCAGTTATTTATAAAAAGCCTACTCCTGTAAGTATTAAAAACATTAATTACACAAATAATAATAAGTTTGAGACAACTGGTTATTTAAAAAGTAAATCAACTTTAGATTATGTTGGTATTTATAAAGGAAAATATATTGATTTTGATGCTAAAAGTACTAAATCAAAAACATCCTTTCCTCTTAGTAACATTCATCTTCATCAAATTAATCATATTAAAGATATAATTAAGCATGGAGGTATATCATTTTTAATTATTGAAATTAATAATGAAGTGTATTTATTTGATGGTAATATTTTAATTGCTTTTATAAATGATAATCAAAGAAAAAGTATTCCATATGAATATATTAAAGAAAAAGGATATCAAATTACTTTAAAGTATAATCCAGTTTTAGATTATATTAAAATTATAGATAAATATTTTATCGGAGGTAAATATGAAAAAGAAAGTAAATAATAAAAAAGGAAATGCTAAAAAAAGTACTTTAAAAACTAATATTAATAATAAAAAAAGTACTTTAAAAACTAATATTAATAATAAAAAAAGTACTTTAAAGAAAAAAGGAAAAGAATTTAAAAAGAAAAAAGCAAGTGAAAAAATATTAACAATACTTATGCTCGGATTAATTTCTGTTACAAGTATCGCTATATTATTTATGTTATATGTAATTATAACATCACCTGAATTTTCAGAAGATGCTTTATATACTAAAGAATCATCTATTATATATTCAACTGATGAGGAGGAGTATGCTAGAATTGGTCTTGAAAACAGAGATATATCTACATATGATGATCTTCCAGATGTATTAATTGATGCAATTTTAGCTACTGAAGATTCAAGATTTATGCAACATAGTGGTGTTGACTTAGCTAGATTTATAGTTGCTACTTTAGGGCAATTAACCGGTAATAAAGGTGCTGGTGGTGCTTCTACTTTAACAATGCAAATTGTTAAACAAAGATTCACCGATGATACTGCTACTGGTATTAAAGGTATTATAAGAAAATTTACTGACGTTTACATGGCTGTATTTAAAATAGAAAAAAATTACACAAAAGAACAAATACTAGAGTTTTATGTAAATATTCCTTGGCTAGGAAGTGGTGCTTACGGAGTTGAGCAAGCCAGCCAGATGTATTTTGGAAAATCTGTTAGTGATGTTACTTTAACTGAAGCTGCGATATTAGCTGGATTATTCCAAGCACCTAGTGCGTATGACCCTTATATAAGTCCAGAGAAAACTACTAATAGACGTAACAGAGTTTTAGACTTAATGGAAAGACATGATTATATTACAAAAGAAGAAGCTAATCTAGCTAAAAGCATTCCTGTAACAAGCCTGCTTGCAAGTGATGCTGCTACTGTAAATCAAAATCAAGGGGTTATTGATACAATCGTTCAAGAAGTAATTGATAGAACTGGGCAAAATCCTTATTTAGTATCAATGAAAATATATTCAACAATTAATCCTGCTAAACAAGAAGTTGTAAATAACGTTAATAATGGAACAAGTGTTAAATGGAGAAATGAAATGCTTCAAACCGGTATTGCTGTTATTGATGTTGAAACAGGTGGTATTGCCGCTATTGGAGCCGGAAGAAATAAAACAAGAGAACTTGGATTTAATTTTGCTACTATGATTAACCGCCATCCAGGTTCAACTGCTAAGCCTTTATTTGACTTTGGTCCAGCAATTGAATATTTAAACTGGGGAACCGGAACTACAATTGTAGATGATGTTCATGGTTATACTGGTGGATCAAATATAAAAAACTGGGATAATAGTTATATGGGAATTATGACAATAAAAAAAGCTTTAGCTGCATCAAGAAACATCCCTTCTCTTCAAGCTTTCCAGGCTGTACCACAAGCTCAAATTAATCAGTTTGTAACCGGTCTTGGACTTCATCCTGAATATGAAAATGGTTATATAAATGAATCACATAGTATTGGTGGTTATACAGGAAGTAACCCAGTTGAACTAGCTGCTGCGTATGCTACATTTGCTAGAGGTGGTGTTTATATCGAGCCTCATTCATTTACTAAAATAATATTTGAAAAAACTGGTGAAACATATATTGTAACTCCAGAGAAAAGAACTGTAATGAAAGATTCAACTGCATATATGATTAATAATATATTAAGATTTGCAGTTACAAATGGACACGTTGTAGGTGGTAATGTTAGCGGTACTGATCTGGCAGGCAAAACTGGTACATCAACTGTTGATAGAGATACTATTAAAAAATTAGGTATTAATGCTGATGTAATTGGTGATTCATGGCAAGTTGGATACTCACCTGATTATTCAATTGCTATATGGATTGGATATGAGCAACTTATATCAAAAGAATATTATTTAACTAATAATGTTGGGCGTGATACAAGAAATGCTGTTATTAGAGCATTAAATACTGGAATACATAATAAGAATTCAAGATTTAAAGTTCCAACAAGTATTGTTACTGCTACAATTGAACTTGAAACAATACCACTTCAGCTTGCAAGTGAGCATACTCCAGATAATTTAAAGAGCGTTGAATATTTTAGAAAAGGAACTGCTCCTAGTGAAGTTTCAGATAGGTTCACTACTTTAGATAAGGTAACAAATTTAAAAGTAACTTATTCTTCTGGTAAATCTACTTTATCTTGGGACCCAGTTAAAATTCCAAATGCTGTTTCTGGAGAATATTTAACTCAGTACTTTGCTGATGGTTATGGTAAATGGGCAACTAAATATTTAAATCAACGTATAAGTTATAATGCAAGTAATATAGGTAACATTGGATATCAGGTATACCTTGATACTGGATCTGGATTAAAAGATTTAGGATGGACATCAAGTACTACTTTTACTCACAATGAAAATATTCCTAGTGGTTCTAAATTTGTTGTAAAAACAGCCTACTCAATATTTAAAAAGAATATGAGTTCTGGAGCTGAAGTGACCGCTGGTGAAGGTACTACTCAGCAAACAATAAGTGTTAAATTAAATACTGGTAATTGTTTAAACTTAAATTCATATCTTGGAAATAGTAATATCTTCTCTGTATATGAAGGTTTAAATGATGTAACATCATCAAGCACAATTACATATACTTGTTATAGTAATGGCACTACAGTTGACTGCAGTACTATGAATAATACAAGTAATTATGAAATTAAACCTAATGTAAAATATAATAATAAAACAATTCAAAATAATTTAATATTAAATATTAATCCTGCATGTTAAAAAAAGCCAGTTAAATTACTGGCTTTTTACATGACTTTAATAATTCACATTCTTTACAATTTGGATTTCTACTAGTGCAGTAATATCTTCCAAATAACAAAAGCTGATCTCCTACTTTATTAATTTTATCTTCTGGTATTAATTTTATTAACTTTTGTTCTATTTCTTCTGGAGTATCATCTTCATCGGCTAGTCCTAGTTTTTTACTTACTCTCATTACATGAGTATCAACTGGAAAAACCGGAACATTATATATATTTTTAAGTACAACGTTTGCTGTTTTACGCCCAACTCCTGGAAGTGATTCTAAGTACTCTCTATCATTTGGAACTACTCCGTTTTGATCTTCTATTAATGATCTTGCTACTTCAATTATGTAAGAGGCTTTTTTAGTGTAAGATCCTAAGCTTCTTATTATTTTTTCAATATCTTTTTGATTTGCATTTTTTAACTGCTTTAAAGTATATTTACTAAATAATTCTTTTGTTACAATATTAACTCTTGCATCTGTTGTTTGCGCGCTTAATATTGTTGCGATTAATAATTCATAATCAGTATTATAATTTAATTCACATACCGGATTAGGAATTAATTTGTCTAATATTTCATAAAATTCATTCTTCATCTAACCAATTATAATCAAATAATACTTTTGCTTCAGCAGGTTTTTTATCTATTATATGATTATTTACATCCTCCATCTTTTTAAATCCTTTTTTATTCCATTCATGGATTATTTTATCTATATATCTTAAGTTTCTAACTCCATTAAAAGTAGCTTCTTTTAAAGCACCTATTATTAACTCTTCAGTAACTCCACTTGAAATCCATGCATTTATTATTTCAAATTCAATTGGACTAAGTGGTCTTCCAAATTCTCTTTCAAAAGTAGTGAAAATATTTTCGCTTAATGTTTTTTTAGCTTTTGAATTTAAATCAACAATCATTAGTTTAAATAAATTAGTTAAGTCTATTACTTCGTTTATTATTCCTGCTTCATTTTTTTCAATTAATACATTTATAATACCTTTTTCAGATAATGTAGTAAATGATTCCATTACTTCTCTATCTTCAAGATAAGTTATATTTTTTATTTTAGGAATATCAAATGAAGGATTAGTTTCATTTAAAAAATACACTATTAATAATAGTTCATTTATATTTAATTTAAATTCTTTAGCGAACTTAAATAACTGAGATTTAAATATATAATCTTTTTGTTTAACTATATCTTCTAAAATTAAGTTAGTCATTTTATCACTTCCATTTGTTTATTATATATTTTTTTATGTCTTTATAGTTATTATTTAATTCATTATTATTTATCTTTTTTATTAAGTCTTTAGTTATTTCATTTATTTTATATGATGGTTTTATTTTTAAAATATCTTCTGATTTAATATTTAAATCAGTTATTGTTTTTATTTTTAAATTTGCATATCTTTTATTTATTTCTTTTGGGTTTAAATTAAGTATCTCACCTGCAACCATTGATATATATAATCCGTATTTATATAGTATGTCATTATCTATTTTATTTAATTTTATTATTTCTCTTATTTTATTGATTATATCTTTACTACTTTTACTAAAATTATAGTTATCACTATAATCAAGCTGAGCCCACACTCCAAGTATGTCATTTGTGTTTTTTATTTCAGTGAAATTTATTTCAAGTTCATCTAATAAGTTATATTCTTTTAATAAATTAAGAGCGTCTTTTGCTTTATTTGATGCAAACATTCTATTTAATTCTTCTTTTTTTCTTGTATAACTTAATGTTTTAATTAAGCCTTTATTTTCTTTTATAAAAGTTTTTATTTCTTCATCTAATTCAAAATTTAGTATAACTTTAAATCTTAGTGCTCTTAGTATTCTTAATGGATCTTCAGTTAGTTTTATATTTGTATTTCCAATTGATTTTATTAATTTATTATTTAAATCTTTAGTTGCATTTAGAAGATCAATTATATTTCCTTTTTTATCCATACATAATGAGTTAATAGTAAAATCTCTTCTTTTTAAATCAAGAAGTAAATCATCTACATATTCTATATTTAGTGGAACTCTTTTATCATAGTTAGACTCAGTCCGGTAAGTCGTTATATCAAAGTTATATTTACCATCATTTAAAGTAATTGCGCCATATGTAATATTAGTTCCTTTAGTGTTAAATATTTTAATAATATCTTTAGGTAAAGCATTAGTACAAATATCTATGTCAGTGGTTTTTATTTTAAGTAAAGTATCTCTTACATACCCGCCAACAATATATGCTTCATAACCAGAATTTTCTAATGTTTCTAATATTTTTTTTATTTTAGAGTTCATACACTCACCTCTTTGATTATATCATATTTTTTTATTTAATTATCATTAACTTAAAAAAAGGCGATGTGCCTTTTTTTAACATTTCGTTCCGGATTGAGACATTCTAATTGCTGATCCGACTGCTTTTCCTAAATCAAAGATTGTAGTTATTAATTTGGCAATTGAGTTAAGTAAAGTTCCTGATATATTAACTCCTCCAGATGTATTTAACATCTCAACATTATTTAAATACATTAGTTACATTTTAAAGGTCTTAAGTATCCATCTACTATTCCAGCTATTAAAGTAAATAATCCCATTACTGCTCCTACTAATTGCCAAGATACTTTACCACCTCCTATATTAAGAAGTTCTTCATTTGTTAACATAGTTTTCCTCTCTAGCAGTTAAAAATATCTGTTTATTAAATCCTTTTATTTCTTTTTGATGACTTACGTATATTATTGTTTTATTTTTATAATAATTAAGTATATTATTTAATATTTTATCTCTTTGAATATCTGATATTTCACTTAATGATTCATCCATTATTAATATATCAAAGTTTATATATAGAGATCTTGCAATTAATATTTTTTGTTTTTCACCACCACTTAAATTACTTAATGATTCGATTTTTGTGTTATATCCTTTTGGTTTATTTAATATTATATTATCTAAATATAATATGTTTTTTATTTTATTAAATCTATTTTCATTATATTTTTTATCTAATATAATGTTATTTATTATTGAGTCATTGAATAAGTCACTGTTTTGACTTAAATAAGAGACTTTCCCGCCTATTTTTATATTTCCTTTATAGTCAGAGGTTTCATTTGTTAATAGGCTTAAAAGTGTACTTTTACCACTTCCATTATCTCCTTTTAAAAATACTTTATCTCCTTTATTTATTTTAAAAGATAAATTAGTTATAACACTATTAATAGTATTATATGAATAGTTTAAGTTATTTACTATTACATGTCCTTTTTTTGTGTAATTTATATTATTTATATCAGGCTCCAAATCAAAGATACTTTTAATTCTATTTAAGATATCTTTAAAATATAAAAGACTTGGCATTATGCCTCCAAAGAAGTTTAAACTCTCTTTATAATAGTTATATATACTTATAAAGATTATTAATGTTAAATAGTCTTTTTTGGTAGATATAAATAATATTATGATTATTAAAAACATTAAATCGTCAAATATATTTTTTATTAAGTCTAATTTGCTTAAATATATATCTAAAGATAATTTAGTATTTAAATTAATATCTATTTTGTTATTAATGTTATTTATAAAGTTATCAATTTTTAATGTTTTTATAGTTTTTATTTTATTTAAGTATTCAGATATTACATCAATTACATTATCACCAGAATCAATCATATTATTTATTTTTAAATATAGTTTTTTATTTAAAACAAATAATATAAAAAAGTATAAAAAACTTATTAATATTAATATTAAAGTTACTCGATTATTTAATATAAAAAGTAATATTACTGTAGTTATTAAAAATAATATATTTATTATAAAATCAATAATAATACTAGAAAAAAAGTCTTTAATATTATTTAAGTCATTTACTCTGTTAAGTAAATCACCAGATTTTTTTATTTGCAAATATTTAAAAGGAAGATTAAATATATATGATATGTAACTTTTTAATAATTTATCATTTATATTTTTATTTAAATGAGACATTTTTATATTTTTAATATAATTTATCAATACTTTAATTGTAGTTAGAAATACTACTACTAATATTAATTTATTTTTTTGAATTAATATTAAATTAAAGTTTGATATTAATGATAATATTATTAATGCAAATATAATAAAAAAAAGGATAAATAATTCTTTTAAATTATTTTTATAAATATTTTTTATTATATTTATAAATCTTTTATTTTTTTTATATTTTATTATATTTGTTTTAGGTATCAATTCTAAAATGTATCCGGTATATATTTTAAGAAATTGATCTTTGTTTAAAATTACTTCACCTTTAGATGGATCAATCATTTTTACAGTATCATTTACTTCAAATAATGTTACGAAGTGGTTATATCCATTTATATTTACTTGCGCAATACAAGGATATATAATATCTTTAAAATCAAAAGTATATTTACCACTTGAATCAAATCCATACTTTTCGCTAGCTTGTTTCATATATAAAAAGTTTGTTCCAGATTCATTTGTTTTTGTATCTACTTTTATTATCTCTAAAGGTACGTATCCTTTGTAATATAATATAACTGATTTTAAAGCACATGACCCACAGTCACTTTCATCTTCTTGAAGTACAATATATTTTTTCATAATCTTCCTTTCATACTTATTTGTTGTAAGAATATTTTTATTTCCTTTATTTTTTTATTAAAGGAAATATATCTTTTTTATACAACATATATGTATGAATGAGACTACTAAGGAGGATATTTTGACAATTAAGATTATTATTAAAATAGTTATCTACGCTATTAGTTTATTTTTATAATTTAAAAAGAGAAATATTGTATTTCTCTTTTTATTCGGCCGATTTTAATGATTCAATCATATCTATTTTTCTTAATGTTTTCTTTCAAGCCTTTAGGTTTTTGTTTAGAAGCTAAACGTTTGGTTG
>CAZGWM010000004.1:0-39912 GCA_964529195.1 uncultured Muribaculaceae bacterium | reverse complement strand
GATATACCTTGAAGGATTATTAATCTAGTAGCTGCAAATGATGCTATAAATAGTCTTATTAGCTCTATATTATAATATAGTCCCAGTTTAGATGCTGAGTAGTTTAAAAAATCATTACATAAATCTTCAAGTGAGTTATATTCTCCATATATTTTAGGTTCAAATGTTTCCATTAATTTATCAGTTGCAGTTAATTTATAAAATCTACTTTCACCTTCAACAAGTTTGTTGATTACATTTCCATCTTCATCATACTGAACTTCTCCAGTTTCTGGATCAGACATTTCTAAGAATTTTTGATTTTCAGTTTTTAATTTAATTACTTGATTATTTAAATTATCTATTTCATCAACAAGTGATTCTTGATGTTTCATTCTTCTTTTATATTTGATTAAATTAGTAATTGTTTTATAAATAAAGAAGATAAATAATCCAAATAAAAGTAATAAAGCTACAGATGCGATTATAACAAGTACTATTCTACCACCTTTTAAGTGGGCTGAGTATTCTTTTGCTACTTCGACATAATTTAATATATTAAATATTTTAAAAAGTGCAATTCCTATTTCTTTTATTAAATTTATTATTCCTCCAAAGAATGGTTCCATAAATTTAATAAAAAACTCTCCATATATATTCATATTATTCTCCTTTATTCTTTAAATATAAAATATCTGTATCTTTCATAAAGACATTTATTGTTTCTAAGATCATGTTTGGTTTTATCTTTACCTGATGTAATTTCATAAATTCTTTACTTAATAGATAATTTTTATCATCTTTAAACTCAAGTATATCAGAATTTTTACTACAATATATAAAATAGTTTATATTATTTCTAATTAAGTTATCTTCTAAATTATCATCTAAGTCACTATAATTTATTAATAACTTTATTTTATTGTTTGATATTTTCTTTAATTCATTTATATTATTTTTATTTTCAAGATATCTTTTTTTTACTGGCATTAAATATGTACTTGGTACTTTAGATGCAGCTATTTCTTTTAGTAACGTTATTAATGTAAGCTCTAAGCCTATGTTAGTAAAGTTATCTTCAATAGTGCTTGTTTCATATATACTTTTAATTGGTTTTGGATCATATTTTTCTAAATCACTTATATAGTAATTATATTGTGATAAGTAATATGCTTTATCTTCATTTATTCTTATATATTTGTTAAATGAATTTAAATTATTCCAAGTGTTAAAAAATTTAATTTGATTTTCTCTTACTTTTTTTATTTCATTTAATAAATCTTTAGTTATGTTTTTTCCTTCTTCGTTTATAAAAATGTATTTTATTTTAGTATAAAAGTTTATATATTCCATTACTATATTATTTATATTTGGATTTTCTTTTAAGAAAGGATTTGTAAGTGTATCAACTCTAAAGGTTATTTTTAAAAGTACTGCTAAATATATTACATCTTTTTCATTTTCTTTTATATCAAATATAATATTTTCATTTATAAAGTAATCGATAATAGTTGATATTTCATTTTCTAGATTAAAATTAGTTATGTAGTCACTTTCAATAAATAAATTTATATATTCTTTTTTATTTGGTGTTTTAATATAGTTTTTGTTTAAATGAATATTTGTTATTTTTTTTAATATTTCTTCCTGATTTTTGGTTAATATATTTTTTTCATCTAAAGTAAGTAACTTTGAAGTATAAGTTATGAAATTTAAAAGATTCTTGAGTTTATTTTCTTTGTATACATTAAACCAATCAGTCATAACCTATTTACCTCTATTCTAGTTTAGATTATAACAAATACATATACTTAAAGCAACAAAAAACCAGATACTCTGATAAAATATCTGGCCTGGTTTTGATGAATAGCTACAACCTTATATTAAATCTAAATTAATAGAATTAATATAAGAATAACGGTGTATTATCAGTACAAATCCGGTAACTACTTATCTATGGGAGTTTCACACTCTCCAAAACAATTGCTCTACTAAAGCGTAGATAAGACTTTGCTTTTAACAAAGCTCCATTACTTTATTAACGCTTATTAATCATCTATTAAATATTAGTATAATAATTTTAATTTTGGTAAAAATTATTATTAATTTAATAAATATATTATAAAATTATTACTTAAAATAATCTTATATGCATAACTTTTATTTTATTAAAAATTATGCAAGTCATTAACATTTAAATGCGTTAATATACTTTAGTAACTTAAGTATATACATGTTTTAAAAATAATGCAAGCATAAATTTTAAAAAAATGACTTTTTGTCATTTTTTGTTGTTATGTACTTGTAAACATCATTAAAATTGATATAACTAATAGGACCATTACCCCTACTCCAGTAGTAACAAGCATGATCATTGTTTTGCTTTCCATTTTCTCAAGTCTTTCTTTATATCTAGATTCTCTGGCTTTTTGTTGAAGGTTTGAGATATTTCTTGAAAATGTTAGTAACTGTTCTTGCTTTCTTTCATTACTTCCAATACTTAGTCTATAAAGAAGTCTCATCATTCTCATTGAGTCTCTTACTGGGTAATCTCTTGCAAAATCCATATAAGGATCTATAGTACTATCTCCAGCATTTATTTTAGCAATTAATTCTCTTAAGCCTTCTCTAAATATTTCAGGTGCTTCTTCTACTGATTTACCTAGTGCAACAGGGACTGTATAATGTTGGACTAGTATTTCTAAGTTTTTTAAGTAATGTGGAAGCATTGTATCTATTTTATGAAGATGTGTTTTGTAATATTTTTTTAATGATTGATATGATAATTTAAATACTGCATATCCAGCTATAATACTAAATAATATATTAGTAAAGTTTAAGTCTGTTATAAAAACAAACATCATTACTAATATTACTAGTAATCCATTTCTTAATCTTGTATTAAATAATTTATCTACATCAATTGAGTCTCCATATTTGGCTTTTGCAAAAAAGTCATAATCTTTTTCTTTTAGTTTCATAAATATATCAGTATTATCCATGATAAATTTATTTGAGCTTATACTGCCATTATATTCTAAAACTATATAAAGTAGTACTCCTAGTATTAATACTTCTACTAACATATTTATTCAACTCCTGTATCTTCATTATAAAATCTTTCTCCTGTTACTAGGAAATAAGTATTTATAATTATAATGATGTGCAGTAATATTTGAACATACCATTCTTCTAACATTTTTATATAGTTATCACTACCAAGTAAAAATTGGGTTAACATTACTAAAAAGTAAAGAGCAAAACCAAAAGTTAAAAATCTTTTATGAAAGTTAGCTCGATCCATTTTATCTCTGTAGACACCTTCTACTAACATATCTATATCAAGAAGCATATTTTCAAGTGATTCTCCTGAATCTTTTGCTCCTTCTTTTGTTATTTGAAGAAATAGCTGATGCATATTTTTCACCATATAATATGGATATTTATTATTAAAATAATCTACAGATTGATCTATTGTTCCGTTTTTATATGAAAGATCAATCATTAGTTTTACATCTTCTAAAACAGGGTTTTCAAGTACTCCTGATTCTACAACTCCTTCTAAAGCTTTTACAAAACTTTGTGTTGTATTAAATTCCATTATTACGTTTGTTGTGTATACCTGGATTTGTTCGAATATAAATTCACTATATATACGATTACTTCTAAGGTAAGCAAGGTATGGGATAAAAGCTACTGCTGCTGCTGCATATATTACTGCAAAAATTATACTTTGAAAGTATAAAAAGCCTACTACTGCTCCAAATCCACCTAATATAACACCTTGAGTTAGGTACTGTCTTAAAGTGTATTCTTCGCCTAGTTCTTTTGTTTTTTCTTGAACAGTTTTAAAACTATATGGTGCATATTTTTCATATAGTACTTTTGATTCTGTTGCTAGAAATTTATAAAAGTTATCTCCAGTATTTCTGCGATAAGTAATTACAAATACAGTTATAACAATTAATACAATTAATTCCATCTTTTACCTCCTTAGGAAGTCATTTTTACTTCTTTTTGATTTCCATCATTAATACTTCCTAATCTGAAAGTATCCTCAGGAAGATTTACTCCTTGAATTGATAAGTATTCAAGTAAGTATTTAGTTGGATTTTTCATATAAAATGTTCCATCCATCATTTTTTTATATATTATATTTTTTCTTGATTTATTATCTTCATCAACATAAAATTCACATACTTCGACGATTTCTCTTTGGAATCTTCCAAGTTCTTTACTCATATATCCTCTTACACATACTCCTAGTTGAACATATCTATGAACAGATGATAAAAATTGTTCGATATCTTGATCGCCTTCTAGAAGTGAGTACATTCTCATTGGAATACTTTCAGCTTTATCTGAGTGAATTGTTGATAATATGTTATGTCCAGATGAAATTGAGTTTCTTACGGCCATTACCGCCTCTGCACTTCTTACTTCTGATAGTAATATCCATCTAGGGTTTTGTCTCATACATGTAATTAATACATCTGAATATGATGCTATATTATTTGTTTTCATAGCAACTATATCTCTATGGGGATATATTCTGTCTAAATGAAGTTCTAGTGTATCTTCAATTGTTATTAACTTTTCATTTTCTTTGGTATGACTTGCCAAATATTTTACTAATTCAGTTTTACCTGAGCCAGTTTCACCACAGACAATTATATTAGCGTGTCCTTCGACAGCTTTTAATAAAAAGTCATGAACATGAAGAGTTACATACTCTTCATCTAATAATTTTTCTTTTTTTAATCTTATTTTGGCAGGAGTTTTTCTTATAACACAAGCTACTCCATTTGTTGCAATTGAATCATGAATGAAGTTAAGTCTTAATTCAGCTGATTCAGCATCTAAAAAAGGATGAGCCATATTAAATGTCTTACCCATTACGTTAGCACACTGGAAAGCAAGTTTTTCTAGTAGTGCATTGTTTATATCTGGCCTGTCGACTCTATACACACCTTTATCAAGTGTTTTAAGCCATACTTGTCCTCCGTTTGTGTATGAAACGTCAGTTATGTTATCATCATTGATAAACTCTGTTAATGGGCCAAAATCTAATTGTGAAAAAATAGCATCTGTCATATTAGCCTTCCTTTTTATTCCTTTTTTATTCTTCTGGTTTTAGTATGTTTGTTCCTGGATTTTGTGCTGCATTTTTTGCTTTTGAGTTTATAAACATTTTTATCTCTTCACTTGTAATTGCAGTATCCGTTGGATTTTCACTATAATCACTATTTCTTGGTACTGGTATTATTTCAATATTATTTGATGAGATGAATCCAGCTTTTCTTAATAATTGATAATATTCATCTGGTACTCCGAATAATAATTCAGATGGTTGCGTGCCTGATGATGAAAATACGTGCTGCCCTTGGCTGTCTTTTACAGCTAGTACTTTTATACTTTCGATGAATTTTCCGAATATAACTATACCATTATCATCTACTGCTTTAAAATATAAATCAATATAATCATTTGGCATAATTGAGTTACCATATGTTGAGTGAAGGTTTACACCTAAACTATATAAAGTGTGCCCTTCGTCAATATGTCTTGTAACAGAGTTTGGAAGTTCTTCTTCAAGCATTAATTGTGAGTGGTAAAATAAACCACCTCTAGGTATTGTTGTATCATATTTAACATATTTACCAATTACTTGCCCTTGATTAGTAGCAAGATTATCGGTTTGATCAACCATACTTTTAGATACTTGAAGACTACCAATTAAATCACTTGTTATAAGTGTATTTCCGGCTATTTCATCTTTAGCATAAGGTATTGTTTGGGGTTCTATAGCGTTTCTTACTCTTACACTATAACCGATGTATAAAACAGCAATACCTGCTATAACCCCAATTATGGTAACGGTATTTTTATTACCGAAAAATCGTTTTATTGATATACCTAAGTTTCCCATTTTTATCCTCCTTTAGTTTTAAACATCTACAAAGTCTAGTATTGCATCTAATCTATTTACTACTTCATAGTCATCTGCATCAGACATTACTTTAAATGTTCCGGCTCTTGTTGTAACTTTAACGCTTACTTTAGGTGGTGATTCATAAATGTCGTAAAAAGCAATATCATATGTTTTATTAAGGTTTACTGATTCAGCGAATCTTCTTAAGAAGTTTTCCATGAATTTTTCTTTTACTATTCTTACTTCACCGTATTTTCTAAAGTGAGCTAGATCAACTGACTCGCTCATTGCAGCATCAGTAATCTCTTTTAATAAATAATAATCTTGTTCACTGGTTGTAGTGTAGTTTTGAAGTAACATCATTACTACTAGAACGAAAAGTCCTAAAACTATAATCCAGTATCCCCACATACTTTCTTTCATTTAGTTAACCTCCTTATGGCCATAATGCATAATTTGCATCATTTTCTGGATATGTACCATTTTCAAATATGGTTTTTTGTGATCCGGTTACTATCTTACCTTTACCAGTTACAGGATCTACAATGTAGTATTTATTTTTATTTTGTCTTGCATCATCTAGTATTGATTTTGTTTTTGATTTTTCAGCCCACATTGTTAAAAATGAACTTTGACATTCTTTTCCGTTTGTACATGTTAGGCCAGAGAAATCATCGTATGAATTTTGTTTATTGTATTTTTGAATTTCTTTTAAATCATTAGGTCCAAGAGTAAATACTGCTTCAGTAAATTCATTTGTTTTATCATTATAAATACTGTCACCTAGAGATTCAATTCTCTCTAGTGTTGCAAGTCCTCTATCATCATCCCAAATTCCATTATCACGTTTTGATGGATTAACATTTTCAAGTGATATTTGTCTATAGAAATATTCTTCATTGAATCCTGCTGGTTCAACACAATTTCTACAATTTGGTGTTACTATTTTTTCTCTGTTTTCATAGAAACATTTATTTGAGTAAACACCATCTGATGCTGTTCCAAATCGATTTAAGAATTCTTTTTTATGTTTTTCTAAGTAAGAATTTATTGCATTTTGGATATTTGATGTTAATTTAGGTGAGTTTGCATTTGTATTTGGATCTCTTTTTAAGTGTCCAAGGTTATTAATTTCAAACCATGTTTCATACCAACCTTCAAAGTTAGTAATTTTAATGTTAAATACATATCCAATATCTAATTTATTTGTAGCTTCACGGTGTTCCATATCTGTTACATACATACCTGATGGAACTAATGAGTAGTAATAAATTTTAGGTCTGTAGTATACATCTTGTCTGTAACCTACTTGATAATCTGTTGTTGTATCATATGTGAAGTTAATTGAAGCTCCACCATATGAATCAGTATAAGTAGTTGTTGCTCTGTGTCCTTTTGCAGATGATTCAATATATTTTGGATCTTCTGTTACATTTGGCCAGAATTTTGAAGCTTTAGTTGATATAACCATTTCAGCTACTTCTGTTATTTCATCTTTTGGATTTGAACTTCCTTTAGTATTTTGATTATAGTAGAAAGTTACATCTGGTGCTAGGTAGTAGTTCCAGTTTTGTTTTGTCTTAGTTGGATCATATATATTAGATTTAGTTTCACATTCTAATTTTTGTTTTTCAAGTTCTTTTCTATCAGCTACAGCTTTTTTGTAAGCTGAACTTGATGGGTTTGTATATAATTCTTTTTCTTTTTGAATTGCTGCTTTATAGTCTTTTTCCCATTTTGATACATTTGTATGGAAACTAGCATATATTTCACCACTTACTTTAGGTTGCTCTCCTTCTTTAAATATAAAGAATTGACCACTTGTTGCCTCTGCAGTTCCTGGTAATAATACATCTACTCTTTCACTTGTATACATTGTACAATATGGATTATTTACATATTGATCATCTTTTTTATTATTATATTTACTTAATAATGATTGAAGTGCCTCATCATCATATGTTCCTTCTGCATGAAGTTTTTCAGCTTCAGTTATTTTACTCATTAATGATGACATATCTTTTCCAGCTGTGTGCTGACGAATAAATGAACTTGAGTATTCCTTTGTTTCATTATTACATTGATATACTAGTTGAACTACTTCTGCTTCATCACAGTTTTCTAAGTAGTATTCAATAGCTTTATCATCTTTCATATAATGTGGATCTAAATTACAGCATCCATTTTGAACATATTCATATTCAGTTACTTTGTTTCCACCATATTCATATGATGGTTTTCCGTCTGTTACTTCTGTTTTACACATTGCAACTAATTTTTGATTAATAGCAAGTGTTCCAGTTGTTGGATTATTATAACCAAGTAACATCATTCTTTGATAAAAACTATCATTATGTTCTAGGAAAATAATATTTCCCGGATTACTTGGATGATATGCTTCATATTTTATATCAACTTTTGTTTGAGAAGCTGATACGATACTTCTTGAATTTCCTTTTATATATAACATTACTTCTTCAGCATCATTTGTGCTTGATTTTGAAAGAAGATTTTCATTTGATACAGTACATGTTAAGTTTGGATTATCACAAACTGCAGCAGTTAGTTTAACACTTGGAGTAGCACCTATATTTACTTTTGTTCTGTAATCAGTTAATCCAGATACTCTTATTGGTACTGATATAGTAAAGTTATCTCCTGCATATTCTGTTGTTGATTTTTCACTTAATGCATTTACTTTTAATTCAAATGTTTTAATTTTTGTTTTATCTTTGCTTGCTAGGATTGCTGCATCATAATAAGCTTTAATTCTATTATATGAAGCTCCTGGTGTTAGTTGATACATCTTACTTAAATTTGAAGGAATTGATTGTCCTTTAAATTGTCTTTCAATTGTTGTGTAATGGTTTAACATGTGAGCCATTTGTCCTAGGCCTGCTTTAGTATAACCTTTAGTTACAAAGTATACTCTTATAGCAATTGTTGCCTCATGGTAACTTTGAGTTGTATTTGTTACACCTTTTGATATATTATCTATCATCATTTGATAGATTTTAATTACTCCTCTGTCAAGTTCACTATTTGGATTTAAGTTTCTTGCCCAGTGATATGTCTGACCACCTGTTGGTCCACTTAAGTTACCATCTAAACATAGATATTCGTTATTTTCACCTCTAAATCCGGTTTTAGCAATATGTGCTCCACCATCTTGACCTTTAATTGGGGTAAAATTTTCATATTTATAATGTGTGACATAATAACCATCTGTTTTACAGTAGCCATTTCTCATTTGAGTTTTACCGTCACATACTCCAGCATTTACTACTGGACTAACTATAAATAAACTAAAAATTAGTATTAATAAATATTTTACTTTTTTCATAGCGCTTTATTTCTCCTTTTTCTTATAAGAACTACAGTTACTACTGCTAAAGATATCACGACTATTCCAACTATGAAATATACATAATAATTAGAAATTATCCCTTTTATTCCCTCTTCGGTTTTTGCTTCTTTTTCTTTTAATAAAGCTTCTTCACTTAATACTTGGTATAAACTTTCAATTGGAATGTTTATTTCTTTTGTTATATAAGCTTCACAAAATTCACTGTCATAGTATGTTTGACACACTTCTAAACTTGCAAATGGATTTTCTTTTGGTTTTGTATAAAGGAAATTACTTAATTGTTCGCCTCTACTTTGATCTAGATTTGAATATACTTCAAAAGTATAATTAATAATATCATCTTTATTTGTTGTTTCAAAAGTATAAACTCCATTTGATGTATTTTCATAAAATATATCAACAGTATCACTATTTTTATCATTTTTTTGAACGATATATATACCATCTTCTATATTATGAATTTTAAATACGAATTTAGGTTCTTCAACTATTACAGTTGACTGCTCACCATTTTCAGAATTTAAAAACTCTTTTTCAGTTTTTTCCATCACTATTTCGTATTCATATGTTATTTTATCTGCAATCTGTGCTGCCCTTGCCATTTCTTCATACTGGCTCTCTGCATTTACATTTTTTCCAAATATAAATAGCCCTACTAGTAGCAATAACACTTTAAATGATCTTTTTTTCTTCATTTAACAACTCTCCTTAATTATTATGTCTAGTATATCATAAAGTTTATTTTTTTAAAACATTTTAATCTTTTTTTGTGATAAAATTATCAATATAGATGAGGAGGTTTTATTTATTAAAAAAATTAGTGCACTCTTAATTTTAATATTAGTTATTTTTGGTGTTTATACTCATACTAAGAAAAGTTTAACTGCTTATGAATACTCAGTTAATTCATCAATTATTGAAAATGAGCATCATGGTCTTAAGATAATTCACTTCTCTGATCTTCATTATGGGACTTCTATTAAAGAAAAAGAGTTCGATAAAATTATTTCTGAAATTAATTTATATAATCCTGATATATTAATCTTTACTGGTGATTTAATTGATAATAAAATTAAACTTGATACTAAAGAAAAAGAAATTTTAATTAATCAGTTAAACAAAATAAATTATTCTATTTCGAGTTATTTAGTTAAAGGAAATCATGATTATAATGATGATTTTGAAAGTATTATTAATGAGACTAGTTTTATTATGTTAAATAATTCTTTGGATTTATTTTATTATGAAAGTGATATTCCTATTCAGATAATAGGGCTTGAGAGTCATCTTAAAAATAAAGATAATATTAAAGAGGCTTTTAAAGATTATAATGATGATTTATATACTATTGTTCTTATGCATGAGCCTGATAATTATTTAAATATTAGTAATAGGGTTGATTTAGTTTTAGCAGGTCACTCACATAATGGACAAATTAGAATTCCTTTTATTGGAGCTATTTATACTCCAGCTGGAGCTAAGACTTATTTTGATAAAGAGTATATAATTAAAGACTCACATATGTTTATATCTTCAGGTTTGGGTACTACTAAAATTAATTTTAGACTATTTAACCCACCTTCTTTTAATATTTATCGTTTATATAAAAAATAAAAATGGCTTTAAACCATTTTTTATTTTATAAACAACATATATACTAAGAATAAAATATATATTACAGTTAATATTATGCCGTTTATTTTAGTTATTTTATCTTTTTTTGAATTAACTCCTGCTATCATTGCTAGGAATAATCCACCAATTAAACCTCCAATATGACCAGCGTTATCAATTGATGGAATTAAAAATCCAATAAATAAGTTTAGTGCTATTACTGGTAAGATTTGACTTCTTAGGACTGTTCCAAAGTATATTCGGTAATTAAACCCAAAGTATACAAGCGCTCCTAATAATCCAAATAAAGCACCTGATGCACCTACACTATAACCTTTAGTTACAACAGCAGACATTAATGATGATGTTATTGCTGAGCCAAAATATATGGCTAAAAACTTTCTTTTTCCTAAGAAGGTTTCTATTTGATTTCCAATTATATTTAGAGAGTACATATTTACAAGCAGGTGCATTATATCAGCATGAAGAAATGATGATGTTAATAATCTAAAGTATTCTCCTTTTGTTACTAAATCTGGATGAAGGATAAATAGATTAAATATTTTAGGGTATACCATACTTAAAACAAATACTGCTATATTAATCATTATTAATATTTTAGTTAATATTATTTTCTTTGGTTTAAATATTTCTTCGTACTCTTCGTTATTTCTTTCTGTTTTTTCATTTATTTCATTTGTTACATTTATGATAAAGTCTAATGTATTTTCATTTGTTTCTCCCAATTTTTTTATATTAGGGAAAAATGATGTTATTACATTATTTTCTTTGATATCTTTTTTTGATTTAACATAGAAAGTCTCTATGTCTTTTTCTTCTTTTATTTTAACTGAGTCATTTAGATCAAGTAGTATATTTAATGTATTTATTTTAAGCGATAGTGTTTTTTTTCTTATTTGTTTGATAATGTTTTTTATTTTATAATTATCAAAATTAAGCTGATCAATGTTATGAATATAATTTGAATTAATTCTTATTATTTTATAAGGTGCTTCTGAGTTTTCTAGCCATATTTCATTTTTTACACCATTTACTACGATTGGTTCATAGTTTTCTTCAGTTACAAAGTAGTGAACTAATCTCATTACTAGTTCGTCTTTTTCGTTTACTTTTACTTCCACTTTTATCTCCTTTCGAAGTTATATTTTATAACAGTTTTATTTTTAAGTAAAGTCATCTATTTTCTAGATTATTTATTTTAGCTTTTATTTCTTTTGGTAATTCAGATGTGAATTTCATTTCTTTTTTAGTAGTTGGATGTTTAAACTCAAGATTTGATGAGTGTAAGTACTGATTAAATTTACTTGCATCTTTATCTGTGTATAATGGATCATTATACACAGGATGATTTATAAATTTAGAGTGAACTCTTATTTGATGGGTTCTTCCAGTTACTAAGGAAAACTCTACTAGTGTGTATTTATCATATCTTTTTATTACTTTAAAATTAGTTATAGCTTCTTTTGAGTTATCTTTTATGACAGTCATTCTTTTTCTGTTTCTAGGATCTCTTCCAATGGGAGCATTTATTACTCCTGTATCAGGCTCTATTACTCCAGTGCATAAAGCTATATATTTTCTTATTACTTTTTTTTCTTTAAATTGCTCTGCTAAATTTTCATGAGCCTTATTATTTTTAGCTACTACAATTAATCCGGATGTATCTTTATCAAGTCTATGAATGATTCCTCTTCTTTTATCACCATTTATATCACTTAATTTATTTGTGTGATTTAGTAGTGCGTTTACTAATGTTCCGGTTTCATTTCCACTTCCAGGATGAACTACAATTCCAGATTCTTTATCTATTACGATTATATCTTCATCTTCATATATTATATTTAATTTAATATTCTCTTTGGTTATTTCTTTTTCATCTATATTTTTTATTGTTATAATATCTCCAATTTCAGGGATGTATTTCGGTTTTATTTCATTATTATTTACTAAGATGTTTTTTGTTTCAATTAATTCTTTTATTTTAGTTCTAGGAAGATTTAATTTTAGTGCTAAATATTTATCTATTCGATCCGTTTTTTCAACTATTGTTATTTGCATTGTCTTCTCCTTTTATTATTGCGTATATTAACATAATTGTACTTATGAATATAAATACATCTCCAATATTAAATACAGGCATATTATATCCAAGTAATTTAAAGTCTAAAAAGTCTCTTACATATCCTAAAAATAATCTATCAAGTAAATTTCCAGATATTCCTCCTATTAGCATTCCAAATGCTAATACATTTCTGTTATTTACTTTAAATGTATTTAAAAATCTTAATATTATTCCTAGTGCTATTATTGTTATTATGATTAAAAGTGTATTTCTACTATTTAACATTCCAAGTGCTGCTCCATAGTTATGAATTAATGTTATGTTAAAAAAGTTTTTTATTATATTTATTGTTTCGTTTAAGTTTAATGTTAAATCTATTACTATTTTTGATGCTTGATCTAGTATAAGGGCCCCTACTGAAAATATTAATATATCTCTTTTCATGTTACTCCATTTCTTTATTTATTTTATCATAAAAAAAAGAATCTTTATAGATTCCTTTTATAAATTATCTCTATCTCTTAGAAATGGTGGAATATCAAAATCTGTATCATCATCTAGAATCATTCTAGGTCTTTCTTCAATTTGAGTTATTCCTGTATCTTCTTCTTCAAAGCCTGTTGCAATTACAGTTACGATTACCTCATCAGTTAAATTTTCGTTTATGACAGCACCAAAGATAATATTTACATCTGTATTTGCAGATTGTCTTACTAATTCAGCAGCATCATCAACCTCAAGTAAGGTTAAGTTAGTACCACCTGTCACGTTGACAATTGCATCTGTTGCTCCTGAGATGCTTGTTTCAAGAAGTGGTGAGTTTACGGCTTGTTTAGCAGCTTCGATAGCTCTGTTTTCTCCTACTCCAATACCAATTCCAATTAAAGCATTACCTCTATTTTGCATGACTGCTTTTACATCGGCAAAGTCTAAGTTAACAAGACCAGATACTGCAATTAAATCACTTATTGACTGAACTGCTCTATGAAGAACATTATCAACTTCTTTAAATGCATCTAGCATTGGTGTTGCTTTATCTATTACATTCCATAATCTATCATTTGGAATTACGATTAATGTATCAACATGTTTTCTTAATTCATCAATTCCGATTACTGCTTGTTCATTTCTTTTTTTACCTTCGAATCTAAATGGTTTTGTTACAATTCCAACAGTTAATGCTCCAATTTCATCTTTTGCAATTTCTGCTATTATAGGTGCAGCGCCAGTTCCGGTTCCGCCACCCATACCACATGTTACAAATACCATGTCAGCTCCTTTTAGAGCTTCTTTGATTTCTTCTTTTGATTCTAAAGCTGCTTCTCTACCGACTTCTGGGTTAGCACCTGCACCTAGCCCGCCAGTCATGGATTCTCCCATTTGTAGTTTATTACTTGCTTTTGAAGCATTTAGTACTTGAAGATCTGTATTTGCAACGATGAACTCAACACCTTTAACTCCTGATTCAATCATTCGGTTAACTGCGTTACATCCTCCGCCTCCAGCTCCAATTACTTTTATCTTCGCTATTTGATCCATTTCTAATCCAAACATTATTTTCTCTCCTTAATTATCAAAGAAATATCCAAATACTTTTCCTAATATTGAATCACTTGCTACAGATAATTTTGAATCTGTTGTGCACATGTTTTCAATATCAGAATTACTTAAAGTAGAATATTCTCTATGTCTTAGTCTTAACTTATCTTTAAAGTACTCTATCATTCCAGTACATACACTGTATTTATTATTTCTTACTCCTAGATGTTTTATTTCACCTATTTTAGCTGTATCTCCAAATAAAGAGGTTAATGATACATCAAAGTCTTTTAATTCGGTTAAGCCTCCTGTTATGATTATATAACTTATTTTCTTTTTTGTTAAGTGATTTATTGAAGTTTTAACTAATTTTAATATTTCTGTGATTCGACTAGATACTATTTCAGTTAGTTCATACTGATTCACACTTAAATTTTCTCCATCTAAATTAGTTATTTCAATTACATCTTTAGGGTTTGCACGTCTTAAGTTTGCTAGTGATAAATTTTCTTTTAAGCACTGCGCATCTTCTTTATCAAGTTTATATATAAGGCTTATATCATTATCTATATTATAACCACCAACAGGAAGTACTTCATGATTAACATATATTCCTCTGCTAAAAACACTTACTTCTGTTTTTGAGTGTCCTAAGTTAACTACAATTCCAGTTGTTGTATCTAAGTAATTATTTTTAAAGTTAAAGTAATCAACTAATCCAGTTGTAGTTATATCTATTACTTCAAGATTACACTTTTCAAGTACTGAAATCATATTATATACTTCTTTTTTATCTGCTGTTACTAAAACTGTTTTAGTACTTATTGTTTTGCCAACTTTTAAAAAAGGTTCTTTTGTTTCAACTTCACCAACAATAAAATTTATTGGAAGAGCACTTATTAATTCATCATTTATATTTATTTGATTATGGGTACTTGCTTGAATGGCTTTTAATATATCACTAGAGTTAACTACTCCTTCTTCTCCTTTAACTGATGTTACTCCATCACTTAATACAAAGTTGTTTTCTGTAGTTGGAATATTTACAATTACTTTTTTTAATTTAATATTTAATTTATTGTTTGTTTCTTCAACTGCTTTTTTTATTTGTTTTATAAGAAGATTTTCATTTGTTATTTCATAGTTTTCAAAACCTTTTGAAGTTATTTCAGTAGCACTTAAAATATTAAGTGAATTATCTAAATATTCACCTACTACTAGCTTAATTTTATCTGAGCCAATATCTATACTACTAATTACTTCTCTCATAAATACCTCATATTTTTACTGTTTAAATTATACTATACAAAGATACTTTTATCAAATGGATTATTTTATTTTTCTAGCAAATATATTTTTATGTATCTCTTTTATGTTATAATAAAATTGGTGATGAAATGAAAAAAAGATTAGCAATTTTAACAAATAAAGTTATTACTATTTTAGGTAAATTAATTGGAAAAGAGGCAAGTGTGTTTCCAGCTAGTATTGCTCTTAGGATAGATAATAATATTTTAAGTCATATTAAATATCCCAAGTATGTAATTGGAATTACTGGATCAAGTGGAAAAGGCTCGACTACTTCAATGCTTGCTCATATATTAAAAGAAAGTGGATACAAAGTCGTATGGAATAAAGAAGGAAGTAATGTTTTAAATGGTACTGCTACTCTTATTTTAAATAATACTTCAATTATAAGAAATAAAGTAAAAGCTGATGTTTTATTACTTGAAATGGATGAATCTTATATTAAAGATACATTTAAAAAAAGCACTTTAACTCATTTAGTAGTAACAAATATAACTAGAGATCAACCAGCTAGAAATGGTACTCCTGAAATTATTTTAAATAAGATATTATCTTCAATTGATAATAAGACTCATTTAATTTTAAATGCTGATGATTCACTAGCTAATAAAATGACTACCCTTCATAAAGGAAATATTACGACTTTTGGAATTGAAAAAACTCTATACTCTCTTGATAAACCACTTAGTAATAATTTAGACGGTGCTTACTGCCCGTTATGTAATTTTAAATTAATATATGATTTTTATCATTATGGTCATTTAGGATCATATAAATGCCCTTCTTGCTCTTATAAAAGAAAAGCTGATTATAAAGCAACTAAACTTAATTTAGATAAAAAGGAAATGTTTATTAATAATAATAAAGTTGTTTTAAATAATAGTGCTTTTTTTGCAGCTTATTATACACTAGCTGCGTATACTGTATCTAAAGTTATTAATATTAGTGATGATAAGATTTTAAAAGCAATTAATGTTAATACTCCATTATCTAAAAGAATGGAAACAGTAAGATTTGATAAAAGAGATGTTATTATGATTGAATCTAAAAATGAAAATAATTTAAGTTATTTACAAAGTTTAAATATTATAAATAATTATAAAGATAAAAAAACAATTATTATGGGATTTGATAATGTTTCAAGAAGGTATAAATATAATGATATCTCTTGGTTATATGATGTTGATTTTGAAGTTTTAAATTTAGATAATATTGAAAAAATCTTTTGTATTGGTAGATTTAGATTTGATGTTGCTGCAAGGTTATTAAATTCGGGTATTAATAAAGATAAATTATTTTTAATTAATGATGTTAATACAATTATTCCAGTTTTAAAAGAAAACACTAAAGGAACGATATTTACAATGGTGTGTTTCGATATGACAGATAAGTTAAAAGATATTTTTTCTAAACATGAAAGTGGTGAGTTAAATGAAGATTAAATTAGCACACTTATATTATGATCTTTTGAATCTATATGGTGATGAGGGAAATATAATCGCTCTTAGAGATTCTTTTAAAAAACAAAACGTTAATTTAGAAGTTGATTATATTACTGTTGGAAGTAAAATTGATTTTAAAAAATATGATATGTTTTATATTGGATCTGGTAGTTATGAAAATATGTTTATTGTTTTAAATGATATTTTAAAGTATAAAAAAGACATCAAAAAAGTAATTGATAATAATAAATATTTTATATCCACAGGAAATTCTAAAGAACTTTTTGGAAAGTACTTTATGGTTAATAATATTAAGTATGATGCTTTAGGTATATTTGATTATTTCGCTAAAGAAAACTCATCAAGAGTTGTTGGTGAGTCGGTTATGGAATTTAATGGTCTATCTCCTATTATTGGATTTCAAAATAGAAGATGTGTTATGCAAAATAATTCTAATCATTTGTTTTCAGTTTCAAATGGATTTGCAGATAATTTTAAATCATCTTATGAAGGTTTTCATTATAATAATTTTATTGGTACTTATTTAATTGGTCCTTTGTTAATAAGAAATCCACATTTTACTGATTATATTATTAAAGATATTTTAAAAGATAAATATATAGAAAGCACTAATTCTTATGAATATAAAGCTTACGAGGAATATTTAAAAAATTTTGACATTTAAAAAGCGATTTAATCGCTTTTTTTATTCTAAATCATGTCTTGCAAGTATTTGAGCGGGCGTTTTTCTTAATGTTGTAAATACAGGCATTAATCCAACTAATAAGTTAAATACTACACTTATTAATAAAGATAATAGCATTATTCTTAAGTTGATTGTTATTAGTTTATTAATGAAGTTTATTTCTGTTAATAATTTTAATGAGTATGACATTATTAATACTCCTGGGATACATGCAAGTAGTGTTATGGTAAATGCTTCTGATGCAAATTTTTTATATATGTCAGATTTTTTTACGCCTATTGCTCTTAAGGTTCCAACTTCTTTTACTCTAGATAAGAATGATGATCTCATCATTAAGAATATTTCTATTAATGATATTGCTATTGCAATTGAAGCTACGATTAAAGTTCCATTTACTGAATCTTTATTTTCATCTATATATTCCTTTTTAGATAATTCATATGTATCAAATACATTTATGCTTAATTCTCTAAATGAGTTTATTGCTTCTTCTTTATTTTCTGAGTAAACGGTTATATTAGATGATTTTGTTATTAATTCATATTTAATTGTGTTTTCACTTGTTAAATATAAATTACTTATTTCTTTTGATTTATAGTATCCAACTACTGTTAGTTTGGTTCCATTTACTTTCATATCTATTTTTTTATTTAATGGCATACTATATCTTTGTTCATAATCTACTATAACTTCATAGTCATTATCTGGCATTTTACCTCTTTGAAGCGTTATTTCATCTTTATATAAGTTAACATTTTTAATGCTTGATTCTTCTTCTTCAGGTTCAAACCATACACCATACATATTATCTTCTTCATTTACATTGGTTAATATATTTATAAATTCATTTTCACTTGCATATATTGAAGGGCTTTTTAAATCAGTTATCCCTACTATTTTAAATGAAGGTAAGTTTCCAATTTTAACTTCTTTTCCGATTAGTTCATCTTCTTTAGTTAATCCAATATAAATAGGATCTCCCCTTTTAAACATTTCATCAAGAGCCATTTTATCTATTACTAATTCATGATCATCCTCAGGCATTTTACCAAATATTATATCTTCTTTTGTAATTAAATTTAAGCTTGAAAGTGATCCGTTAATATAACCTTTTAGATCTTCGGTTTGAAAATATTCATTAAATAAAACCTGGATTCCGATTGATGAATCACCTGGCATCATATATTTTACATTTTCATTTTGTTCATATTCTAAGTATGATTTTACTTTTACTTTTTCTTGTTTTATTTGAATGTAATTTTTATTATATTTTATAAAAGATTCATCTTTAAGATCTAGTGCGGTAAACATTCTTGATAATGATAATGTTATAAACATACTTGAGGCAAAAAATCCTAAAAGTAATAGTTTTTTTACAAAGCTATAATCAAATACTTTTTGAAATCCTTCTTTTAGTAAAGTAAATGGATTATAGATGGATGTGTATTTATGTTTTATATTTTTGTTTATTATTTCGCTAAAATTAAATTCATATTTTTGATATATTGATTTATCTAATTTTTTATAATGATCATTTATTAATTTTATTCCAGAATCACTATCAATTACTTCAAGTGGAGTATTTGTTTGACTATTTAAATATATTTTACCATTTCTTATAATTACATTTAGTTTTATATTTTCTTTATCATCTGAATATAAATCTATTTTTACTCCTTCTTGATTTATATTTTTATGATGAGTAAATTCTTTTAAATAAATATTATTATCAATTCGGTAGTCTAAGTCTTTAGCATCTACATTTTCATAATCATTAACAATTTTACCGTCCTTTAGTTCAATTATTCTTGATGCGTAAAAATCTGCTAGGTTTCTTTCGTGTGTTACTAGTATTACTAATCTGTTTTTTGATATTGATTTAATAATATTCATTATTTCAAGTGTATTTTTTGAATCTAAATTTCCAGTTGGTTCATCTGCTATTATTATATTTGGATCTTTTACAATAGCTCTTGCTATACCAACTCTTTGTCTTTCACCACCAGATAAATTACCAGCTAGTTTATTTCTATATCTGTATATATTTAAAGTATTTAATACATAATCAACTCTTGTTTTTATTTCTTTTTTATCTCTAATTCCAATCATTTTTAAGACGATTGCAACGTTTTCAAATACGGTTACATCATCTAATAGTTTATAGTCTTGGAATATATATCCGATATTTAAATTTCTTATTTTATCTATTTTACCAGTTGTTTTTCTGGTTATTTTTGTTCCGTTAATATATATTTTTCCCTTTTGAACTTTATCAAGACCGCCAATTACATTTAGTAAAGTTGTTTTACCAGAGCCCGATTGTCCTAAAAGTGCTACTAAACCAGATGATTCTAAAGTTAGAGATGTATCGTTTATTACATGTATTTGATTTTTTTTATGTTTGTTAAAATACTTATTAACATTTTTTAACTCTATCATCTATATCACCTCATTCATTGTTTTAATAGCAGATTTTTTAAATAAGCTCTTAGCAAATTTATTTGATATTAACTGAGTCATAATTATTATAATTACATATATTAATATATAATCTTTTTTAGTTATAAATGATGATAATGATAATATAAATTCTGATGTTATTATTTCAGTTTTAACTAAATGTATTATTAAGACAACAATTCCATAAGCTAAATTAGCGAGTGTTAAAAGCTCTATATCTAGTATTTGTTTACTTACTCTTTTTCTCATCCCTAATATTCTCATTATACTAAAGTAAACATTTCTTGATTTTAAAATTATTCTTATTATGAAATATGAGATAAAAAACATTACTATTATAAAGATTATTGTTACTACTAAGTTAATAATTTTAATTATTTGAGACATTTCAGCATCAACTCTGTATAATGCATCTTTTATTACTAGTGTTTTATATCCTAGGTTAGTTAATTCTTCTTCTACTTCATATATATCAAGTTCGTCTTTTACAAAGACACTACTTTGATAATATTCAGATGCAAATAATTTTTTATAATCATTTGTATTTATAAACATACTATTACTATTTTGATCAAAATCACTTAAACCAGTTAGTGATTTGAAGTTACTTTTAATATAAGTAGCTTCTACTTTTAGTGTTATATCTTTTTCATAGTATAAGTTTTTGTTTTCTATTTTTATTTCTTTATTTAAGCAGTTATAATTTTTACATGCATAATTTAAATCTCTGTTTATTATTATGTGACCTTCACTTACTTTATCATTTGGAGTAAGTGATGTATACATTGAGTATTTATCAAATTTTTGATCGTTTATTATTGTTGTAAAATCACCAAATGATACTTCAGTTAGTAGTTTTACTTTATCAAACATTACATCTTCTAAATAGAAAATATAATTATAAGAACCTGATGTTGTTTTATCATATTTTATTCCGACGATTTTATATTCAACTGAGTTATCAAAGTTATTTCTTATATATACTGAGTATGTTGATGATAATATATCTTCTGATCTATTTTGAATATAGTAATCATCTACTTTTCCGTATAAAACTACTTCATATGGAGCCTCTGGCATTCTGCCTAGATCAACTGTTCCATCCATTTCTTTTAAACTTCTTCCATTACCATATAAGTACATATCATTATTTACTAATGATAGATCATTATCTAATAATTTATCTTCTTTAATAATGTAATCTACATTTTTTATTTTCTCTATTTTTTCATACTCAGATTCATTAAAGAAGCTTCCATCTTCTTTTTTAACTATAATTCTTTTTTTAGAATCATTTGTAAAGTATGGATTATATCCAAACATTGATGATGTGTGCTCTAGTTTTTTAAATCCAGAATATTCAAATAAAAATCCACTTATCATAAATATAAATACAACAAGTAGTAATAAAAACTTAGGTATTATATTAAATGTATTTCTAAATCCTAATCTTATTTTATTTAAAAATGATATATCTTTATAGTTAGGAACTGCTGGGTTTATTTTTTCATTTTCATTTGTTAGTTTTTTATCCTCAACTATTTTTCCGTCATGCATTTTGATTTTTCTTGTTGCATATTTTTCAACTTGATCATAATTATGAGTTACTATTACTACTAGTTTATCTTTAGCAACTTTATTTAAAAGTTCAAAAACAGCTTTAGCTGATGCTGTATCTAAATTTCCAGTTGGCTCATCTGCTATTATGATTGGTGTTTCCTTAGCTAGCGCTCTTGCTATTGCAACTCTTTGTTTTTGTCCTCCAGATAATTTTGATGCTTTTGTATTTTTAAACTTTAATAATCCGACATCCTTAAGTATTTTTAATATTTTTCCTTTTACTTCTTTTTTCTTATATCCATTTATTAAAAGTACTAACTCTACATTTTGATATACGGTATAACTGTTTACTAAATTAAAGTTTTGAAATATGTTTGATACATATTTTTTTCGGTAATCTTCAAATTCAGTTTCTTGATAATGGCTTGTTTCTTGGCCATCAATATACATTTCTCCTTCTTCGTATGTATCCATTCCAGATAATACATTTAGCAAAGTTGATTTACCAGAACCAGATTCACCTGTTATTACTACAAATTCTCCAAGATCTAATTTTAGATTAACTTTAGAAAATCCAGTTGAGATGATTCCTTTATTATAGTAAAATTTTGAAACGTCTTTAAATTTTAACATCTCTATTTCTCCTTTTATATATAGTACCATTTGTACTTAGATTAATTCTATCACTTTTTGGTTGCATTTGGTTATTTATTTTAACATTTGTTTATCTTTTATTTGTTTTGTTGTATAATTATTTTAGGTGATAAAATGTATTGGCAATATTTAATAATATTTTTTGTTTTATTTATAATTTCACTAGTTGTTTTAAAGTTAAATAAAAAAAATTTTACATTTGAAATAAATAAATTAGTTCAGTATTTAGGTGGTAAAGATAATATCTTAGATACTGATGTTCATATGTCCAGATTTATTGTTACTTTAAAAGATGTTAGCCTTGCTGATAAGGATGCCATTCAAAAGCTTGGCGCAACTGGAATAGTTGAAATTGAAAATCAACTTAAAATAATTTTTAAACCAAATGCTAGAGCATTAAAAAAATACATAAGCGAAATGAAATAGCTTATGTATTTTATTTTAAAGTAATTTTTATAATTGTTTTTTTACCTTTTTTTAGTATTACTTGATCTTTATCTATTTCATAGTTAGGATCAAGTATTTTTTCATTATCAAGCATTATTCCACCTTGAGTTACTAATCTTCTTGCTTCACTTTTTGAAGGTGCTATATTTGCATCCATTATTACCTTTAGTATATTTTTAGAAGTTACAATAACTTCTGGCATATTATCAGTTATTTCTCCTCTGAATATTTTTTCACTTGTTTCTTTAGCTAAATTATACTCATCTTCTCCATGTAAAAATGTTATTACTTCTTTTGCTAGTGCTTTTTGGGCTAATCTTTCTTCTGGTTTTTTAAAGTGGTTAATTTCTATTTCTTCTATCTCTTCTTTTGTTAAAAATGTCAGCATTTTTAAATGATTTATTATTATACTGTCTTCTTGGTTTATAAAGAATTGATATAGTTCATATGGTGATGTTAAGTCTTTTGAAATCCATACTGCATTTCCTTCACTTTTACCAAATTTATTTCCAGATGCATCTAAAACTAGTGGCATTGTAAATACATATGCTTCTTTTCCGGTTTTTCTTCTTATTAGTTCGATTCCAGCAGTCATATTTCCCCACTGATCTTGACCGCCTATTTGTAGTGTTACATTTTCGTTTTCATTTAAATGAAGAAAATCTAATGATTGAAGTAACATATATGAAAACTCTGTATATGTTATTCCAGTGTCCAATCTTGATTTTACAGTATCTTTTGCAAGCATATAATTTATACTAAAATACTTACCATAATCTCTTAGAAAGTCTAAATAACTAATATCTTTTGTCCAGTCATAGTTATTTACTACTTTGAATTTAAATATATCTTCAACTTGTTTTCTTAAGTTTTTGTAATTATGATTTAATTCTTCTTTAGTTATCATAGGTCTTTCACTGTTTGGTTTAGGATCGCCAATTAAACCAGTTGATCCACCTACTAAAAGTATTGGTGTATGTCCATGATCAGCTAATCTTTTTGCTACTAAAAAAGATGAGTAATGACCGATATGAAGTGAGCCAGCACTTGGGTCTGTCCCAATGTAAAATGTTACTTTTCCTTCATTTAATAATTTTTCTACTTTAGGACTACTTACATCTTGGATTAGTCCTCTCCATTTTAATTCATCATATAATTTCATATTATTTATTTGTGGAACCAATTCCACCCTTTCTTGTTTTTTTTATTTCTTCTTCATTATCTACTTTATTATAGTTTAAAAATATTCCTTGAGCTATTCTGTCTCCTAGATTTACTTTAAAATCTTCTTTTCCAGCATTTTCAAGTTTTATTAAAATATGACCATCATTTTCATCGTTTGAGTAATAATCAGAATCTATTACTCCTATTTGGTTTGCTATTTTAATTCCATATTTAAATCCAAGTGAGCTTCTTATAATTATAAATAAAACTTCATCTTCATTAAAGCTTGCTTTTATTCCGGTTTTTACTAGTAGAGTATCTCCAGGTTTTATATTTCCATCTGTTAGGGATATTATATCATAACCACTTGATGCTTTTGTTTTTCTTTCGGGTAATTTAAAACTTTCATATAAATCTTTATCTTCTTTTATATCTTTTATGAATTGTTCGTATTTTATTTTTTCAAATTTTCTCATAATTCCTCCAATAAAAAAATCATAAACTAAAGGACGAGCAAAGCCCGCGGTACCACCTTAATTCATGATTACATGCTCTTTTTTTTGATATCGCTAAAAATGCGTTTTAACTCCAGGGTTGTAAATCCTTTCTTCGTTAACAATTAAAGTATAACAAATGTTTTTTTTATAGTCAATTATAAGTTCTTTCTTCTTCGTGATATAAATCTATTCCTAGAGTTTGATAAAATTCATGCTCTTCTTTATATCTGGATTTTACTGTTTGTTTTAAATTAGATACTGAAATATTAGGATATACATTTATAAATATATTTATAAAATCAAAAATAGGAATATTATTTGTATATGGAAGAAGCGCTAATTTAGTTACTTTAAGTGAGTAATCTTCTTCGTTTAATAATTCTTTTAATTCTTTTAATATTTCTTTATCTTTTAATTTTTCAGCATCGCTTATTATTTGATCTATAATTGGTTTTAAATTGAGATTAGCAATAAATTTATTATAATGCACGCTTTCAGAAAATAAGTATCTTTTATATTGATTCATTATATATGTATATGAATTATAATCTTCTGGCGTGTTATATCCGTATTTGTTTTTTTCATATGTTGCATCATCTTCTGCAAGTCCAAACCAGGTGTGAGCATCTTCTGCTTTATCCCATGTTGGATCAAACTCTAAACATCCTTTAAATTCGTATTTAGGATCATTTATGTAACATATTACTGAAGCATGATGAGCTCCTTTTTTAGCTTGATAACATTTTATGCTTGATTTTATTTCAAGAGTATTTGCAATTGCGCAAAATAAGTTAGCATACCCAAGACATACAGTATATTCTCCTTTTAATATATGATTTAAAGATCTAGATTCATCTTCATTACAAGATTCTTTGAACTTTCTTTTCTTTACTAAATCATATACATAAAGAAGTGATTCTAGTGGAGATAAGCTTAGTTTTTTTATTTCTTTTTGATATTCATTTAATTTTTCAAACATTTCTTCACATTCGAAAAGAGTTATGTAATTCATATTTAAATTATGATATATTTTTACTTCTTTTTTAAAGTTTATTTGTTTTAAATCTTTTATATTTTGATATGATGAATTTGATACATCTATTATTATCTGCTCGTTTATTTCTTCAAGTAATTTTTTATAATTTAAATAGTTATCTTCATCTATTTTTATAGTTATTTCCTTGAAGTAATTTATATCATAAGGAGCTTTTTTTAATTCTTTTATTATTTTTTTTATTATTTTAGTTTCTTTTGTTATTTCTACATCGTTTATATTATTATCTAGACTTTCACTAAGTAGCATAATATATCTTTTTATTCTCAATTCATCATTTAATAATTCTTTTATTTGATTTTGGTTTTTTGCAATTATTATTACTTTTCCTTTATGATAAGAAATATTTTCTTTTTGATTTTTATTTATTGTTATTTCTAATTTCATGATGACCACCTTGTTATTTATTTAGTAATAAAAAAAGTGCTTAGCACTTTTATTTCTTTTTAGATTCTTCTAATTTAGTTGCTGCTTGATTTAATAGTTCGACTGTTTTATCTCTTACATCTGATGCTGCTTTTTCTAAAACTGGTGTTCCTTTTTCTTTTGCAAGTTCGTATAAGTCTTCTGCTTTTTCACTTATATTTTTCATTTGTTTTTTGGTTAGCTTTGTAAGTTTTTCTTTATCTAAGTCTGCTAATTCTTTTTTTAATTCATCTAGTTTTTTAGAAAGTGTATCTTTTACTTCATCAGCATCTAAGTCTTTTACTTTATCAGTTAGCTCTTTGATTTTTTTAGCTAGATCATCTCTTGTTTCAGATCCTTTTTTAGGCGCTAAAAGTAAACCAAGTCCTGCTCCAATTAAAAGTCCTTTTAAAAGGCCTCCTTTTTTATTTGCCATCTTCATCTTCCTTTCCAATAAATATTTTATTTATAAATTCTTTTACAATATCAAAAACCTTACTTGTTAAATAAGTCATTTTGTCTGATGCAAGAGCTACTACATTAAATACTGTATCTAATGAACTTATTTTCATCTTTACATCTTCAACAACATTATTTATTTTGTCTATTGTAATAATTAATTTTACTGCCAGTACGATAGTTACAATTAATAATACGATTAAAAGTAAATATATTACAATTGGTAGTACTGCACTTAATCCTTCCATTTATACCTCACCTTCTTCATCTTCATACATTGAATCAATTAAATTAAATAAATCTGTTTCTAATGTATCTTCTTCTATGTTTACTTCTTCTTTTACTTTCGGCATTGGTATATCTGGCTCTTCCATTAAAATTTCATCTAATGTTTTTAATTCATCTGTTTTTTTAACTTGTTCTTCTTTTTTCTTTTTTTCTTCAATTCCATAAGCTTTTTTTCTTACTTCTTCTAAGTTAGGTCCTTTTACACCAATATCAGTTTTTACTATTATGTCATCTTTGGTATAATTTTTATCTAAAATTCCATATACTGGAGAAATTATTGGTGAAGTTTTAAATGGTTTAGTTTCTTCTTTTTCTTCAGTTAAAAAATTTTTTACTCTTGGAGTATTATTTGGTTTTGTTTCTTTTTTTTCAAAAACATCCATATAATCTCTTGTATCTTCAAGATAAGTTTTTTCTCTTGTTCTTATTGGCTCATCATCAAAGTCCATTGGGAAATTAAATGTTGATTCAAGTCTTTCTTCTTCTGGTATTTTTATTTCTTTGATAGTGTTTTCTTCTTTATACTTTGGTTCTTCTTTTACTACCTCTTCTTTTGTTAGTGTTGGAAGATCATCTTCTTCTACATCAAATAATACATCTTTTAATTTTTTAAACATTTTCATAGGTTTCTCCTTAATTAATTAAATCCAAATCTGGTATTTCAGGGCCTTCATATGCATTGAATTCTTCTATATATTCTAGAAAGTTACTTTCGGCTCCTTTTACTTCAAAAATATTTAATTTTTCTTCGTTGAAAGTTAAAATATTTTCACCCATCATATTTTCAATTATTTCTTTATTATAATTTATTGATGATAATATGATGATTGAATTAGTTATTCCTTTATTAATATCTTGTTCATCTACTATCAATTCTATTTTAGCATAATTATACATTATTTCAATTAAATATTGTTTTTCTAGTTTTGTTACTTCTAAGTATCCTTTTATACCATCATAAGTTATATCTTCACTTATATATGCTTCTTTATTTTTATTAAAGGTTACTTCTTTGTTATTAAAATAACTGACTAAGTCTATATACATATAATATTTTTGATTTTTATGAGTTATTATTTCGTTTTGATTTTGAGTTGATAAAGATGTTAAATTAGCCGGTAAATAATATTTATAACCTTTTCGGTATTGGTTTGTAAAGGTTAGCTTGCTTTCCTGGACTTCTTTTATTAATTCAAGATGGTTATTTTTTTCAAGTTTTGTGCATCCAGATATTACAAATAATATAATTGTTAATATAACTATTTTTTTCATGTTATCTCCTGGATATTATTATAACAAAAAAAAGATTGTTTTTAAATCTTTTTAGTTGCATGTAAGTAATTAATAGTTTCTCCTTTTGATGAGAATTTTTTTTCATACTCTGTCATTATATTTGGAATGTTTTCTTTATGAAGATCAAGAGATATGTTTTTAAATGTATAACCTTCATTATTTAAAGTTTTTATTGAGTAAGCAAATAAGTTTTTATTATCTGTTTTTTGATATATAGTGACTTCACTTTTAAATAATTTTTCATATATATTTAAATATGATTTATGGGTTAATCTTCTTTTTTCATGTCTTTTTTTAGGCCATGGATCAGAGAAGTTTAAGTATAATCCCTCTATTTTAATATTTATTAATTCATTTAAATCTTTTGCATTAGCGCACATTATTTTTAAATTTGGAAGATCTTCATCTATTTTAAAAAGCGCTTTTACTAAAATAGATTCATAGGCATCTATTCCAACAAAGTTTATATTAGGATATGTTTTGGCCATATTTATTATAAAATCACCTTTTCCCATACCTATTTCAATATGAGTTTGATTATTATTTTCAAAAGTTTCTTTAGTTAATTTTGTTATTGTACTTGGATGGTTTTTTACTATTTCACTGGCATTTTTAACATTTCTAAGCCTCATGTTTTCCTCTTTTAAATTTGTTTGTTATTTTGTTTATAAATGCTTCTCCAAATATAGTATGTGGAATTTTTAATTTATAACTAACTAGAACATATATTAATCCGCCTACTATTATATTTAATATTATTTCTTGTATAGCAGCTGATCTAGAGTATACATTTAATGATAATAATTTGTTTATAATTACTAAAACTACAGTCATTGCCATACTTGGAATAAGTATTTTAAGTGATTGAATATATGTTTCTTTATATGATATTTTGTGATCATCTCCAATTGCTTTTACTCCGATATATATTGATACTATATAACTTAGTAGTGTAGCTGCTATCGCGCCGAAATATGGTGGTATATTTATTTTATTAAATAAATGCATAAATGGTATTACTAAAATAGCATTTAATAAAAAACCAGCTATATTTGTTTTGTATACATATTTAAATTTATTCATACTTTGAAGTGTTGTTCCAACAATCATATTAATGTTTACAACTAATGAGGTAAATATTAATACTTTAAGTATTGCACCACCATATGGATTTGTATTATAAAATACTGTCCATACTGGAGTTGATAGAACTGATATACCTAGCGTTAGTGGCATTGATATAAACACTATTATTTGAAGTGCTTTGTTAAATTTATTTCCTACATCATCAAAATCTTTTTTAGTGTACGCCTCGACTATTGAAGGTACTAATGTTATAGACATTCCCATAGCTATTGAGTTAACTATCATTCCTAGTTTGGCTCCCCATGTTGTAATTACACTTGTTATAAATTCAACATCATAAGCTGAATATCCAAGATTATTTAATGTTCTTAAGATTAAGACCATGTTAGTAAAGTTATATATATTTATAACTAAATTTATTATTATAAAAGGAAGTGCGTATGTTCCAATTTTTCTAATTATTTCTTTGTTTGTTATATTATCTTTTTTATATTCTTTATCTAGATTAATTAATTCTTTATTTTTATTTATAATTCTCTTTAAATAAATATATGCGATTAATCCCCCAAAGAAAGCTCCAGATACAGCTATTCCAACAGCTAGAGTTAAACTGGAGTTCAACACTTTATAAGCAAGGAAAGCTCCAGTTAATATTACAAATATTCTTACTACCTGCTCGATTAAGTTACTATTTGATGAAGGGGTTATATATTTATGAGCCTGAAGGTATCCTCTTGTTACGCTTAAGTGGGGAATTATTAATACTGCAAATGATACACATCTAATTACAAATGTTACATCTTCTATTGTATTACCACCAGTTAAATCACCAATTATAATATTTGCTATTGATCTTGCAAATATAAATAATATTATAAATGCGATTATTGATATTATTCCAATAAATTTTTTACCTAAGTTATAAGCTCTTACCTTTGCTTCTGTTTTTCCAAGGACATTATATTCACTTATTATTTTACTCATCGCACTTGGTATACCAGCTGATGATATACTTAAAAAAATTAAATATATATTATATGCATAGCTATATAATGCTCCTCCCTTCGATCCAACGATCATATAAAAAGGTATTACATATAGCATTCCAAGTACTTTTACAGCTACTACAGATGCAGTTGCTATGAAGGTTCCTTCAATAAAATTATTTTTTTTCATTTTTTCACTCTTATCTATTACTTAAATATTATACAATTTTTATTTAAATAATTCTATCTTTATAAATCCTTGTTTATAAAGTTTGTAACTAGTGTATACATTTCATCATTTATTTCTTCAATTGTTTTTATTTCTTTAAAGTCCATACAATGTATTTTATCAAATTTATATCTTTCGGCCATTAAAAAGTACATTTCCTCAGCATTTTTTAAATGGTTCTTATCTTTTTCCGCTCCATCTAAAGCTTCTTTTCTTTGGCATCTTAATGCTTCTCCACTTTCATATGGAAGGTGAAGAAAAATTACTTTATCTGGTTTTGGTAGATCTAGCATTTGATACTCTAGGTGCTCTAGCCACAGAAGCATTTCTATTTTATCAGCCTCTTCATTTAGCTTAGCTCCTTGATGAGCCATATTAGATTCAACATATCTATCAAGTATTATTATATAACCTTCTTTTAGTTTATCAGTTATTTTATTTATATTATAAAGTCTATCTGCTGCGTAATAAAGTGCGGCAACCTTTGGTGGAATATTTGTGGTTCCTTCTTTGAAGGTTGATTTTCCATATGCTGGTTTACCTAGTATGTTTCTTGCAATTATTTCTCCTGTTGGAGTATCATACATTGGAAAGTTCATATATATTGCTTTTTTATTTTCTTTATTTAATCTTTCAACTAGAAGTCTTGCCTGCGTTTCTTTTCCACTACAATCTGTTCCTTCTATTACTATTAGTTTTCCGTTCATTTTCTTTCTCCTTATATTCTAACTGGATCTACACATATTTCAATTGATACATCTTTATTTGATGAGTACATTTCATCTATATGTTTTAATGATTCTTTTATATTATTAAAGTCACGATATTTTAATATTATTTGAAATCTATATATATTATTTATTCTAAATAATCCAGCTGGTGTTGGTCCAAGTATTGTAGTTTCAACTACATTTTGATTTAAATATCTAGCTACTTTATTTATTTCTTTTGATGCTTTATCATAATCTTTTGATGCTATTTTTATCATTGTTAAATAATAATATGGTGGATATTTAAGTATTCTTCTTATATTCATTTCATAGTTATATAATTTACTGTAATTATTTTCTTTTATAAAATTTATTACTGGATTATCTTTATTAAACGTTTGAATTATAACATCACCACTTAGCGTGCTTCTTCCAGCTCTTCCAGATACCTGATGAAGAAGACTAAAAGTATATTCTCCACTTCTAAAATCTGGTATGTTTAGGGAATCATCAGCATTTATGACTCCAACTAAAGTTACTTTAGGAAAGTCTAATCCTTTAGAAATCATCTGAGTTCCGATTATTATATCCACTTCATGATTTTCTATTTTATTTATGATGCTTTCGTGGGATCCTTTTTTGGTTGTTGTATCTGCATCCATTCTTATTATTTTAGCTTCTTTGTATCTTTTTTTAATTTCTTCTTCTAATTTTTCAGTTCCAAGTCCATATGATGAGAGTGAATCTTCTTTGCAAGATGGACATATTTCTGGTTTTATAATTGAATATCCACAGTAGTGGCATCTTAAGTTATTAGATGATTTGTGATATGTAAGAGTTATTTCACAGTTTGGGCAGTTAAATGTATGATTACAGTTAATACAATTAACTACGCGGTTAAATCCTCTTTTATTTAAGAAAATCATTATTTGTTCGTTTTTAGATAATTTTTCTTTAATTTTCTCATCTAATAAATCACTTATAATCATATTTCTTTTTTTAGCTTCAAGTGTCATATCAACGATTGTTATATTAGGTAATTTAGAATCTCCGATTCTATTTTTCATCTCGAGTAGTTCATACTTACCATGGAAAGCTCTTGCGTATGCTTCTAGTGATGGTGTTGCGCTTCCAAGTAAAAGAGGTGCTTTATGATATTCACTTCTTTTTAAAGCTATATCTATCGTACTATATCTAGGATTATTTTCTTGTTTATAGTTTGTACTATGCTCTTCATCTATTATGATTATGCCAATATTTTTAAGAGGTGTAAAAATAGCGCTTCTTGTTCCAACTACTATCTTTACTTTCTCTTCTAGTATTTTTTTATATTCATCATGCCTTTCTCCATTTGAAAGTCCACTGTGAAATATTGCTACTTTATTTCCAAATCTATTATAAAATCTATTTACTATTTGAGTTGTTAAACTTATTTCAGGAACTAACATTATTGCTGTTTTGTTTTCTTTTAATGCTTTATCAATTAAGTTCATGTATACTTCTGTTTTTCCTGATCCAGTTACTCCATGAAGCAAATATGTTTTAGGCTTTTTTATTTTACTTATAACTTCTTCTTGTTCTTTTGTTAATTTAAATAGTTTCTCATCTTTTTTATTTTTATTTATTCGATATTTAGGTTCTTTTAATATAGTTATTATTTCTTCATCAAGTAAATCTTTTATAACAGAATTATTATATTCTACTTTTTCAGGTTTATCATTATTTAAAAGTCTATTTAAAAGTTCATTTTTTTTATGACTTCTTTTATTATTTTGGATATATTCCTTTGCCTTTTCTTTATCTTTTAAAGTTAAATATGAAGTATATAAGTTATAGTTTGTTGTTATGGTTTTAACTTTTAAACTACTGGGAAACATTGCATTATAAGCTGATATTAAAGTGCATAGTGTTTTTTCTTTTACAAAGTGACCAAGTTTTAATAATTCTTCATTTAAAATAAAGTTTTCATTTGTTATTTCTTTTATTTCTTTTAAATTATCTAAGTCAGTATGATTTTTTATTCCTATAACAAAACCATTTATATTTAAAGATCCAAATGGGACAATTACTTTCATTCCTACTTTTAATTTAGTTTTTAAATTATTTGGAATTATGTATGTAAAGGTTCGGTCAAGAGATTTTACACCATATTCAACTAGAACATCTGCATACATGAAATCATCCTTTCTTATAAAGAATTATACCAAAACATTTGTTCTTTTGCTAGTTGAAATTACAGTACAATTGTTCTATAATTTACTTAGGTGATAAATAATGAATTTAAATGTTAAACGAAGTATTATCGCTATAGATTTAAAAAGCTTTTATGCAACATGTGAGTGTGTTGATCGCGGTCTTGATCCTTTTAAAACACCTTTAATTGTTATATCTGGTAATAAAGGCGCGATGAGTCTTGCTATTACTCCATTTTTAAAATCTAAAGGTATTAAAAGTAGGACTAGATTATATGATTTACCTAAAGGTATTAATTATATTAAAGTTCCCCCTAGACTTCATTTTTATGAAAAAAGAAGCCAAGATGTTATTAATGTTTATAAAAAGTTTGTTTCAGAAGAAGATATGCATATATATTCTATTGATGAAGTTTTTATTGATATTACCAATTATTTAACTTTATATAAAAAAACTCCATTTCAAATAGCTAAAATGATTTTAGAAGAAATTAAAAAAGACACTGGTTTAATGGCTGCATCTGGTATTGGACCTAATATATTTATGGCAAAAGTTGCAATGGACTTAGATGCTAAGAACTCACCTTTATCAATTGCAGAATGGAGTTTTAAAGATATTGAAACTAAACTTTGGCCCCTATCTCCTCTTTCTAAAGTATGGGGAATAGGAAGTAATATGGAAAGAAGGTTAAATAGATTAAATATTTTTTCAATATATGATTTAGCTCATTTCAATAAAAATATTTTAAAAGACAAATTAGGTGTTATGGGAGTTATGCTTTGGGAGCATGCTAATGGGATTGATAATACAACTATTAAAGAATTAAATAAACCACCAAAAAGTAAATCAATTAGTCATAGTCAAATTCTTTATAAAGATTATAATGATAAAAATATTGAAATTATTATTAGAGAAACAATTGAGCTTCTAACAAGAAGATTAAGAATATCTAAATTAAAAACTTCTTCTGTTTCTTTGTCTATTACTTATTCTAAAAGTGTTGGTGGCGGATTTACTAAAAGAATTACTCTTGATAATAAAACTGATGATTTTAAAGAAATTCATCTTATATGTATGAATATTTTTGATAAATATTATGATTATTTACCTATTAGGCAGGTTGCTATTTCTTTAGGAGAATTAACTAAAGAAGAAGGAAAACAGTTATCATTATTTAAGGATATAAATGATGTAATTAAAGATGAAAGTGCAAATGATGCTATTGACTCTATTAAAGATAAGTATGGCGCTAATTCTCTTTTAAAAGCTTCTAGTTTACTTGAAGATTCAACTATTATTGAAAGAAATAGAAAAATAAATTAAAAAACCTTTTCATGAAGAAAAGGTTATTTTTGTATTACCAATACCACCAATTATTTTTATTTTATTATTTCCTGTTCCATAATTTGTTAACGATTGATTATCAATGGTCATTTTTCCAATTCCATTTTCAAGATCTAAACTATATGATTCTTTTTCTCCTAAAAGATTTAAGTTAAGTTCACCTACTCCAACTTCAATTTTGGAATTTCCAGTTATTATTGCTGATATATCATTTTTTCCGACACCTGATTCTAAGTCTAAATCATTTAAATAAGAAGATTTGATTTCCAAGTCTCCAGCTCCTAAATTCATCTTACTTAGCTCAGAGGTTGTGTTGCTTATTATTAATTTACCATAACCATTTTCAGCAAATAAACTTATAGTATTTATGCTGTTTATTACAGTAGATCCATATTCATTTACTAAATTTATTTCATCTATTTTTTTTTCATCGGTGACATATATTGTTATTTTAGGATATATTTTAGAAGGTATATAATATTTTCCACTATCAAATATTTCTAGTTTATTATTTTTATTTGTTACTTTAAATTTCTTAGATACATTTGAGTAAGTAATTTTATTTTCATCTCCACTTAATATTGTAATGTTACCTCTAGTTAAGTTTATATTTATTGAGTTTATATTTTCATAAGTTTCATTATAAACTTCTCCAATATCTTCAGCTTCATTTGTGTTTAAATAAGTTAAAAAATAAATTACTCCATTTAAAAGACTTATAATTATAAAAGATGATAAAAGGATTCCAATTATTTTTAAAGATGTTTTCATTTTATTTCAATTCCACCAAATAGTGTTGTTCCATCTACATATAGAGTTTTTTTATTATTAGATGAATTTCTTATTTTTGTTGTTACACTTCCAAATATATTATTTGATTTAATAACTACATTTACATCTTTAGGTACTACAACTGTTATAGAAGAAAAAATAGATATTCCTTCAATGTAAGATTCTTTTACTAATGTTGCATCGTTTAAATCTAAAGTAATACCTCCAAATACTGATTCTAGTTTCATTTGTTTAAATTTATCTTCACTTGTTAAGATAGTTTTATTATCTGAAAATACTGAAGTAATTGTTCCTTCTTTTGTATGTTTAATATCTTTTAATGTAATGTTAGGTTTAGATATATATCCAATTATTATTGATATTCCTACAATTACTAATATTACTGGAATAAATAAAGCAGAAATTATATCTGGTGATATTATCTCCCTTGTTGTTAAAAGCATTGTTACACCAACTAATAATATTATTATGCTAAGTGTTGAATCACCTTTTTTATTTATTAAATCTATTACAGAAGGAATGATTAAAAATAATGTCCACCATCCTTTAAAAAATATATTTATACTTAATATATCAAGTTTATTAAGTGCAATTAATACTCCTGCTAATATTAGTAGTACTCCCATTATGATCTTTTTCATGTGTACCTCTTTTCTAATTTTAGTTTACTATACTATAAACTTTTAAACAATAAAAAAGAAGCTATTTTCTATTGCTTCCTTTTTTATATTTTAGTACTTTATTTGATACTTCACTATATGTATGAACATTATCTTTATAAAATTTATCAAAAATATCAATATTCTCTTCAAAAGTTTCAATTAAGTCATCCATTGGTATATCTTCATATATTACTCTATAGTTGAAATTTTGTCTTAATTTTCTTACTCTTGCTTGATCTTCAAGTTTTTTAGTATCTTTATATATAATTTTTAAGTTATTATCATCATCATATAAATCCGTATTCTCTTCATTTAGATTATATATTTTTTCTTGGGTTGCATCTAAGAAATAATTTTTATTTTTTCTTGTAACCATTGTTATTACATGTTTTGAATCTTTGTCATTCATCTTTCCTTCAAAATCAAAATATGATTTAGATAAACTCAAGTTATAATTTAATTTTTTTAATTGTTTATAATAAAATTCTCTATCTTCTTTATTTAAAGTATACCCATTAATTAGTTTATATACTTCACTAGGATCTTGTCCTTTTAATAAATTATCTGTTGCTTTTAATATATATTTTCTTGTTAGTTCAGTTGATATAGTCGAGCTAAATAAACCTTGAGCTATATATATATCACGAAGCATTGCTGATATATGTTTTGAATCTCCTTCTCCAGTCATTACAATTGAGCCATTATTAGATGATATATCATTACTATAATTAATTAGTTCAAAGTTATTTCCTAAAGATAAGTATCCATTATGTAACATGTAGTTATACATTGTAAACATTTCAATTGGTTTATCAACATAGAAATGATTTGATAAGTTTAAATAATTAGTTAAAAATTCATTATAATGTACATTATTATCATCTATTTTAATATTTTTTTCCATAATTCCTCCTGATTTTGATAATAACACATTCAAAATTTACAGTCAATTAATTTCATTTATTCAAATTATAAAAAAAAACTAAGAATTGCTTCTTAGTCTTATTAAAGTACCACATACGGGTCAAGCGATGTTCCGCTTCCAGTAACTTTTGTGTTAGGTTTTAGATTAAGGACCCCACGGACATAAATTTCTGTAGTTGAATTATTAGCTGCTAATTGACCACTCTGATTAATCATCCAATTAAATGACCAAGCGCCACCTGTCCAAGTAGTTAAAAATTCTTCTGGAGATATTGTCCAATAAGATTCTTCTGAAGATAAAAAATTTTCATTATTGGTTGAGAAAAATTTTAATCCGGCTACAGAAGCCTCATCTGCTGTTATAAGTCCTATTGGATATTGAAGAGCATTATTTCCGGGGACCGAAGAATTATTGTAAGTGAGGGTAGTAAATCTATCGTTTTGTAGTTCACATTTTAAACTGGGATGTATATTGTTAAAAAGTCTAGTAGAAGCTGCATATAATGTATCCATGGCACTATATCCACCTCCATTTAATCCGATAATATTTCTATCATTGCAGAATAATGTATCAGAGATATAATTTTCATATTGAGTATGTTTTATATTAGATTCATACCATATATCAAGATACTGTTTAACAGTTGAATCAGTTTGATTTAAATTTGCTATTGCTTTGCTGGTTGATTCAGTTCCAAGCGATCCCCCATACATATATCCAACATATTTGTTATCGTTTTCCATTAGATTGAAAACTATTTGACCACCACTATTTGGAGGCATTACGACTAAGTCGGATGGTAACATCATGTTGGTTAAAACTCCAACGGAATTTATCGCGCATGAATTTCCTGGGCATTCTCCGTTATAAATTATTCTTACGCTGCCATCTCCATTTATTCTTAATATTTTCCACTGGTGATTTGCAAAGATTAAGTTATTATTTACATAGGATTTTGCACCTCTAAAGTAGTATGATGTTCCGTAGTCATCTTCCATCTTATAAACTTTATTTTCAGTTTCAGTACTTATTTCACTAAATAATGAAGTTGGAGCTTCAGTTATATTAGATGCTCCACCATTATCAGCTAGAATCACATTTTCTATTGTAGGTATTGGTCTGCACTTGCTTTGAGGTTTTATTCCCTCTTCAACGTTTATATAAAAGGAGAATTTTTTACCTACATTTTCAGATAAATCACTATCTTCAGGAAAGTATAGTTTTAATGAGTATGAGTGTACTTTATTTCCACTTGTAGGGCCAGTAAAAGATCCTGTTCCTAGTACTTCATCATTTGTTCCAGTTAGCATATAACACATATCATTTGGAGATGATGGGACTACTGTTCCATTTGAGTTTGTGTTTGTGCTTGTTAGTTTATAAGCTAAACTATAGTCAGTAAAGTCATTACTATCTTTTTTTAAAGTTATATTATAATTCATGGTTACATTTAGTTTTGTATTTCCAGTTATTGTAAAGTTTTTAGTTGTAAATGGAGTATTTGATGGAATTAACTGCCCGACAGCTATATGAGGTCCATCATCATAGTAGATTGTCATATCTCCACTTTCTCCAATTAAGGTAGTTGTTGTCTCACTATTTTTTATATCAACTACAAAATAAGCATAAGTTATTCCAGCTATTAAAATTATAGCAGGTATAATTATGCTGATGATAGGCAGTGTTCTTTTTATGTTTTCTTTTATTTTTTGTTTCATATTATACTCCGGTATTATTATTATATGATTTTTTGATTTTTATTACAATAAAAAAGCTATAGATTTCTCTATAACTTTATTTTATACAAATAACATTTATTTGTATTTATATTCAAATTGGTGGAGAATATCGGATTCGAACCGATGACCCTCTGCGTGCAAGGCAGATGCTCTAGCCAGCTGAGCCAATTCCCCATTAGAACATAATTATATTATCATATTACTTTATAATAATCAACTACTCTTTATCTTTTTATTATTTCTTTTTTTTGATAAAATGAGATTGGTGATAATATGTTTAAAAATAGAAGTAAGTTTTTCTTTGCATTATGTTTAATTCAATTGATTTTTGGTATTTGGATTCTTATTTATTTTAATTATATAGATAACTTAAGTTACAGTCAGAGTCTTATAAATGGAAATACCGATTTATCTCTTTTAATTAAAAATATATATACTAGTACTTGGTGGGCTTTAATTGTTCTTTTAGTTAATTTAATTAGTTTATTTAGTATTATATCTTTTTTATATAGGGATTTAAAGTTTCAATTTATGTCTATCTTTTTATGGTTTTTACTTCTTATATTAGGTATTAATTTTAAAGATTCTTTTTTAAATAACGTTTCAACTATTTTTATTTTTATTCCTATTATTGGTTTTAATATTATTTCTTATTATAAACATAAAAGAGCTATTAATTAAATATAGCTGCTTATTTTTTCTAAATCATCTTCTTTTAAGATGGTTTTTATTTGTTTGTAATTACTATATAATTTTAATTTATCTTCATAGTAATCTAGTTTATTATTTGTTTCAATTAGTGTTTTACTTACGGCGTTTTTACTTATTTGGTTATTATCAGCAATTTCAATTAAAGATAAGTTATCAAAATAATAATCTTTGAAATATTTTCTTTGGGTTTCAGTTAGTAAATCTTTGTAGTAATCAAATAAATTTGTATAGTATAAAATATCTTCCATTACATCATATCCTTAAATAGTCCATATATATAGTTT
>CAZGWM010000003.1:0-41414 GCA_964529195.1 uncultured Muribaculaceae bacterium | reverse complement strand
GGTGAGTTTTCTTTTGGATAGTTATCTGAAAGTGATCTTGCTCCTGCTGTTGTTTTCATTCCTACTACATCTATGTTATCTTTTACTACTACCGGAATTCCATGTAAATTCGATCTTATTTTGTTTTCATTTAATTCTTTATCTAAAGCTTCTGCTTCTTTTATTGCATTTTCGTTTATTGATATTATTGACTTATAATCATCGTCATACATCTCTATTCGTTCGAGATATAAATTCACTAATTGTTGTACTGTTATTATTTTTAAATCTAGCGCTTCTCTTATTTCGGATATATCCATATTTGTTATATCAATTGGAGCTTTAGTAAGAGCAGATGAATTTATTGTGAAAACAAAAAGAGAAATAATCGTTATAATTACTTTTCTATGTTTCATATCTTTTTGCTTCTCTTTCTAAATCTCTTTTTTTGATTGTTTCTCTTTTATCAAATAAGTGTTTTCCTTTACATAGGCCGATTAGCATTTTAGCTTTTCCATTTTTTAAGTATACTTTTAATGGAATTATTGTATAACCATCTTGCATTACTTCTTTTTTTAATTTTAATATTTCTTTTTTATGAAGTAATAATTTTCTTGTTCTTCTCTCTTCGTGATTAAATCTATTTCCTTCTGTATATTTTGCTATATACATATTCAGTGCATACGCTTCGCCTTCTTTTATTATTACATATGAATCTTTTATATCAGCGCTTCCTTTTCGAATAGATTTTATTTCCGTTCCTTTTAATACTATTCCAGCTTCTAATTCTTTTTCTACATAATAATCAAAATAAGCTTTTTTATTCTTTATTTCCATTTTCTTTTTCCTCAACTTCGAAATCTATTGTTTTGGATTCTTTACTTGCTCCAGTTACTTTTATTGTTACTTTATCTCCTAGTCTATATTTCTTTTTACTTTCTTTTCCGATTAAAGACATTAATTCTGGTATATAATCGTAATAATCTCCTTTTAAGGTATTTACGTGCACTAAACCTTCTATTAAATTATCAAGTTGGACAAAAAAACCAAACATTGTTACACCTGATATTATACCATCATGAATTTCACCTATATGATTCTCCATATACTCAGCCATTTTCATATCTTCTACTTCTCTTTCTGCTTCTACTGATTCTTGTTCTCTTTGAGAAGTATGATCACCTATTTCAGGGAGTGAAATTTCCCATTTACTAATTGTTTGATTATTTATCTTTGATTCAAATATGAAATCTCTTAATATGTTATGAACAATTAAATCAGGATATCTTCTAATTGGGCTTGTAAAATGAGTATAGCATTTACTTCCTAAGCCAAAGTGACCAATGTTATCTGGTGAGTAAACAGCTTTTTGCATGCTTCTTAATAAAATTGATGATAGTATTTCAAATTCAGGTTTATCTTTTATTTGATGAAGTATTTTTTGCATTGATGATGGATTTAAATCATTAAATTTACCAAGTAATTTATATCCCATTAAACCAACTAAATTAATAAAAGATTCTATTTTTTCAGGTTTTGGATTACCATGGATACGGTAGATAAATGGTAAGTTCATATTGTAAATATGTGATGCAACTGTTTCATTTGCTGCAATCATGAAATCCTCAATTAATTTCTCTCCATCTTCTCTTATTCTTTTTTCAACATCAATACATTTTCCTTCTTCATCTATTATTAGTTTTGGTTCATCTATATTAAAGTCTATATAACCTCTTTTTTCTTTATTTGCTCTTAATATTTTAGCCAGCTTATTCATCTGTTTTAGTTTATCACTATATTTTTGATACTCTGGATCTATGATATCTCTCATTAATATGTCATTTACTTTATTATATGTCATTTTTTTTCTTGATTTTATATATGAAGGAAATATATCATAATCAATTACGGTTCCGGTTTCATCTATTTTCATGGTGCAGGATACGGCAAGTCTTAATACATCAGGATTTAAAGAGCAAATCCCATTTGAAAGTTTATGTGGAAGCATTGGTATAACCGAGTTAGCTAAGTATGAACTAGTTCCTCTTTCATATGCATCTTTATCAAGTGGTGAATCTTTTATTACGTAATGGCTAACATCAGCTATATGAACTCCTAGATGATATAATCCATCTTCATATTTAAAGCTTAAAGCATCATCTATATCTTTAGTATCATCACCATCTATTGTAAATATTTCTTCATTAGTTAAATCTCTTCTTCCAGTTAATTCTTCTTTTAATACTTCAGTAGGTATTTCTTCTACTTGTTTTTCTGTTTCTTTACTAAATTCTTCAAAAAAATTATATTTATATGCAATAGATTTAATATCTACAGTTGGATCATCTTTATGCCCGATTATTGTTACTACTTTTCCTAAATATTTATTTTCTGATAATTCTTTTATTACATTTACTAATACTTTTGTTCCATCTACACAATCTTTTAAACTTGATTTATCTAAAATTACTTCTATTGTTTTCTTTTTATCATCAAGTGAAAAGGTTGTTTCATTTTTATATATGTTGATGGTTCCAATTAAGTTTTTTAAGTTTCTTTCAAGTATTTTTATTACTTTACCTTCTTCTTTATTGTTGTATATAAAAGTTTCAGCAAATACAATATCACCATTAATCGCGCCATTTAAGTTATTATAATTAATATATAAATCTCCGCCATCTAAAAGAATAAAACCATTTCCATGCTTATTTATACTTATTTTACCTACTTTAACATTTGGCATATTTTCATATAATATATACTTTCCTTTTTTTGTTTTAAATAATATGTTTTTGTTTATTAGTTTATTTAGTTCTTGAATTAAATTACTTAATTCATCGCCAGTAGTTAAGTTTAGTAAATCATTTATTTCGATTTCTGTTAATGCGTTTTTTTCTGTTTTTAATACACTTAGTATTTCTTCTTTCATATACACTCCTACGTTTATTATAACACTTGTTTGTGTTGATAAATAAAAAAAGTACCAAATTTGGCACTTTATTAACTGATATACATTATAAAGGATAAGATAAAGAATGCTGCTCCTAATATTGCAGTTATTCTGCTTATTAAAAGTTCAGATCCTCTTTCTTTTTGATTTTGAAATAATTCAGTATTTCCACCTGTTATTATTTGACTAGCATCAGATGCTTTATTACTTTGTAGTAAAACAAGTGCTATAAGTAATACCGATATTATTAGTATTGCTGTTTCCATTTAATTCACCTAATTTCTTAAATAATTTATCATATATTGTTAATAAAATCAATTTTATTAACAATTTTCTTCGATAAAAGATACTATTTCATTAAATTTATTACTGTTTGAAGCTTTTAATAAGACAATATCGTCTTTTTGAAGAGTATCTAATAAAAACTTATATGATTCTTCTTTTGTTTTAAAATAGATAACTTTTTCTGTATTCATTTTATGGATTGCCTCTTCGTATATGTATTTACTATGTTCACCAATAGTAATTAAAATATCGGGATTATTATCAGAAATATATTTACCAACTTTTCTGTGCAGTTCTTCAGCATAATTACCAAGTTCGTTTATATCTCCTAATATAGCTATTTTTCTATTTCCTTTTTGCTTAAGTAAGTATTCTATTGAGTTTATCATTGAATCAGCATTAGCGTTATATGTATCATCAATTATAGTTACTCCCTTTTTTGATAATTTATTTTCAAGACGTCTGCCAGTTAATTTATAGTCTTTTATTCCACTTTGAATATCGGATATATTTACTCCTAATTTTAAACCTGCAGCAATTGCAAGGAGGCCATTTGATATGTATGGTTTAGTTAAGGCAAGGTTATCAAAGTAGAATGTATTTCCATTTATTTTAACCTTATAGCCATTGTCATCAACTTCAAATGCTGTATAGTCAGAATTATTATCAATCCCAACAGTTATTAAATTAATGTTTTCAGGTTTATTTTTTCTTAAATATTCATTATCATTATTTATTATTAATGTTCCTTCTTTTTTTAATCCAGATGTTATCTCTAATTTGGCTTTAAGAATATTATCGATTGTTTTTAATTTTTCAATATGAACCGGAAGTACATTTGTTATTACCGCTAAATCCGGTTTTACCATATCAGATAAATATTTAATTTCACCTAAGTTATCCATTCCCATCTCTAATATAATTAACTCTTCATCTTTAAGTCTTAATACGGTTAAAGGCATTCCGATATGATTATTATAATTTTCTTCAGTCACTAAAGTTTTATATTTCTTTGATAATACAGAATAAATCATATCTCTAGTGCTTGTTTTACCCACACTACCAGTTAAAGCTACTACGATTGGTTTTTTTTCTTTAATATAGTATTTAGCTAAATTTTTAAGTGCTTCTATACTGTCTTTAACTATAATTATTGTTTTATCTGTTTTTATTAATTCTTTTTCATATGATTCCTCTAGTATACAAATGGATGCTCCATTTGAAAAAGCATTTTCATAAAATCTATTGCCATCAAAGTTTTCACCCTTGATTCCAATATAAACATCGTTTTTCTTTATAGTCCTTGTGTCTTTAGAAAAACCACCATATTCGGTGTTTAAATTTCCTGAATAAAGTTTTCCACTACAAGCATTTATTATGTCTTTAGCGTTCATATACTTCTTCCTTGCTCAGGTGTATACTCTAGTTTTTTATATTCTTGTTCTATAAAGTTTATTAATTTATGTACTTCATCGTTTGAAACATGGTCATACCAAGGTCTTCCAACCATCTCTTCATCAGGATAAAAATGTTCTGCTCCATACTCAGTATAAAATCCATATACATCATAAAATATATCACCATATTTAAAAATTACATGTGCTACATCTTCATCTCCTAAATAAATTTCACCCTCTGGCATTAGTCTTTTTAAAAGTAATGAGTAATACCAGCATGCTCCGGTTGTAAAAAAAGTATAAGCTGTATGGTAACTACCTTTTAAGAAGCCTTTATCGGTACATTTAGTTCTAAATATTTCATTGACAGTCTCTATTGTTTTTAATACTTCTTGGTAGCTTAAACTTAAATTTTCTTCTTTCATTTTAATTTAGCTCCTCTTCAATTCTTAGTAATTGATTATATTTTGATACACGTTCTCCTCTTGAAAGTGATCCTGTTTTTATATATCCTAAGTTTAAACCTACAGCTATGTCTGCTATATAGTTATCTTCTGTTTCACCACTTCGATGAGATATAATTGTTTTAAAGTTGTTTTCTTTTGCTAAATTTATTGTATCAATCATTTCAGTTATTGTTCCAATTTGATTTGGTTTTAATAAGATTGAATTATTATATTTTTCATCTATTCCTTTTTGTAAGTATTCAATATTAGTTACAAAATAATCATCTCCAACTAACATTATTTTTTCTCCTAGTAATTTTGTAAGTTTTTTCATAGATTTAATGTCATCCTCTGAAAAGGCATCTTCAATACTAATAATTGGATATTTTTTTGTTAAGTTAACATAGTAGTTAATTAATTCTTCAGGTAATATTTTTTTATTATCTATTGTATACATTTTTCCATCATAAAACTCAGTTGCCGCACAGTCTAAAGCTAAAAAAACATTTTCACCTGGCTTATAACCAGCATCTTTAATAGATTTTACAATATAATCAAGTGCCATTTCATTTGATTCTAAGTTCGGAGCAAAGCCTCCTTCATCACCAACTGATGTAGTATATCCATCATTATCTAAATTCTTTTTTAAAGAATGAAATATTTCAGCTCCACATCTTAAAGATTCTTTATATTCTTTCATCATTGGCATTATCATAAATTCTTGAATTTCTAATTTATTTTTGGCATGCTCTCCACCATTTATTATATTCATCATACATGTTGGAAGTGAGTATTCATTTCCAAGACTTTGATATATTTTTTCATTATTTAATTTTGCTAGAGCTTTCATTATACAAAGCGAAACTGAAAGAATTGCATTTGCTCCTAGATTAGATTTATTTTTTGTACCATCCAATTCAAGCATTTTTTCATCTAAGTTTCTTTGATCTAGCTCTTTTCCAATTAAATTATCTTTTATTATTGTATTAACATTTTTAACTGCTTTTAAAACGCCCTTTCCTTGATATCTTTCTTTATCGTTATCTCTTAGTTCTAGAGCTTCGTTTTTTCCAGTTGAAGCACCACTTGGAACACTTGCTGATACAAAGATTCCATTTTCTAAAGTTAATTCTGTTTCAATTGTTGGATTACCTCTTGAATCTAAAATTTCTCTAGCATGAATATTTTTAATTTTCATTAAGTTTCCTCCTAGTTAAAATTATAGATTAATTGTCATTTATAAGCAAGATTATTATAATTTCTTTACGTTTTATGCTATACTGTTTTAGAGGTGTATGCTATGCGTATAGTAGAAATGTCTATTAATGATTTTAATGAGTTTGCGAAATCTCATCCTTTAAAAAACTATTGTCAATCTTCTTCATATGCTCTTTTTATGAGTGATTTAGGATTTTCATATGAATATATTGGCTATGAAGATAACGGAACAATTATCGCAGCATCATTAATTTTATATAAAAGAATTACTGGACTTCAAAAATATGCTTATGCTCCAAAGGGATTTTTAATTGATTATTACAATAAAGATTTAGTTGAGATGTTTACTAAAGATTTAGTTGAATATTTAAAACCCAAAAATATTGTATTTATTAAAATAAATCCCGAAATTATAATTGCAGAATTAAAAGGAAAAAAATCATTGAGTAGTACATATAATAAAAATGTTAAAATCATCGATGATTTAAAAGATATTAATTATAAAAGAAGAAGAGAATTAAAAGAACTTGAATTTATTCATCCTAGAATTAGTGGATATATTAATCTTAAGTCTTATGATATAAATGATCTAGATAAAGATATGGCTAAAGCTACATCTTATTCGCTTCAAAAAGGATTAGAATACGAAGTAGCATCAAGCAGAGAAGTTAAATACTTCTATGACTTTATTAAAAATAAAACAAATAAAAATATTAATTATTATCGAAATCTTCTTAATATATTTAAAAAAGAAGATATGGCTGAATTAATTCTTATAAAAGTTAATTATAAAAAGTTTTTACTGGATGCTAAAGAAGCATATGAAGTAGAACTAGAAAACAACAACCAATATAATGAATTAATACAAAATTTTAATACTGAAAGAAATTTAAATAGAAAAATGGAATCTGATAAATTACTTTTAGAACTTAAAAACAACATTGTCGAAGCAACTGAAGGTATAAAAAGAAATCCAAGTGAATATATAGCAGGTGCTATTGTAATCAAATATGAAAATAGAGCTACAATTTTTGAATACGGCATGAATGATGCTTTTAAAAATTTATATCCCAATCATTTTTTATTTAATAAATTAGCTGAAATATATAAAAATGATTATGATTATTTGGATATTGGCGGATTTTCTTCTGATATTAGTACATTTTCTGAATCTTATGAAGAAAGTCAATTTAAATTACAATATAATCCTGTACTATATGAATTTATTGGGGAGTTAGACTATATAATAAATGAGTTTAACTTTAAAAACCTTCAAATAAGAGATGCTATATCAAAAGAAATGGAATCAATCAAATAAGAGCTTTGCTCTTTTTTTATTTCTATATTATCTTTTTTTATAGTGATATGTTATATTACTTATAGGTGATTTCGTGGAAAAAATATTAGCATTTTTAAAGAAAAACATACACATATTAATTACAATTTTATGTTCAAGTATTGTAATTAGTTTAATTTATTATATGCAAGATGTTACTCCATTTGGCAAACATTCTATGCTTCAAATAGATTTTTATCATCAGTATGGACCGATGCTTGGAGAATTATACGATAGAGTTAAAAGCGGATCTAGTTTACTTTTTTCCTTTAACACCGGACTTGGAATCCCTTTTTATCGTAATTTTTTAAACTATTTATCTAGTCCTTTTAATTTATTAATTTTTTTATTTAAAAGAGAAAATTTACTTATTGCCTTTTCTTTAATTATAGGACTTAAAACAGTAGCATCTGCTACATCAATGTCATATTATCTTGGAAAAAAATTTAAAAAAAACAATTTACTTATCGCTTCTTTATCCGTTCTTTATTCTTTTTCCGCATATTTTGCTGCTTATAACTGGAATATAATGTGGCTAGATGGAATGGTTTTTCTTCCACTGATTATATACGGTATTGAGAATATTGTTGATAAAAATAAAAGCGTATTATATATAGTTACTCTTTCCATCATGTTATTTAGCAATTACTTTATTGGATATATGATTTGTTTGTTTTCTGTTTTATATTTTATTTCATATTTATTTATCAAAACAAAAAAGATTAATTATAAATTTATTTTTAAAAAAATAGGTAAATTTGCTTTAGCGTCTATAATTGCTGGTGGTTTAGTTGCAGCTTTATTAATTCCTTTATTTATAGGTTTAAGATCTATTAGTGCAACATCTGATATGTGGCCGGCAAGTCAATATTATAAATTTAATTTTTTAGAATTTATAGCGCATCATTATAGTGGTGTAGGAACCTCAGTACTTGCATCAGGAAAAACCAATGCTCCTAATATATCTACGGGTATTATTTCACTTACTTTATTTATATTGTTTTTTATAAATTCTAAGATCAACTTAAAAACAAAAATTGGTTACGGATTTTTAATTTTAATACTAACTTTATCTTTTTTCATTGTTGATTTAGATTTTATATGGCATGCATTTCACGTTCCTAATGACCTACCTTATAGATATTCTTTTTTATATTCTTTTGTTTTTATAATAATTGCAACATATTCATTATTTAAAATTAAACATATTAAAATAAGAGATTATACTATTGTATCTATTGTTTTGCTAATAGGACCAATATTAATGTTCTTTTTAAAATATGACAATATTAATAACTCAATGATATTTTTAAATATATTATTATTATCATTATTATATATTTTATTTATTTTATATAAAAAATATCCTACAACTATCAATAAAATTCCTTATTTAGTATTATTACTTTCTATTCTTGATACGTTTATATCTGTTGATAACAATTTAAATATATCTCAAGATGCGGAGTCTTTTTACTCTAATTATGAGCCGTATCAAAATGCTTTAACTTCAATTGAAGATGAATCCTTCTATAGATTGGAATCGACCTCTAAAATGACTTATAATGACCCTTCTTGGTATGGATATTATGGACAAATGGCTTTTTCATCTATGGCTTATGAGAATATGGCTGTTTTTCAAAATAATTTAGGAATGCCTGGTAATTATATTAATAGTTATTACTATAAAGAAAATACACCAGTCTATAATTTAATGTTTAACATAAAATACTTTTTAGGTTCTTCTTGGGATATAAATAGATACACACTTAATTATTTTAAAGAAGATTTAATTTTATTTAAAGCAAATTTTAACACCAATTTATTTTATGCAACTCATGAAGATATTAAAAACCTTGAAAAAACATCTAAAAATCCTTTTGATCTTCAAAACAACTTCGCCAAATATGCTTTTAATATTGATGAAGTTTTAGAAAGACAAAATTTTATTAGTAAAGATTTGGTTCACGAAAAAAATAAATTAAAGATATATAAATATTCGTTTGAAAATAAATTTGATAATTATTATTTTCAAATAGACAAACATACTGATTTTATTATTATAAATGATGTTCTTTATTATAATAACAAGGATTTTTCTGATTTAGATGATATTGAAGATATTGATTTCTTCACTTATGAAAATTTAAAAGAAAATTTTATTATTCCATACCGTAATGATGAAGATAAAACTTTTAATATATATGTTGGATATTACAATTATTTATTTGATGATTTTAATGCTTACAAAATAAATGATGATAAATTTAATAATTTAATTGATAAAACTATAGAAAATAAATTTAATATAACTAATTTTGAAGAAGATAAAATTGAAGGAAACATTAATTTAAAAGAAAATAAAACTATTTATTCATCTATTTCATATGACGAGGGATGGACTGTTTATGATAATGGTAAAAAAATCAAAACATTTAAAATAAGCGACACCTTATTAGCTTTTGATTTAAAAGAAGGAAATCACAACATAAAATTAATTTATTTTCCTACAGGAATGAAAGCAGGTATGTATATATCTGGAATATCTTTTGTCTCTTTAATTATCATATATTTTATTGAAAGAAAAAAGAAGTTTAAATTTTAAACTTCTTTTACTTTGTAAATATTTTCTTTATATTTTTTTTAGGTAACATTATTTCAATATTGTTTTCTATTGTAACTTCATAAGAAGTTTTTTTTCTATTTAATTTTTCTCCATCAATACACCATGCTTTTTTAGGAAGATTATCAAATGATATCTCTAGGTGATCAGTTCTAAAAAATTCAAAACCTTCGGTATTTTCAATATTTCCTGTAAGTAGTAAACTAAAAGTTCTAATTATATCTAACCTTCTATTAAAATTACATAATAAAACTTCAAATTGATTATCATCTAATTTAATATCTTTATAAAAATTGTTGATTCCAGCAATTCTATTTGAGTTAGAAATTAAAACAAATGAATATTTCCCGTTTTTTTCTAACCCATCAACTTTATATGTAATATCATATAATTTTGTAGGTTTAAAAAAGTCTTTAATTCCTTCTGTTAAATAAGCTAAAAAGCCTAATTTTTTCTTTAAATCTCTTGGCGTATCATATGGTATGTCAGTAAATTTACCAAAACCAGCAACATAAACGAAAGGATTCCCATTAATTAAACATATATCCATATTTTTAACTTCACCTTTTAAAAGATCTTTTAAGTTTTGAACCATATTTTTACCATACCCAAACATTATGCCTATATCGTTTGTCGTTCCAACCGGAATATGTGCAAGGACTAATCTTTTTTCTCTTTTCAAATTACCACTCATTATTTCATTAAAAGTTCCGTCTCCCCCCATAGAGATAACTAAATCGATATCGTCTAAATGATTTACTATTTCTTTAGCGTGGCCAGAATATTCAGTTTCAAAAACTTTCACATTATATCCGTTTTTTTTCAATATTAATAAATATTCTTTTATATGTTTTGATTTTAAAATTTTTCCACTATTAGGATTATAAATCAATGCACATGTCTTCATGCAATTATCACCTACTTTGATTATACATATTTTATTTGTTATATGCAATTTTATAAAATTTTTACATTATAAATATGTCATTTTTTAAAGAAATTAAGAAACATCAATTTAACAATAAAGAAAGGGGTATAATAATATGGATGGAAAACAAACATTAATGGAAATAAATCAAAATGTTAAATCAATCAGAAAAACGGTTAAGTTGTTTTACAACATTTCCTGATTTATATATATTTAACTCTTCTTACAATTATTATATTAATAATTATATTTATTTCAGTTATTTTACCATAACTACTGTTAAGCAAGAACAATATATTTATAAAAAAGAAATTAAAAACCCTTTAAAAGGGTTTTTTTATTATAATTGGAGGGGCCTACCGGATTTGAACCGGTGGTCAAGGATTTGCAGTCCGATGCCTTACCACTTGGCTAAAGCCCCATGTGAAAAGATTATATCAAAGTATCACAATCTTTTCAATTGTTATCAGTAATTTATTGTACTATGTATTTCTCTAGTCATAATATGAACTTTTAGTTCATTACTATTATTTATTGTTTTTGGAATTTCTACAAATACTTTGTTTTTAATTGAATTTTTAAATTTGGGTTCAATTTTATTTATCATTTGTTTGTCTTTTATTTTATAAGTCACCTTTAAATAATTTGTGAAAATATCTTCTTCGTTTAGATAGTTTTCTTTATTTAAAGTAGAACTATATTCAATAACTAATAAATTTTGAATTGAAGGAATTGATGGATTTATTATACCAGTATATTCAGAACATTTTTTATTGATACATTCACTATATTTGTATTCATAATTTTGAACGATCTTAATATCTTTTATTACTATATTTGTTTTTCCAAATAATTTTCCACCTAGTAATATTTCTTCATTTTTCTTTTTTTCTATTTCTAAAATTGAATTTGATAAATTATCAAGATTAAATTTATATTTGGAATATATATAATTGTCTTTTTTAAGAGCTTTTTCTTTGAATATATTTAAGGTTGTTTTTTTAGTATTGAAGTTTTTATCTAATGCAAATATAAATATAAAATCATATACGGAATTTGGTTTTATTATTTCATTATTATAAGATTTTCCTAAATCTAAAAAGCTTTTTCTCAATGAAGGATTATGATAAAAACTTTCTTTGTTTGTTGTTATAAAGAAATCAATATCTTTAATTTCTTTATCAATTGCGCTATTATTTTTGATGCTTACGTCCAATATAATATACTTTTTGTTTTTATTAACTATATTTCCGTTTAAATCTTTATCGGTTATATATGCTTTATTAAGAGTATATTCGATATTATTTATTTTTAAAGTTTGGCCTTGTTTGTAGTTTTTATTAAAGAAACTTACATTGAGTATAAAATAAATTATTAAAGGTACAGTAATACACAGTGATACTATTGTAATTATTACTTTGTTTTCAACGATATAGTATTTCATTTCTCTAATTTTTTTTCTTAAAATTCTTTTGTATTTAGATCCACTTATACCAAGTACAAATTCAAATTCTTCATTGTCTTCACTTTTAATTTCTAGCTCTTCTAAATCCTTTGAAAAATTAAATTTTTTTATGTCAAAACCAATACCTCTTATTAAACTAAAAATCAAAAAATAATATTGTGGTAATGATACAATTAAAGCAATGTCTTTATATACTCTGGCAGCCTGATTACTTAAAGAAACATCATTTAAAGTTCTTAATAAATTATTTACTACGACTAACCAAATAATAAAAATAAAATAATATATAAAAGTTTGAATATAAAATGCGGTAGGTTTCTTTTTTTGATTCATTAATATAAACATTGATATTGAAAAAATTATAATTCCTACTATTAGCAAATAAGTTGGTAAGGTAATGAGTTTAGCCGGGTTTACTGAATAACTCGTAATACCGTGTTGAGCATTATCTCTAAGGAAAGCCACTACTATTGAATGTTTTTTTACAACAAATCCAATGAAAAAAGTTAGAATTACATGTATAATTCTAAAATGTTTAATTAAAAAGGCATATGGCTTTTTTAGTATCACTTTTCATCACCCTTATTATATTATTTTATCAAATCTAATATTTTAAGTCTATATAGTAAGTCTTAATCTAATATGAATATTTTATTTTTGTAATTAAAATTCCATTCTTCATTTTTTAATAAAATAGTCTCACCTTTAAAAAGAGTATATTTTATCAGATAATCATAAGATATATAAAAAATACTATCTTCATCTATTTTCACAATTTCTTTAACTTCTTTATTACTTAGCAATATTTTTATTTTATCAATTTCTAAATAAAGTTTATCATTTTCAATAATATAATTATATTTTTTTCGGTCAATAAAACTCAACTTATCGTTTATTATATTTTTTATCGGGATATATTTAAGTTCGTTGTTATTTAAAATAATCCCTTTTCCATTTCTGTTTACTTCCTCTAAAGACATTTTTTTAATATCTATTACATATTGTTTTTTGTTTTTTTCATCTACTAAATAAGCTTTGTTTTTATTATTTCCGATAAATCTTGAATTATAGGAAATTTCTTCGTTAAATTTTAATTTTGTTTCTTTTAAATTATCCATATTTAAAATTATTATTTCTTTAAAATAATAATCACTATCATAATTTGGAGTAATTATATGATTATTTATTTGGTAAGATAATTTGTTATCATATTCATCTTTACCAAGTAATTTTATTTGATCGATTTTATTATTTGTTAATACATCATATCCATTATAATTCCAAACAAAATATTTATTTGATCCGTAATGAAATATGTTTGTTTTATTAAAGGTTTCTATTTCTTGTAAAGCTAAATCAACATTTATCAAAAGATTATAATCTTTCAATTCACCATCTTCATTACATAAAATATTCTTTTTTGAATTTAAATTAAAATGTAAACAAATAGCATTTTCAATTTTTTCTATTTTTATTTTATCTATTATTTTTCTGTTTTTAGTATATTTTTTTGACACAATAAAAGGATATACAACACCTTTATAGTTAATTTTAACTTTATAAGCTTCTATATTTTTAACAAAACTTTCTTCCACTTTAAAATCGTCAATTTTATAATTAATTGTATAATCTTTTGGTATATATAAAGTATAAATAAATGTAATAAATAATATTACTATTATTAAGATTAATCCCACTAATTTTTTCATCTTAACCTCTTAACAAAAAAAGAAAATTATTTTAATTTTCTTTTCCTTTATATTTCTTTTTTGCATCTATCATATACATTGAAATTCTTTCTTGAATTTCTTGTAATGATCTTTTTGATAGGTTCGAAAAAGATATTTTTTCTTTTACAGTATCAATTTTGATCGTTCCCCATATTAATCCACCATCTATTTTTAAATCATTATATAAATCAGGTGTTATTGATGATAGTTTATACCCAATTAAAAGTCTATCTTGCGAAACAATTATTCTTTCATTTGTTAATGCAAGAACAGCTGTATTAAAGATTGTTGCATTTGGCTCTCTTAATTGTCCTGCAAACGCAAATAAAACTTCTTCATTGGGATGCAAATATTTATCAACTAATTTGCTGTGTGCTTTTGATCTAAACCAAATTAGTGTAAAAGGATGTTTTTTTTTAAATTCCTTAACCATAATATGAGTCTTTGACATTTTATAACATTCCTACTGATTCAAGTTTTAAAATTAAGTTTTCTCTAGGTAGATAACCACTTATACATCCAATTACTTTTCCTTTTTGAGTGAAAAGTGTTAAAGGTGTTCCAAAACCATCAGCTAATTTAGCTTCGGTTCCGGTTTGAGTACATTCTTTAGGAATTGTTAAACCAAAATCCATTATTTTTTGATATTCTTTTTCATCATATGTATCATAATCAAAAGAATAAATATTTAAATCCTTTTCGGCAGCCAACTCGTTATATATTGGCTTGAAGTCTCTACACCAACTACATGTTGTTCTTCCAAATACAGTCATTGTGATTTCTTTTCCATTAATTGCTTTTTTATAAGCACTTGCACTTTCTGCTACTTTATAATTTATTTCATCAGCCGGAATTATTCCGTTATGATATTTATTAATTAGTTGATCAAGATCGGTATTATTTAAAGAACCGTCGTGAATGTATTGTGTTGTTTGATTTTTTAGTAAAATCCATCCTGAATCTGATTTACTTATATCTCTTGATTCAAGAACATAACCTTTTTCCTCTTCAGTTAAATTAGCGAAATCCAACACAGCTACATCTATTTTAAAGTCTTTTTTAATTTCTAAAATTTGAGCTTCTGCATCTTCGAAATCTTTTGATTTTGGATCACCATAATATACAAGAAGAGTTTTACCATGAACAACTTTTTCAGCTAGTTCTCCATATTGATTGTAATTAACTACGTCAACTTCCTTTCCTGCATAATAATCATAAACTATAGGTAGTGCTAAGACACCTACTATAACAATAGCAATAGCTATATTTTTCCATTTTCCTTTCATTATTTACCTCCTGTTTATATCATATCTTTTTTTAAATGAATAATCAATTAAATTCAATATTTTTGTAATGTAAATTACACTTAATTTAATAAAAAAACATGTCAGTTATAAACATGTTTTATATTATATTAAAAATTAATTGGTGGAGCCGAGCAGAATTGAACTGCTGTCCAAAATAACAATCTATTGTCGTCTACAAATTTAGTTGAATTATTGTTTCACTAAAGAATATAATTCAACAAAAATTCTTTAGCTAAGTTTTATTAATTTTCATAAGTAAGCTAAAACTACTTACTTATATATCTTGCTATTATGAACTGTTATACTACTTTGCAAGACTAGTAATATAACAGTGCTCTATATGCTAATTAAGCAAATGAAAGAGCGTTATTAAAATTATATTCGTCAGTTAATTTTTAAAAACTGTGCTGATTAGGTCAGCAACCATTTGCAAACAATATCTTATTTATTCTGTCGAAACCTAGACGGCCCCATGTGGAAAGATTTTAACACAAAAAAAAAGAATAATCAATCTTCTGTTATTCTTATAATTACCTCTCCATCTTTAGAATACATATACTTTTCTCTTGCAAATTTTGCTACATAGTCAGGATCTTGTAATTTGTTTAATTCGCTGTTAAGTGTTTCTTCTTCAGCAAGTAACGATTCGTATTTATCAGTTAATTCACGTTGTGTTTGTTGATTAATTAAAATTTTAGTCCAATAATTATATGTAAAAACTCCCAAATACAAAACAATCACAGTTAAGATTAGTGACCACATTAAGTATCTTCTTTTGTCTTTTCTGGTATTTTTTTTCATATACACTCCGTATTTTGATTATACCATTCTTGAATTTGATTTTGTATTAGAAAAAGTGTTTTATCAATTTTTTTACAAAAGTTTTACAATAAAATAAAAATTCGCATATAGCGAATTATTCAGCATTTTTATATTCTTCTATTACAGCATCTTCAAATTGTTTACGTACGTCTGGATTAATTGGATGAGCGATGTCTCTATAGTTGCCGGTTGCTGTTTTTCTACTTGGCATAGCAATGAAAAGACCGTTATCACCTTCGATAATTCTAATATCATGTACTACAAAAGAATCATCAAGAAGTACTGAGGCAATACCTTTCATTCTAGATCCATCTTTTTCAATTTTTCGTACAGTTACTGATGTGATTTTCATACATTCACTCCTTCTAAGCTTGCACTTAACTTTATCTTATATGATTATCTTGCAAAAAGCAAGATTTTTTGATATTAGAACAAATTATTACTTATATCAACAAAAACTTCTAAAGGTATAGCTTCAGCTCTAATATCGTAATTTATATTATATTTATCTAATACTTCTTTTATTTTACCAGCATCATAATGTTTAAGGTTATTAAGTAGTGTTTTTCGCTTTTGAGAAAAAGAACATTTTATTAATATAATAAATTCTTTTTCATTTCTTAGTTTCAATTTTTCTTTAGGTGTAAATTCAACCATAATACTTTCTACATTTGGAGCAGGTTTAAAACTATTTTTATTTATATAAAATAATTTTTTTATGTTGTAATGATAATTTAAATAAACAGTTATATATCCATAATCTTTGCTTCCGGGTTGAGCAGATAACCTTTCACCTACTTCCTTTTGCATCATTAATATAATTTTTTCTACATTCAAATTTTCTTCTGTTATTTTATTTATAATTGGTGTTGTAATATAATATGGAATATTTCCAATTATAAATATTTTGTCATATGGTATTTTTTTTATATCTTCTTTTATATTTCTTTTTAAAAAGTCTCCAAATATAAAACTTGTTTTATCATCTTTTATTTTATCTAAATAATTCTTTGTATCTAAATCTATTTCATAAGACAAAATTTTACAATTATATTTTTTTAAGTTTTTAGTTAAATTACCAGTTCCAGAGCCTATTTCTATTATTAAATCATTTTCAGAAGGTGTTATTGTATTTGATATTTTATCAATAACTAATAAATCTACAAGAAAATTTTGTCCATATCTTTTTTTATAATTAAATTTTTGCATATTTCACCATAAAAAAAGTATTAACTACTTCTTCCAATTCTAAGAACGTTATATGTAATATATTTTCGTCCTATATTTAATCTTGCATAATCCTCATTTTCAACCAGTAAATCTAAATCCGTCCCCATTACTCCTCTATCTAATACAATTGCTGTTATTTTATTATTAGATATAGAAGGTAAATTAAATTCTACAATTGAACCGCAAGGTAAGTTTTTTGAAGATGCAACAATTCTGACTTCTCCGTATTGATCATCCATGTATGTTGTTGTTCTATCTATTAGTACGTTTTGTCCAGTACATCCAAGTAATCCAGAGCATAACGGACAATCTGCTGAATATCCAGTTAAATCACCATTAAAAGTATCTATTGGTTTATATAAATCATTTGCAAAAATTTCATCTATTTTTATTGCCATTGCATTTAAATCAAGTGTTTTATTCATATTTTCGTTTGCTATTTTAGTTTCAGATTTTGGCATAGTTACTTGAGTGCATAAAAATCCTAATATAATCATTAAAGATATTTTTAATACTTTTGTAACCTTTACCATATTATCACTCCATATTAATTTTATCATTATTATTTTTTAATGTCAAAAATAGAAAGAAAATTTTCTTCTAGTTGTATTGTTAATTTATCTTTGCTTAAACCATAAGTATTTGAAATTGTTTCCAAGATGAAAATTAAATTTTTAGGCTCATTTCTTTTCCCGCGCAATGGTTCTGGTGAAATATAAGGAGAATCGGTTTCTAAAAGAATATCTTTTATATCTAGTTCCTTTAACACTTGCCTTAAATTAGTGTTTTTAAAAGTTACGATTCCATTTATTCCCAGTTTGTAACCAAGTTTAATTATTCTTTTTGCTGTATCTAAACTTCCCGAAAACGAATGAAATATTCCTCTTACATTATATTTTTTAACTATATTAAGTATTTCTTCGGTTGAATTTCTATTATGAATAATAACAGGTTTGTTGTTATCTTCAGCAATTTGCATCATTTTTTCAAATATTTCTATTTGCTTATTTTTATTATCATTCGTTCTATAAAAATCAAGTCCTATTTCTCCTACAGCTAATATTTTCGGATTACTTATGTTTTCTTTTATAAATTTAATTGATTCTAAATTATTTGAAGAAACGTAATTAGGATGGATTCCAATGGCTCCATAAACATTTTTATATTTTTTAGTTAAAAATATGACTTCTTTGTTAGATTCTAAATCATATCCATTGATAATTATTCTTTTTATCTTATTTTTAGTTAGATTTTCGATTATAATATCTCTATCTTCATATTCATTTAATAATATATGACAATGAGTATCCGTTAACATTTTATCACCTGATTTAATTATACACTAAAAAAAAGAAATTTATTTTTCTTTTTTATTAACTATTCTAACTATTTCTTCCAATAAAGATACTAAGTAAAAAATAAAATGTTTTTTTAATTGTCTAATATCTAAATTTATTATTATCATCTGGCTTTGGTATCTTATTTTGAATTTAGAGTTTATATCCATAATTTTAAAGAACAATATTTCTCCATCTATTTTATCAGATGTTTCTTTGGGTAAAAAGATTTCTATGTTTGATTTAGTTTGTTTTACATTTGTTATTCCCAATTCATATGATAGTTTTTCAAACCATTCTTCATACATATAAATTTCTATTTTTTCATTAATTTTACCAAATCTATCTTCTATCTCGGTTTTTACTTTATCAAATGAATTAAAGTCATATATATTGTTTATTAAGTTATGAATTTCAATTCTGATATTTTCGTCATATATATAGTCTTTTGATATATGCGTATCAACATTAATAAGAGGAATATCTTTTTCTTCTACTTGAGATTTTTCTCCTTTGATTTCATCCATTACTTCTTTAAACATTTGTGTATATAAATTAAAACCTACTGAATCTATATATCCAGCCTGTTCTCTTCCTAATAGATCTCCTGCACCTCTTATAGATAGATCTCTTAAGGCTATTTTATAACCGCTTCCTAACTCTGTAAATTCTTTTATAGCTTTTAATCTTTTTGTTGCTGTTTCCGTTATTGTTTTTGTTTTGGAATACATTAGATAACAGTACCCTATTTTAGTACTTCTTCCTACGCGCCCTCTTAATTGATAAAGTTGACTTAAACCAAAATTTTGCGCATCAATGATAATAAGACTATTAACATTTGGTATATCCATACCTGTTTCTATTATCGTTGAGCAAATTAACACATCAGACTCTTTATTTACAAAGCTTTCAAGCCTATCTTCTAAATCCTCTTTGGACATTTGTCCATGAGCATACGATATTTTTGCATCTGGTATTAATGCTGATATTTTTTTATACATTTTTTCGATATTTTTAACATCATTATATAAAAAATATACTTGGCCGTTTCTAGACATTTCTTTGTAAATAATGTCCTTCATTAAAACATCATTTTCTTCAATTACATATGTTTGAATTGGATATCTATCCTTAGGAGGTGTATCAAGTAATGATAAGTCTTTAAGCCCACTCATTGACATTTTAAGTGTTCGTGGTATTGGTGTGGCAGATAAAGTTAAAACGTTAACATTTGTTTTTATTTCTTTTATTTTTTCTTTTTGCATTACACCAAATCTTTGTTCTTCATCTATAACTAATAAACCTAAATCAAAATATTTTATATGTTTGTTTAAAAGTTTATGGGTACCAAAAATAATATCAACTTTTCCTTGTTCTAGTTCATTCATTATTTTTTTAGTGTCTTTTTCACTAGTAAATCTATTTAATAATCTTATATTTAAATTAAAACTTTTGAATCTTTCTTTTGCAACTTTATATTGTTGATTAGATAAAATGGTAGTAGGACATAAGTATGCGACTTGAAAACCATTCATTACAGTTTTGAACATAGCTCTAAAGGCAACTTCTGTTTTCCCGTAACCGACATCGCCACATAATAGTCTATCCATTGGAATGTCAGTTGATAAATCATCATTTATCTCTTTAATACACTTAATTTGATCTGGAGTCTCTTCATAAATAAATTCATCGGCAAATTTCTCCTCTTCGTTAAATGAAATATATTTAGGAACCTTCACTCTTGTTCTTTCGTCATACAATTTTACTAAATCATTGTATATATCTAATATTTTTTCTTTTACATTATTTTTTGTTTTTTCCCAATTTGAACCGGCTAATTGATTTATTTTAGGTTTACGCGAATCTTTATCTGAATATTTAAATATAGTTGTTATTTTTTCAACTGGAACATATACTTTATCAGTTCCTTTATATTCTATTAAAATAAAATCTTTTTCAAAACCATTCACACTTAAAGTTTTTACACCACCATATATACCAATACCGTGATCAACATGAACTACGTAATCCCCTTTATTTATATCACTAAACGTTTTTATTTTTGTTCCTATAGTTATTAAATTATTTTCAGGTTTGGGTCTAGTAACATTAAATAGATCATACTTTGTTAAATAAATAATATTTTCTAATATAAAACCTTCATTTAATTCACCAATGATAAATTTTATATTATTAATATAGTTTTCTCGTAAGTTAATTTTTTTTGATAAAAATTCTAAAATTTTATCTTTATCTCTATTGTTATCAACAACAATTTTTATTTGATTTGAAAAACAATATCTTTCTATATAGGTTTTTATTTGGTTAATATTACCTTTAAATTGTTCTATATTCTCAGATTGATATGTAATTGACTTTTCCTTTACGTAATCAAAGTCATTTATATTTATTTCTTTTTTAACATGTATATCTTCAAAATCATACATATACTTTGTTTCCGGGGAAATAGAATTTTCCGTTTTATAATTGAATATTTCTTCTTGAAGTTGATAATAAGATTTATTAATTAAGGCATAATCTATTTTAAACACAGTCGGGTTTTCTAAAAGTTCATAAAGAGAGGTGTGATTTTTTGAAATTATTTCCTTAAATGGAAATATTTTAATTTTTTCTAGTTCTTCAATTTTTAATTGTGATACTTGATCAAATAATCTTATGCTTTCAACATCATTTCCAAAGGTTTCTATTCTAATCGGCATATTATTTCTAAAAGGAAATATATCAATTACATATCCTCTAACTGAAAATTCTCCGGTTGAAGTTACCATCGATTCACGATTATATCCAAGCGCAATTAAGGATTCAACTAGTTTTTCTCTTTTTATTGTGTCACCTTTTTTAATAGTTATAATAGTTTTTTCTATTATATTTTTACTAGGAACAAATCTTAAATAGCCAGTTAAATTTGTTACGATAATATTTGCTTTTCCTTCATTTATTTTATCTAAAGTATATAGCCTTTCAGCTTTTAATTCTGGAGATGCCGCTATTGCAACAGAAGTTAAAAAATCATCCATTGGAAAAAACAAAACATTGTCTGTAAATGTTTTTATTTTATTGAAAAACTTATTTGCTTCATATAGAGAGCTCACTAATAATATTATATTTTTTTTATGTGTTTTAAAGTAATTATATACATATAGTGCTTTTAATTCATCTGTTAAACCAAATATATTTTCATAATTTAAATTTTTAAAATTATCCGTTATATTTTTCATTTTTTTTATTATATTTATTCATTAAATATTCTTTATCTTTTCCTTTTATAAATTCATCAATAACACTATTAATGTTAGGTAATATATTATTAATTAATTCTATCTCTTTTGAGCTTATCTTTCCAAGCACATAATTTTTTTTCTCATAAAGTGAGTTATTTGATACTCCTACTTTAATTTTCAAAAATTTTTGAGTTTTTAATGACGATGTTATAGATTTGATTCCATTATGTCCACCTGATGAGCTATCATATTTTATTTTAAAGCTACCAATTTCAGTATATATATCATCATATATAATTAAAACATCATCTACATCTAGTTTATAATAATTACAAAAATAGTTAATAGCTATTCCGGATAAATTCATATATGTTGTTGGTTTTAAATATATTATATCTTTTTCTTTATAAAAGTAACCATAGTCATTTTTTTTCCAGATAATTGATTTTGTATAATTATCCAATATATAAAATCCGATATTATGTCTGGTATTTTTGTATTCTTCACCTACATTACCCAGTCCAACTATTAATTTCATTTTATCACCTGCTTTTTTAATTATATTAAGTTAAATTTATTTCTCTTATTTCATTTTTAAATTGCACTTTGTAAGATCTATTTAATATATCTACAGATATTACTCGACCTGTAACTCCATCAATTTCAATTGTTTGGCCTTGGTTAGGCATTCCTTTAGAACACTCTTTATATGTTGAATCTTCATAAGCCAAACAGCATAATAATCTTCCACATTGTCCATTAATTTTACTTGGGGTTAAAGCCAAATTTTGATTTTTTGCCATATTAATAGAAATACCTTCTATATTACCTAAAAAGCCAGCACAACAAAGTGTTCTTCCACATTGACTTAAACCATTTATATTTCTTGCTTTGTCCCTTGCACCCATTTGATGTAATTCTATTCTTGTTTTAAAAGTGGCTGCAAGTATTTTTACTAGTTCTCTAAAATCTATTCTTTCGTCAGAAACAAAATTAAATAATAGTTGGCTTTTATCAAAAGTATATTCAGCATCAATTATACTCATTTTTAAATTCAATTTTTCAGACTCTTTTTTTGCTATTAATAAAGCTTTTTTAGCATCGTTTAAATTTTGAAGATATCTTTCATAATCTTCATCTGTTGCTTTTCTAATTATCTCTTTATATTTATTATTTTCAGGTGCCAAACTCTTTTTAGAGACAACAAAACCTATTTGTTCTCCTTTTTCAGTTTGGACAATCACTTTTTCATTTGTGTCTAAATTTTCAGCGTTAAATACAAAATCATAAATTTTTCCCTTTGCTTTAAATGATATTCCATATATATACATATATTCACCTTATTTCTAAAAAAAGTTTGTCTAAAACTAAGTCAATGTTAACATTTGTTTTTAATAACTTCAATATTTCTTCTAGCAACATAACATTATTTATACATTCTTCGTTCTTTGTTTTGTTTAATTCCTCTTCCAATTTCTTTAACAAATCCGTAATTATATTTAACAGCGTTATTCTATCTTGTTCAGATAGGTCTTTTTTCAAACTATATTTTTCTTTTTCATTATTAGTTTTAAGAATATTTAATATTTTAATTACAAAATTATTATCTTCCATTTTAAAATCATTATGATCACTGAATATTTGACATCTGCTTTTTAAAGTTTCTAATGTATCAGTAATATTATCAGTAATTAATATTCCTATTGTTTTTTTATTGGGTTCCTCTAAAAATTTCAATAATTTGTTTGCTGCACTAACATTCAATTTGTCAGATCCAACAATTATATAAATATTATATTCATCAATAACAGGTAATTTAGAGTATCTTTCTTGTAAAAACATAATTTGTTCACTCAATATTTCTTTTTCCAAAGGTTTAATTAAAATCAAATTTAAATTGTTGTCATAATTGATATTCTTAATTAGTTTTTGTTTAAATAAAAAATTTAATATTTTATCAAGAGTAATATTTAACGTGTTTGTTTCAATTAAAAAAGAGTGTGATAAATTATTATTTAATATTCCTTTTTCAAAATATTCAAAAAAATTCATTTTATCACCTCTTATGAAATTGTTTGACGATCTTGCATCGCTCTGTCGATTGTTAAAGCATCTAAATAATCTATTTCTGCACCCATTGGTATTCCATATGATAACCTTGATACTTTTATGTTAGGATTTTTTAACACTTTTGTAATGTACATTGATGTTGCTTCACCTTCAATTGATGGTTTTAAAGCAAATATTATTTCTATTTCATTTGTACCACTGCATCTTGTAATTAATGATGATACATTTATATTTTCTGGATTAATTCCATCTATTGGTGATATCAGTCCATCTAGTACATGATATACTCCATTAAAATTACCTATTTTTTCAAACATAAAAACACTTTTATAGTCTTCAACAACGCAAATTAAATTATGATTTCTAGATTTGTTTGAACAAATATTACATATATCTAAATCTGTTAATGTTCCACAAACGGAACATTTATGTAATGTTTCAGGAATTTTTTGAATTGATTCAGAAAAACCTTCAACATCTTCCGATGAAAAATTAACAACCGATAGAGCTAACCTTTCAGCTGACTTTTCACCGACTCCTGGTAATTTTTTAAAATATAAGATTAACTCTTCTAATGGTTTAGGATATATCATCAAAACATTCCTTTTAACCCGTTCGCTAAGGATCCCATTTCTTTTTCGGTTTCCTTTTCAATTTGTTTTAAAGAATCGTTAAAAGCAATAACTAACATATCTTGCAACATTTCAAGATCTTCTTTGTCTTCGATAACAACTTTATCTATTTCAATATTTTTTATTGTTTTATTACCATACATAGTTACTTCAACTATTTGTGATTTACCAATAAATTCTTTTTTATCTATTTTTTCTTGTTTTGCTTCAACATCTCTTTTCATTTTATTGGCTTGCGCCATTAGACTTTGCATATTCATATTATTTCCTCATTTCACTTCTATCAATTTTTCTTCAAATGTTTCTAATGTTTTATTAATTATTTTAGTGTTTTTTTTACGAGCCGGCTCTTTTATATATTCGTAATTTTCAGTTTTTGATTTTTTAATATATTTTTCTTTTTCTTTTTCCCAATTTTCTTTTGACAAACAAACTAACTTAATATTATTTCCCAAAGTTTTTTTATACTTATCAACTATCTCATCACAAATTGAATTAAATAAAACCGCATTTCCATCACTAGAAGTAGATAATATTACATTGGTCGGCGAAACAACTTCAACATTTGTGTTTTTTAATATAGACATATACTTCATATCCCCATTATTACAACAATGGTTTGTTAAATCATGCCATTTTAACGCAAATTCTTTTTTTAACGCTTTGTCAGCTTCAAAAAAAGAGTTATTAATTCTTATTTTTAGTATTTCTTCATCTAAACTATTCACTTCTTTTTCAAAAATTATTTCCCGGGAAATAATTTCCGGTTTTTCTTCTATCTTATTTTCCTCAGCAGCAATTATTTTATTTTCATTTTTAATGACTGAAATCTCTTTTTGATTGTCTGGCAAGTCTGAATCTATCTTAGCGTTTGTATTTATATTTTTAAGTAAGATTGCTTTTATTATTAGATATTGATTTTTAGTTTTGTATGCTTGTTCTAGTTCTATAATTAATTTATCAAATTTTATCCCGGAAAAATTCAAATTAATTTTTTCATCTATAAGTGTTAAGAGTAATTTATCCAATAGTTTTTTCAAAAAGAGTTCACTTGGTACTCCGCGACCACTTATCGACACTATTTTTTCAATAATAAAACTTACATTTCCATCCTTATATTTATCTATAAATTCATCTAGTTCTTTATTAGAAATTAGACCATAAGTTTTTTCAAGAGTTTCTACTGTGATTTTTTCTTCAGCTTTGGATAATTGATCTAAAATTCCTAATGCATCTCTTAATCCACCTTCAGATAATAAAGCTATTTCTCTCAATACCTCTTTGTCTATATTTATTTTTTCTTTTTTTGCTATTTCTTCAAGTTTATTAATAATTACTTCTTCTGTTATTCGTCTAAAATCAAACCTTTGACATCTAGATAAGATTGTTATAGGGACTTTTTGGATTTCTGTTGTAGCCAAAATAAATATTACATGTGAAGGAGGTTCTTCTAATGTCTTTAAAAAAGCATTCCAAGAGCTTGTAGTTAACATATGCACTTCATCTATTATATATACCTTATATTTTGAAAAAGCCGGTAATATTTCTACATTGTCTCTTAGTTCTCTTATTTTATCTACGCCATTATTTGATGCAGCATCTATTTCTACAATATCAGTTGATTCATTATAATTTTTACAATTTAAACATTCATTACATGGATATCCATCATTAGAATTATCACAATTAATGACTTTTGCAAAAAGTTTTGCAGTACTTGTTTTACCAGTTCCTCTTGGGCCCGTAAACAAATATGCGTGCGACAACTTATTGTTTTTAATTGAATTAATTAGTAGTTCAGTAATATGGTTTTGCCCTACCAAATCACCAAAATTATCAGGTCTGTATTTTCTATATAATACTTTATAATCCATATTACCTCCTGTTATATATTATAGCATTTATTTACTCTTTTCGCTTTAATTTCCAAAATAAAGAAACCTTTTTTAAATATTCTTTTTTTGTAGTTTCATAATCCTCAATTTTGCATTTTTGAAATGTTGTTTTGTCATGATTTTTCTTTCTTTCGTCTCTATCTATCAAGTATATGACTTCTTTTATTCTAGCTTCTTTAATAACTTCTCTGCACATTTCACATGGTTCAAAAGTAACTAGTAGCGAACATTCGTTCAATCTCCAACTTTTCATTTTTTTGTTAGCTTTTTTTATAGCTATGATTTCAGCGTGATCTAGTGTTTGATTTGTTTTATTTCTTTTATTATAAGCTTTTGAAACAATTTTGTTTCCGTTTATTATAATTGCCGATATCGGAACTTCATTCTTTTTGAAAGCCTTATCACTCAATTTCATTAATAATTTTATTTGTTTTTCAGTCATTTTTACTCCTTAAAAAAAGCACACATGTGTAGAGGTTAATATAGCTGCTTTCTTCCGAATCTGACTAGGTTATAACATACACATTGTGCAAATAAAGAATAACATTTTTATCACAGGTTTTCAACATTCGTTAATGTTTCACGTGAAACATTAATAATTTATTTTAAAACGCTTTTATATTCGTATTTAATTCCTATTTATTTTATCTAAACAATGTTTCACGTGAAACATTGTTTAGTATTTTTACCTGCATATATTTATTATTTCTGTTTTTGTTTTACTTTTGATGTTTCACGTGAAACATCGCTTTCGTTTTTTCAATGTTTCACGTGAAACATTAAAAAAAACAGGGATTAATCCACTGTTTTTGTTTCCAACTCTGTATCTTCTTCAGTTTCTTCGTCATTTACAAATGTAACTGCTGATACTTTTTGGTTGTTTTTTAAGTTTATCAATCTAGTTCCTTGTGCTATGCGGCTTAATTCAGAAACTTGTTCTAATGGAAGTCTTATAATAATACCCTCATCAGTAATTATCATAATATCATCTTCAGTATTTTCAATTTTTTTAAATGCTTTGATATTCCCGTTTCTTTCGGTTACGTTTAGCGCTTTTATACCTTTACTTCCTCTTTTTGTTTGTCTAAACTCGTCTACTTTAGTTCTTTTACCATATCCTTTTTCAGTTATAATAATTATACTATCATCTTTGGTCGCGACCTCTAAACCAATACAAGAAGCTCCTTCGTCTAGATTTATTCCTTTAACTCCACTTGCTGTTCTTCCCATTACTCTTGCTTGATCTTCTAGGAATACTACCATCTTACCGTTGTCTGATGCTAATAAAACATTATAAATTCCATTTGTTTTTTTAACACCAATTAATTCGTCTTCTTCTTTTAAAGTTATACAAATTTTCCCGGTTATTCTTATGTTGTCAAATTCTTCTATTTTTGTTCTTTTTACTCTTCCTTCTTTAGTAGCAAATACTAGATACTCAAATTTATTATCTGGAGATAATGGAATTATTGAATTTACAATTTCTCCTTTTTCAACTGGTAATAAATTTATAATTGGTAATCCCTTTGCTTGTCTAGAATACTCCGGAACTTCATATCCTTTTAATCTATAAACTTTTCCTTTATTTGTAAAGAATAATACATAGTCGTGAGTTGATAGATTAATCATTTTTTCTACGTAATCTTCGTCGTTGGTTGACATTCCCTTTACACCTACACCGCCTCTATTTTGAGCTTTGTATGTTGTTGATGCAGTTCTTTTTATATATCCTTTTTCGGTTAAGGTTATCATTATGTTTTCTTCTGGGATTAAAGATTCATCTTCAATGAACTCTATCGCTGTCATATCAATTTCAGTTTTTCTTTCATCACCATATTTTTCTCTTATTTCGGTTAGTTCATCTATTAATAAAGCTGTTAGTTTTTCTTCACTTTCTAAAAGTTCTTTTAATTCTTTGATTTTTTCAAGTAATAATCTTAATTCTTCTTCAATTTTTTCTTTTTCTAAACCGGTTAATCTTCTTAGTCTCATTTCTAATATAGCTTCAGCTTGAATTTCAGATAAATTAAATTTATCCATTAATCCTTGTTTTGCTTCACTATCTTTTTTAGCAGCTCTTATTAATTTTATGACTTCGTCTATAAAATCAAGTGCTATTTTTAATCCTTCTTGGATATGAGCTGCTTTTTCTGATCTTTCTAATTCAAATTTGGTTCTTCTTACAATTACTTCTCTTTGAAATTCACTATAATTATTAAGTATTTCTATTAATCCTAACGTTTTTGGTCTTCCGTTTACTAACATTAAAAAGTTTATTCCAAATGATGTTTGTAATTGTGTATATTTATAAAGATTGTTTAAAAGTACATTCGGATTAAAGTCTTTTTTAACGTCTATAACTATTCTTATTCCCTCAAGTGCTGATTCATCTGTTAAGTTAGCAATTCCATCTATTTCTTTGTCTCTAACTAAATGAGCTATCTTCGTAATTATGTTTGTAAAATTTACTTGATAAGGGATTTCAGTGATTATTAATCGTGATTTTCCATTTTTTTCTTCTATTTCAACTTTACTTCGGATCGTTACGCTTCCTTTTCCTGTTTCAAAAGCTTTTTTTATACCACTATTTCCAAGTATTTTACCACCTGTTGGAAAATCAGGTCCTTTTATATATTCCATTAATTCTAAAACTGTAATATCAGGGTTTTTTAAATATGCTATTGTAGCATTAATTGATTCAGTTAAATTATGTGGTGGAATGTTTGTTGCCATTCCAACGGCTATTCCCATATTACCATTTACTAATATATTAGGAATTCTTGATGGAAGAACCACTGGTTCTATTGTTTCATCATCATAACTTGGAACAAAGTCTACTGTATTTTTATTTATATCTCTAAGCATTTCGGATGCTATTTTTGATAATCTTGCTTCTGTGTAACGAGCTGCAGCAGGTGGAGAACCATCCGGTGCTCCAAATGCTCCTTTACCATCTACAAGTGGATATCTATAAGTAAAATCTTGAGCCATTCTTGCCATTGTGTCATATATTGCAATATCACCGTGTGGGTGAAATTGCATTACCTTACCAGTTGTTGTAGCACTTTTTTTATGAGATTTATCACTTGTTATTCCTTCTGAGAAAAATGTATATAATATTCTTCTGTGTACAGGTTTTAAACCATCTCTTATATCAGGTATTGCCCTTGAAACAATTACACTCATCGAATAATCTAAAAATGAGTTTTTTATTTCTTGATCAATGTTTATTTCACTAATTCTGTCTAAATTATCTATTTCCATTTTTCCTCCTAAACGTCTAAGTTTCTTACATTCAGAGCATTTTCTTCAATAAAAGCTCTTCTTGGCTCGACTTCTTCTCCCATTAATATTGTAAACATTTCATCAGCTAAAGCTGCATCTTCTATATTTATTTTTAAAAGAATTCTTTGATTTACATCCATTGTAGTACTTCTTAAATCGATTGCATCCATTTCACCAAGACCTTTTTGCCTACTTACTATAGTTCTTCTTCTTATTTCTTCTGGAAGTGATTCAAGATATTGATCCTTCTCTTCGTCAGTTAATGTGTATTTAACAGTCTTTCCATGGCTTATTTTAAACAGAGGAGGTTGTGCGGCATATACATGTCCATTTTCTATCAATGGTTTAAAAAACCTATATAAAAACGTTAATAGAAGAGTTCTAATATGAGCACCATCAACATCAGCATCTGTCATTAATATTATTTTATGATATCTTAATTTTGAAATATCAAATTCTTCACTGATTCCAGTACCAAAAGATGTAATTAAACTTCTTATTTCTTCGTTTGTTAATATTTTATCTAGTCTCGCTTTTTCAACGTTTAAAATTTTTCCTTTTATTGGCATTATAGCTTGAGTTTTAGGATTTCTTCCTTGTTTAGCAGAACCCATAGCTGAATCCCCTTCGACTATAAATAATTCTCTTTCATGAGGATCTTTACTTGAACAATCAGCTAATTTTCCCCACTGATTTGTTAGATCAAGACCTCCTTTAGTTCTTGATAATTCTCTTGCTTTTCTAGCAGCAACTCTTGCTCTAGAAGCAGCCATAGCCTTTTCTATTATTTTTTTTGTTAATGATGGGTTTTCTAAAAAGGCTCTTTCTAATTCTTCACCAAATATATCCGAAGATATTTTTCTAACTTCTGGGTTTCCTAATCTTCCTTTTGTTTGACCCTCAAATTGTGGATTAGGATGTTTACAAGAAACAACCATTATTAATCCTTCTCTTACATCATCTCCAGTAAAAGAATCATCGCTATCTTTTATGACATTATGTGTTCTTGCATATTTGTTAATAATTCTTGTTAAGGTATTTCTTACACCTTCTTCATGGGTTCCTCCATCATGCGTATTAATATTATTTGCAAAAGATAATATTGTATTATTGTATGTGTTGTTGTACTGAAGTGCTACTTCAATTGATATATCTTCTCTTGATCCTTCAGTATGGATTATTTCTTCATGAATTACTGTATTATTTCTATTTATATATTTAATATACTCAGATAATCCACCTTCGTATATAAATTCTTCTTTAACAGGTTCTATTTCTCTGTCATCAATTAATATTATTTTTAAACCTTTGTTCAAAAAGGCAAGTTCTCTAGCTTTAGTTTTAATAACGTTATAATCAAACTCAGTTGTTTCAACAAAAATTGTTGGATCAGGTTTAAAAGTTACAGTAGTTCCGGTTCTATCTGGACTGCAATCTGCTATTACTTTTAATGGTTCAACAATTTCACCACCATTTTGAAATTTTACATAATGTACTTTTGAATTTTGGTATACATAAAGTTCTACAAAACTACTTAAGGCATTTACTACTGCTGCACCTACCCCATGTAATCCTCCTGATACTTTATATCCACCACCGCCAAATTTACCTCCGGCGTGAAGAATTGTATACACTGTTTCAACTGTTGATTTTCCAGTTTTTGGATGAATTCCAGTAGGTATTCCCCTACCATCATCTTTTATAGTCACTGAACCATCTTTATTAATAATTATTTCTATATCATCACAATATCCGGCCATTGCTTCATCTATTGCATTATCAACAATTTCCCATATTAGATGGTGCAATCCTTTTGAACTGGTCGTACCGATATACATTCCCGGCCTTTTTCTAACCGCTTCTAATCCTTCTAAAATCTGAATATCAGATTCATCATATTTTCCATTACTCATAGTTTTTCTCCTCTATTGTGTTTTCTTTTAAATTAAATATTTTGCTTTTTTTTAATATTTTTTTATCAATGTTTTTTAAATCAGTTGTTGTTATAAATATTTGAACTTCTTCATTTAATAGATTTAATATGTTTTTTATCTTTGAATTATCAATTTCACTAAATAAATCATCTAATATAAAGATAGGATATGTTTTTCTCAAATTATAAAACATTTCTATTTCTGATAATTTAAAAGATATTATAGCATTCTTTTGCTCTCCTTCAGAAAGATAATTTTTAGCTATATTTTTATCTTTATAAAATATAAAATCATCCAAATGTATACCAAAAGATGTATTTCCATAGTTAATATCATTTTTATAATTTTTTTTATACTTTTCAGATATTTCTTCTTTTGTCTTATTTTCATAATCAGACATATACTTTAAAGTTAATCCTTCTTTTTTTGTGATTTTTTTAAAATATACATCTAAGTACATATTAATATTTTTTATGTAATCTTTTCTTATATTATAAATATCAAAACCATAATCAATTAATTTTGAAGTTATTATATATAAATATTCACTATCTAAATTTTTATTATTATTTAAATTTTTTAAATAAGCATTTCTTTGTTTTAATATTTTATTATAAATAGATAATTTTTTTATATAAGATTTATTAAATTGTGATATTTCTATATTAATAAGTTGTCTGTGAACACTTGGACTATCTTTTATTAGTTTCAAATCTTCACTAGATAAACAAATTACATTTACTTCAGAAATATAATCGCTTAACTTACTTATTTGATTATTATTTATATATGCTCTTTTTTTATTTGGTTCTATAACTAATTTAAAAGAATTTTTTATGGTATCTTGTATCGTTCCCTCTATAATTAAATAATCTCTTTTAGTCATTATAAGTGCTTGATCCACAGTAGTTCGAAAAGATTTTGTAAGTGCTAAAGTATATATTGCTTCTACTATATTTGTTTTACCTATTCCATTATTACCTATAATTATATTTTTATGAGGAACAAAATTAAATTTGTTATTTGTGTAATTTCTGAAATTTGTAAGCTTTAAATTTAAAATTTGCATTTTAACCCCTCTTTTAAGACTTTTTAAAAATAAAATAGGTATTTAAGTAGTCCTATACCTAAATACATTATAGCATAATAAAAGCATTTTGAAAATGCTTTTATCTATTAGAGACACGTTTTCTTATGGCTGATTCTAACATAGAAGCTCGAAATATTTGATTTCTTAAAATATTTGAAGAAATATCTAATTCTATTACTTCTTTATTCATAAATTCTATAGCCATTTTAGAGTCTCTATCATAATATTTACTAATATTATTTAAACTGATCCAAGAACACTCTTTTAATCTTGGGGATGATGTGGGAAAAAAGATTATATTATTTTCCTCAGATATAATTATTGGTGATTTATATCTGATTCCAGTTAATGATGCTGTTCCTTTTTGTCTTCCATCAAATGTACTTCCATAATATCTACAACTTAAATCCATTATTTTAGAAACAGGTTTATCTAATATAAAAGATTCTGTTCCTTCATAGACTATAGATTTATAATTATCGTATGGAATTATTGCTAGTGTTCGATCATTGATTTCATACTCATTCATTGACTCACCTCCTGACACGAAATATTAAAGCATAGCAAAAGGTCGAATTTTGTCGAAAAACGTCGAATTTTTGCAATTTGTCAAAAAAAAAGTGTTTTTTTGACACTTTTTTATGTTTTAATAGGTTTTTATAGGCAAAATTAGTTGAATTAACGATTCATCCTTAATAGATTTTAAGATTATTGGTTCAGAATCTGAGTTTAAAAATATTAATAATTCTTCTTCACTAAAAGTTTTTAATGCTTCTAACATATATTTTGAACTAAATGATATTGCTATATCTTCTTCTGAATTTTTATCAATAAATACGTTTTCTTCTACTCTACCTATTTCACTTGCAAATGATGAGATTTGCATTTCTTTATTTTTAGTTTCCATTCTTACAATATTTTTATCTTTATTTTGAGTTAATAAAGCAGCTCTATCTATAGCAGATGTAAAATTATGAAGATTTGTTGTTAATATAAAATTAAATTCATTTGGAATTAAGTTAGATGTATCTGGATAACTTCCACTTAATAAATTTGATTGTAATATATAATTTTCGTGTTTGAAAATTATTTTGTTAACAAATGGATGGATTTCAACATTATTTTTATCTGAAAGCAATTTATCTAATTCGTTTAAATTTTTACCAGGTATTACTATATCAAAATCTTCGTAATCGTTTTCTAATATAATTGTTTTCTTAGCTAATCTGTATGAATCTGTTGCTATACATGATAATTTTTTTTCTTTTAATTTTAAATTAATTCCAGTTAATAATGGCCTTGATTCTTGATTTGATATAGCAAATATTGTTTGTTTAATAATAGTTTTTAATAAGTCACTTTCAATTAATAAAGGATTTTTTATTGTTTCAAAATTTAATTGTGGATAATCTTCTGTATTTAAACAATTTAAATTAAAAACTGTATTTTCTGTACTTATAACTATTTTTAAAGCGTCTATTACTTCAATATTTATATCACCACTTGGTAATTTTCTAATTATATCTAATAAATACTTACTGTGTATTATTGTTGTTCCAGTTTCTATTATTTGTTTTATATCCTTTTTCTCAATACTTCCTTGTATAGTTAGATCACTATTACTTGCCGTAATATTTAAACCTTCTTTTGTTAAATCAAATTTAATACCATTTAATATAGGTATAATATTATAATTTGATATTGCTCTAGATACATTTGTTAGTGTATCTAGTAAAATATTTTTATCTATTAGTAATTTCATATTTAAACCTTCTTTCTTTTATTTATTACTATATCTTTATTATTACTGTATAAATTGTTTAAAACTGTATCTTTATCAACTAAAATCTTGAAAATTTGACTGTTGATAAAAATTAATTATTAACTTTAATTCACAATTATATTTTTAATTTCTTTTATTTCTTCATTTAATTGATTATTTGTTTTTAATTCTTCAGCTATTTTTTCATATGAGTGAAGAACAGTTGAATGGTTTCTATTTCCAAATTCCAACCCTATTTTAACTGTTGTTTCATCAGTAGTCATTCTACATAAGTATATTGCTATTTGCCTTGGTAAATTAATATTAGCAGTTCTTTTTTTACTTTTTAAATCTTCAATTGTTATTTTGTAGTAATCGGCAACAGCTTTTTGTATCTTAGTAATATTATTAGTGATATATACTGAGCTACCTATATAGTCTCTTAAAGCTTCAGTTGCAAATTCTAAATTAATTTCTGATGGTAGCATTATTGCTGCATAAGCATACAATCTAGTAATTGCTCCTTCTAAATGTCTCACATCACTTTCGCAATTAGTAGCAATGTATTCAATAACTTCTTCTTTAACCAAGCTAGCAACTTCATGTCCTGCCATTTTATTTCTTAATATTTTTGTTCTTAGTTCAAAATCTGGTGGATAAATATCTACTGTTAATCCCCATCTAAATCTAGTTCTTAACCTATCTTCAAGTAATCTTAAATCATCTGGAGATCTATCTGAAGATATAATGATTTGTTTATTTGAATCATATAGATTATTAAAAGTATGGAAAAATTCTTGTTGAGTTTTCTCAGCACCTCCTAAAAACTGAATATCATCTATTAATAGTACATCTATATTTCTATATTTATATTTAAATTGTTCAATTATAGGTAAGTTGTTTTCATCTTTTTTATTTATAGCAATGAAATCTGAAATAAATTCTTCACTAGTAACATATAGTATTTTTTTATCTGTATTATCAGCAACATAGTTTCCAATAGCATGCATCAAATGGGTTTTACCTAATCCACTTTTACCATGTATAAATAGTGGATTATATATTTTACCAGGTTGTTCGGCAACAGCAACAGCAGCAGTTTGTGCAAATCTATTACTATCCCCTATAACAAAGTTATTAAAAGTATATTTTGGATTTAAATTAGAATTTATTTGAGCATAAACAGTGTCAATATCTTCATCGTTTTCAACACTAATAGTTTCTTCAACAAAATCTTCTGTGACAAATTCAAGTTCATAACTTATTCCAACTAAGTTATTTATAGTCTCTTCTATCAAATCATAGTAGTGATCATTTAAATATTTTATATGAAATTCCATCGGAACTTGTATGGTAAGTTTGTTATTTTCTTGTTTAATAATCTTGTTTTCTTTAAACCAAGTATCATAAGAAACTTGATTTACTTTGTTCTTTATAACTTTAAGAAAGCTATCCCATAATAAATTATTGTCCATTTAACCACCCCACTTGCGATTATATTTCTAACTAAATTAAGTTTAAAACATATTTGTTCAAAAAGAAAGTAAATAACTTTATTAAATAAGTTATAAAAGGGTTATAAACATCTTTTAAACAAAAGTATCTATATAATATCGGATTAAAACATACTTTTCAACATTATTAACAAAATAATATAAACATTGTTAAAAAACAATTAACAATGTGAACATTATAAACAATTATAAAATATTATTTGTAATTTAAGTTTTTTTTGGTATGATATATACAGAAACGAAAATATTGTTATAACCCATAAGTTTATTGACTTATAAAGGTTGTTATAATATAATTAAAAAAGTTTATTGATGTAGGAGGTGCAAGCATGAAAAGAACTTTTCAAAGAAATACAAGAAAAGCAAAAAAGAAACATGGTTTTTTTGCACGTAAGAAAACAGCTATTTTAAAAAAACGCAGAAAAAAAGGGCGTAAAATACTATCTAAATAAAGCCACACAAGTGGTTTTTATTCTATTGGAGGAATAAAAATGAAAAGTGAATGCATGATAAAAAGCAAGGAAGAATTTAATGGATTAATCGTACATGGTTATTATTATGATAACGGTTATTTTGTTATTAGACATGCACCTAAAAAAAGACAAAAATCTCGTTTTGGAATAGCGGTAGGAAAAAAAATAGAAACTGTTGCTGAAAAAAATTATTTAAAAAGACAAGTAAAAGAAATAATAAGAAAAAACATTCACGAATTTTCTGCTCAAAGTGACTTTGTTATTGTAGTAAGAAGAGATGCTAGAGAATTAAATTTTGCTGAAAAAACAGAAAAATTACTTGAAGTAGCTAGAAGGGTGAGTTAATGAAAAAAAACAAAATAATTATTCTACTATTATTAATGTTGTTTTTAGTAACAGGCTGTACTAATAATACATATTTATCTGACAAAAACAATAAAAGAATAGTAAACGAAAGTACTGGTCAAAATTTAAGATCAGATATATTATGTAAACCAGAAACTGAAGAATTAATAGAAATATATAGTAAATACGAAGATAGTCTAGAATTTTCAGTAGAAGAATTACCAAAATGTACTGAAATGAAACTTTATAACTCAGAAGGTTATAGTGGCTTATGGGTTCAATTATTTGTTATACCACTAGCATGGTATGTAATGAAAGTTGGAAACTTAGTAAATAATTATGGTATAGCTATTATGTTAGTTGGTGTAATGATAAGAGTATTATTAATACCTTTAACATTAAAAACACAAAATCAATCTGAAAACATGAAAAAAGCTCAGCCAGAGTTAAACCGAATAGAAAAAAAATATAAAGAAAAAACTGATTCAGATTCTATGATGCAAAAAAGTCAGGAAATGATGGCGGTTTACTCTAAATATAAAATAAAACCAATCGGAAGTTGTTTAACAGCATTTGTACAATTGCCTTTATTTATGGGCTTTCTGCAAGCTATAAATAGAGTTCCAGTAATATTTGAAGAAAGATTATTTACTTTAGATTTAGGAACAACACCTCTATTTGGAATCAGAAGTGGTAATTACTTATATATAATACTAATTGTATTAATAATATTAACAACATATTTATCATTTAAATTAAATCAAAATAGTATGGGAAGTGCTGAACAAGAAAAACAAATGCAGTTTACTACAAATTTTATGTTAATATTTATTTCAGTAGCTTCAATAACTTTACCAACAGCACTTGCATTATACTGGATATCAACAAATGCATTTGCAGCAATTCAAAGTTTAATATTTAAGAGAGGGCTGAAACAATGAAATTATATTTATATGAAGGAAAAAATGAAGAAGAAACATTTGAAAAGATGTTAAAAGATTTAAATTCAACCGTGGATGATATTTTATATAAAAAAGAAAAAGTGAAAGGAAGTTTATTTAAAGCTGAAACATATAAATATTCAGCAGTAAAATTAACAGATATTGTTTCTTATATAAAAAATGTATTAAGTGAAACCTTTAAAAACATGAATTTAGAAGTAACTTACGAAACAAATATAAGAGATAAACAAATTAATATAGTAATGTTTTCAAATAATAATTCAATTTTAATAGGAAAATTTGGAAAAACTTTATCATCATTAACTGTAATAATGAAACAAGCAGTATATAATCAAATAGGAATGTATCCTTATTTAAACTTGGATGTAGAAGGATATAAAAGTCAGCAAATTAAACATATTGAAAGGCTTGCCAAAAATATAGCAAGAGAAGTAAAAAATACTAATACTCCTGTTACAATGGAAAACATGAATTCATATGAAAGAAGAATAGTTCATAATACTCTTACAAACTATAAAGGAGTTACAACTATAAGTGAAGGCGTAGATCCAAATAGACGCGTAGTAGTAAAACCAAAAAAGGATTAAATCCTTTTTTTTATGATTAAATAAAACTGTGATATAATACCACAGAGGAGAATAATATGGATACAACAATATGCGCCATCTCAACAGCGGTATCAAATGGAGCAATATCAATTATAAGATTAAGTGGCCCCGAATCTATTTCAATAGCAAATAGTATTTTTTCTGGTCCAGATTTAACAAAGGTAAATTCACATACAATACATTATGGTTTTATAAAAGAAGAAGGAATAAAAATAGATGAAGTATTAGTCACAGTAATGAAAGCACCAAAAACTTTTACAACAGAAGATGTTGTCGAAATAAACTGTCATGGTGGAATAGCAACAACAAATAAAGTTTTAGAAATGTTACTAATAGGAGGAGCTAAACTAGCAGAACCTGGAGAATTTACTAAAAGAGCATTTTTAAATGGAAGAATAAACTTATTAGAAGCTGAAGCAATCAGTGATATTATAAATTCTGAAACAGAAAAATCAAGAAAACTAGCTATAAATCAAATGGACGGAAAATTAACTGAAAAAATAAGAGAAATAAGAAAAAAAATAATAGCCGCTCAAGCAAATATAGAAGTAAATATAGATTATCCAGAATATGAAGATATAGAACAAGTAACAAAAGAGAACTTAGATCCTGTCTTAAGAGAAATACACAATGATTTACATGCCTTAATAAATGAATCGTCAACAGGAAAAATGATTAAAACTGGATTAGATGTAGCGATATTAGGTGAACCTAACGTTGGAAAAAGTAGTGTTTTAAATAGGCTAATAGGAGAAAAAAAAGCTATAGTAACAAATATAGCTGGAACAACAAGAGATATAATTGAAGGAAAATTAAATTTAAATGGAATAATACTAAATCTCCACGATACAGCAGGAATAAGAAGTACAAGAGACTTTGTTGAAAAAATAGGTGTTGAAAGAAGTCTTGAAACATCCAAAAAAGCAGACTTAGTAATTTATGTAATAGATAATCAAATAGGTATAACAGAAGAAACAGAACACCAATTAAGAAGATTAAAAATCCAAAAAGTAATAATTTTAATAAATAAAAGTGATAAACAAACAAATGTATCACACGAAAGGTTAAAAGAATTTGGATTTCCAGTAGTAACCGGAACAACAAGAAGAAAAGCAGGTTTAGATGAATTAAAAGAAAAAATAATAGAAATGTTTGAAATAAATGAATTAGAAAATAGTGATTTTACATATCTTTCATCAGCTAGACAAGTAGCACTGGCATCAGCTGCAAGAACGGCAGTATCAGATGCATTAATAGCTATTGCGCTTAATTTAGGACTAGATTTAATATCTATAGATTTAAATGAATGCTATAGGTATTTAGGTGAAATGATAGGGGAAGAATACAAAGCAGATTTATTAAACGAACTTTTCTCTAGATTTTGTTTAGGAAAGTAGGAAAAAATGAATAAGAAATTCGATATTATAGTAGTAGGAGGAGGCCACGCAGGTTGTGAAGCCTCATATGCTGCCGCAAAATTAAATAAAAAAGTAGCGCTTATTACTGCTAATATAAAAAATATAGCAGATATGCCATGTAATCCATCAATTGGTGGACCAGCAAAAGGAATAGTAGTTAGAGAAATAGATGCACTGGGCGGTTTAATGGGAAAGATTGCAGATCGTAGCCATTTTCAAATTAAAATGCTAAATAATTCAAAAGGGCCAGCAGTTAGATCACTTAGAGCCCAGGCAGATAAAGAAGTGTATCCTAAAGAAATGTTAAAAGAGTTAAAAAACACTAAAAACTTAGAGATAATTGAAGATATGGTTGAAAACTTAATAGTTATAAACAGTCAAATAAAAGGAGTAACATTAAAAAATGGAAAAACCATAGAAGCAAAAATAGTAATATTAACAACCGGAACATATTTAAAAAGTCATATATTAATAGGAAATGAAATAAAAAAAGAAGGACCACACGGAGAAGCAAGATCAGTAACGTTAAGCGATGATTTAAAAAAATATGGTTTTGAAATGCTCAGATTAAAAACCGGAACACCTCAAAGAATAGATAAAAACACAATAGATTATACAAACTTAAAACCAGAAGAGGGAGATAAAGTACCTCTTACTTTTTCATTTGATAATGAAATAATGTATGATATTAATAATCAAGAAAAATGTTATATTACATATACAACTCAAAAAACACATGAATTAATAAATGAAAACATTGATAAATCAGCAATGTTTAGTGGTAATATAACCGGAACAGGAGCAAGATATTGCCCTTCAATTGAAGATAAAATAGTAAGATTTGCCGATAAAGAAAGACACCAACTATTTTTAGAACCAGAAAGTAAAAACTCTAATTTAATATATTTACAAGGTTTTTCTACAAGTATGCCATATGATTTACAAGATGAAATGGTAAAAACAATACCTGGTTTAGAAAATGCTAAAATAATAAAATATGCATATGCAATTGAATATGATGCAATAAATCCCCTTCAATTATATCCTTCACTAGAAACTAAAATAATAAAAAATTTGTTTACTGCGGGACAAATAAATGGAACTAGCGGATATGAAGAAGCAGCATGCCAA
>CAZGWM010000002.1:0-41791 GCA_964529195.1 uncultured Muribaculaceae bacterium | reverse complement strand
AACCCGCATCTTATCGTTGGCAACGACAAGTAATAACCATTATACTACACCTGCACGTAAAGTAATCTTATCAAATAAAACCTTATTTTTCAATAATGAAATGCAATTTTAAAGCAATTATGATACAATTATTAATATAAAAAAGGATAAAAAATGAAAAAAAAGATAATTAATTTTAAAAACAAATTATTTGAGTTCTTTAAATATAATAGACAATTTACAGCATATGTAATACTTTCTTTAATGTGCTGCAGTTTAGTTAAATTTGTAACTGTTGGTAATATAGAGTGGCAGTCATTCTTTTTTGACTTATCTTTAATCTTAGTAATTGGATCATTTGGATTCTTTTATAAACCACAAAAACAATTTAATTACTATTTTATTGTAATGTTGTTTTACACAACTATATCAGTTATTAATACTATATATTATAAATTTTATAGTTCATTTGCATCATTTAGTTTACTTACAACTTTAAAACAAGTAGGTGAAGTTGGAGATGCTGTCTTTGATAAAATAGAGTTATCTCAGTTTATATATATATTATTTCCTTTAACATTTATATATATAAATAGAAGATTAAAAAATAAAGATTACTTTAACTATGTAGCTAAATTTGAAAAAGGAAAAAAAATATTTAGATATGTTTTAGTAACAGCTTTATCAATGATAATGCTAGTATCTTATACTTTATCTGGAACTGCTTTAAGTAGATTATCAAAACAGTGGAATAGAGAATATATTGTAACTAAATTTGGAATAATAACATATCAATTAAATGATTTAGGTAACACATTAAAACCAGCAATAGTATCTTGGTTTGGTTATGATGTAGCTCTTAAAAATTTTAATGATTATATGGAATTAAATCAAAATAAAAAAAGTAATAATAAGTATACTGATATATACAAAGATAAAAATGTTATCTTCATCCATATGGAAAGTATTAATACCTTTTTAATTGATTTAGAAGTAAAAGGAGAAGTAATAACTCCTAATATAAATAAACTATCTAAAGAAGGAATGTTCTTTTCAAACTTCTATCCTCAAATAGGAGTAGGAACAAGTAGTGATACAGAATTTACATTAAATACTTCATTAATGCCTGTATTAAATGGAACGGCATTTGTAAACTACTTTGATAGAGAATATATTTCAGTACCTAAATTACTAAAGGACAAGGGATATTATACCTTTAGTACACATGCTAATAATGCTAGTATGTGGAATAGAGATAAAATGCATCCTAGTTTAGGATATGATAAATTTTATGCTGAGTCTAATTTTGAAATAGATGAATTAATTGGGCTTGGCTTATCTGATAAATCATTTTTCAATCAGTTAAAACCAATCCTAGAAGAAATAGAAGATCAAAACGAAAAGTATATGGGAACAATAATTACATTAAGTCACCACACTCCATTTGCAAATAATGACTTATTTGAGCAAATAGATTTAAACTTAATGCCAGAAAATTACGCTGGTGAGAAGACTAAAGTTTATATGGAAGATTATAAACTAGGTGAGTATATAAAAAGTGCTCATTATGCTGATTATGCACTAGGTGAGTTTATGGATTATGTAAGAAAAAGTAATTACTATGATGATACAGTATTTGTCTTTTATGGAGATCATGACCCAAAATTATCATTAAAAGAATTTAATTTATATTATAACTTCAATTCTGAAACAGGTGAGTTTTACACCGAAGAAGATGAAGAATACACAAATTATGATTATTACGCAAATGAATTAAACAGAAAAACTCCATTAATAATATGGACTAAGAAAAAACAATTTAAAACAAAAATTGATTACTATATGGGAATGATAGATGTAATGCCTACAGTAGGTAATATGCTTGGTATATATAATAAATATGCTATGGGAAATGATATATTCGAAATACAAAATGATAATATAATTGCATTTCCTAATGGAAACTTCCTAACAAATAAAGTGTATTATAATAACTCAAAAGAAGAATATAAAACTCTAACAATAGATGAAGTACTAAGTGAAGATTATATAAAAGAGTGCAAAGAATATACAGATAAAATAATTGAAGTATCAAATGGCATAATAGTTCACAATCTATTAAAAGAAGATAATAAAAAGAGGTAATATGAAAAAGAAAATAATTCTTGGCTTACTCTTTGTTGTTTTACTTTATTCAGCAGGTGGAGTGGCGTATAACTTACTTTTAAAAAAAGATGAAGATGAAACTAAAAGCATATCTAAAATAAAAGGATATCCTTACGTACTAGATTCTAAAGCAACACCTTTACTAAAAGATGAGTTTAAAATATTAAAAGATAACTTAGAAACAAAAGAAATAGATAAAAAAGAGTATGCAAGCAGCATAGCCAAGTTATTTTTTATTGATTTATACACTATATCAAATAAAACAAGTAAATATGATGTACCTACTCAGTACGTATATCCGGATATAGTAGATAATTATAAATTAAATGTTGTAAATACATTATATAAATATGTTGAAAACAATAATAAAAAAAATACAGACCTTCCTTTAGTAACATCTGTTTTAATAGAGGATGTAAAAGAAATAGAATTTGAAATAGACAAAGAAGTGTATAATGGATATGAATTTCAAATAAAAGTTGAATATGAAAAACAAATAGGTTATGATGATAAAGCATCTATAATTGTAATAGAGAAAAACAATTTATATTATGTAGCTGAATTTAAAAGTGCTTAAAAGAGCACTTTTTTCCCTTGCAATAAATTATAATTGTTTGTTAAAAATTAAAATGCTATAATTAACCTAGGAAGAGGTTTGATTATAATGAAAGATAAAAACTTACTACTTCAAAATGGTGTAGACTTAGATAAAAGCCTAGAACTTTTTGGAGATATGGATATGTATAATGAATCTTTAGGAGACTTCATGGCTGAGGTGGAAAATAAACTATATAAAATATCTCACTTTAAAGAAATGAAAGATATGCCGAATTATGCCATCCTTGTTCACTCACTTAAAAGTGATGCAAGATACTTTGGTTTTACTTTACTTGGAGAAATGGCTTACGAACATGAAATAAAAAGTAAAGAAAATAACTTTAGTTATGTAAATGAACATTACAATAGTCTAATGAATGAAGCTAATAAAATAGTAGACTTAGTTAGAAGGTATTTAAACTCAGATACAAACGATCAAACCGAAAGACTTGAGTTAGATAGCTATGCACCTTTAAGAGATACAATCTTAGTAGCAGATGATTCTGAAATAATAACTAAATTCCTAATTAAAATATTTGAAAAAGAATATGATGTCTTAGTGGCAAATGATGGTGAAATAGCAATGAACCATTTAAGAGAGAATAATAATATAAAAGCTTTCTTACTAGATTTAAGTATGCCAAGAGTAGATGGATTTAAAGTCCTTGAATTTATGAAAGAAAATAACTTATTTGATAAAATACCAGTATCAATCGTAACTGGTAATGATGATAAAAATATAAAGCTAAATGCATTTGAATATCCAATTGTAGATATACTAAAAAAGCCTTTTTCACCTGAAAGTGCTAAAACAATTTTAAATCGAACAATCGAATCTAAAAGCAGATATTAATCTGTTTTTTTAATTGCTTATATACTATAATTACTAAAAGATAGAAAATAGGCATCAACTTGAAAACTAGAATAAACATATTTCTTCTTAGAAATGAAAAAGAAATACCAAAAGAAGTATATGAAAACTTCACTTTAAAAACTGAATTAAGCGCAAATAGTAACATATATCACTCAAGAGAAACATTACTTAATTTACTAACTAATCCTTCTTTATATGATGTTGCTTTAACTGATTTAAATGATGCTGATCATAACTATAAAAAACAAACTTTAAATATAATAAAAGAACTAATAAGTTATAGTACTATTATAATAACTGGTCTTAACTTAAATGATTCTGTAAAAATATTAGAAAATATAAATATAAGTGCAACAATAATAGATTCAGAAAAAATAGTAAATAGTGATAGATGTAAAAACAAAACAATAAGAGTTTTATGCAGACTAGGAATAGCCTACAGTGTAAAAGGACATTGTTATTTAAAAGAAATAATTATGTTCCTAATTGAAAATCCTTCACAAAAAAATAAAATAACTAAATACATATATCCTTTTATAGCAAATAAATTTAATACAACGGCAGCATCAGTTGAAAGAGCAATAAGAAGAGCAATAGAGATGGGCTGGGATAAAGGAGATTATAATACAATCATCGAAATATTTGGAAACAGTATTGATTATGAAAAAGAAAGACCAACTAACCTAGAATTTATAATGGCACTTGTCGAAAAATTAAAATGAATTCTTTAAATAAATATAAAAAAATGATAAAATAACTAATGAGGAGAGATAATATGAAGTTTTATAACACCCTAAGTAAAAAAGTAGAAGAATTTATTCCAAGAGAAGAAGGTAAAGTAACCTTCTATACATGTGGTCCTACTGTATATCATGATCAGCATATAGGGAATATGAGAAACTATATTGGACATGATGTTTTAGATAAAACTTTAAGATTACTTGGTTATGATGTAAAAAGAATAATGAACATAACTGATGTTGGCCACTTAACAGGTGATTCAGATTACGGTGATGATAAAATGGTTGAAACCGCTAAAAGAGAAGGAAAATCTGTTTTAGCAATAGCAGAACACTACACAGATAAATTCTTTGAAGATTTTAACTTAGTAAATAATAAAGTACCTGAAATAGTATCAAAAGCTACTAATAATATTGATAAATATATTGAAATAATAAGTCAGTTACTAGAAAAAAAGTATGCTTATATAAGTGGTGGAAACATATACTTTGATACATCAAAAGTACCTAATTACTACCAGCTAACAAATCATAAAGAAGATGAGTTATTAGTTGGAGCTAGAGAAGGTGTTTTAAATGATGAAAGTAAAAATAATCAAGCTGACTTTGTGCTTTGGTTTACTAAATCAAAATTTGATGATCAAGAACTGAAATGGGAATCTCCATGGGGAACAGGTTATCCAGGATGGCATATTGAGTGCTCTGGAATATGTTTAACTCACGCTGGTGATTATGTTGATATTCATGGTGGTGGAGTAGATAATATATTTCCTCACCACACTAATGAAATAGCTCAAAGTGAAGCATATGTTGGACATAAATGGTGTAACTACTGGTTTCATAATGAACACTTACTAGATGAATCTGGTAAGATGAGTAAAAGTAAGGGAGCTACTTTAACTATAAAAACATTAATAGAAAAAGGATATAACCCACTTGCATTTAGATATATGTGCTTAAATAGTCATTATAGAAGTCAGTTAACATTTACTTATACTGGATTAAATACTGCTGAAAATGAATATAAAAAAATATTAAACCGAATATCACTTCTTGAAAAAGATGGTGATTTAGACGAAGCTGCATTTAATTATTACATAGGTAAATTTATAAATGCTCTTGAAGATGATTTAAATACTGCTAATGCAATAACTATACTTCATGAACTACTAAGAAATGAAATGGTAAATGGATTTACTAAATATGAATTAATTCACGACTTTGATAAAGTATTAAGTTTAGATTTACTAAAAGAAACAGAAAAAAGTAAAGACCATGAAAACATAATGAAATTAATAAAAGCTAGAGATAAAGCCAAAACTAAAAAAGACTATGAACTAGCTGATTCAATAAGAGATGAACTACTTGAACGAGGAATAACTTTAATTGATACTAAAGAAGGAACTAAATATAAAGAGGTGAATAATGGATAACATAACATTACTTTTATTAATATTAATATTACCTTTAATTGCTCAAATATACGTAAAAATAAATTATAATAAATTTATGAAAGTAAAAAATAACAAAAACATAACTGGCTATGAGGTAGCAAGAAAAATATTAGATGAAAATAACTTAGAAGATATGTATATCGTATCTATAAAAGGAACGATGACAGATCACTATGACTCATCTAGAAAAACAGTAAGACTATCAAAAGCAGTTTATGATGGAACAAGTATTGCATCACTTGCAATAGCAGCACATGAATGTGGACATGCAATTCAGGATAAAGAAGAATACTTCTTTATGAGATTAAGAAGCTTTATATTTCCTATTATAAACTTAGGAACAAAAATAGCATACTTTATTTTAATAGTAGGACTAATACTAGAATATGCTGATTTAATGTGGGCATCAGTAATCATGATTGCCCTTGGATTAATTTTCCAATTAATAACGCTACCAGTTGAATTTGATGCAACCAAAAGAGCAAAAAAAGAAATAGAAAAATTAAACTTAACAAATCAAAATGAAGGCGTTAATAAAATGCTAAGATCTGCTGCTTTTACATATATAGCAGGAGTCTTATCTACTGCGCTAGATTTAATAAGAATGATATTTATATTACTTGATGAAAAATAAATATAAAATTATAATACTTAATTAAAAAACACATTTAAATGTGTTTTTATTTTGCTTTCATTTCAAATAAAATGTCTCTTAATTGCATTGCTCTTTCAAAGTCTAATTCCTTAGCAGCATTTCTCATTTCTCTTTCAATATTTAATAATAAATCTTTCTTTTCTTTTTGACTTAACTTTTCTTTATCTTCTTTAACTTCATTTGAAATTAAATCTCTTACTTCTTTAATAATTGTTTTAGGAGTAATATTATGATCTTTATTATATTTAATTTGAATATCTCTTCTTCGTTTAGTTTCATCAATAGCATTTTTCATAGCATCACTTATTTGATCAGCATACATTATAACATGACCATTTTCATTACGAGCAGCTCTTCCAATAGTTTGAATTAAGCTTCGCTCACTTCTTAAAAAGCCTTGCTTATCAGCATCTAATATCGCAATCAAAGATACCTCAGGGATATCAAGACCTTCTCTTAAAAGATTTATTCCAACTAAAACATCATATTTACCTAATCTTAAATCTCTTATTATTTTTAATCTTTCAAAAGTTTTAACCTCACTGTGAAGATAAGCTACTTTAATATTTAATTCTTTTAAGTAATTAGTTAACTCCTCAGCCATTCTTATTGTAAGAGTTGTAATTAAAACTCTTTCATTACTTAAAGTTCTTTTATTTATCTCTTCAATTAAATTATCAATTTGACCTTCTGTTTTTCTAACTTCTAAAGTTGGATCTAAAAGACCAGTAGGGCGAATAATACTTTCAACTGGATCAGCAAGTGATAATTCATAATCACCGGGAGTAGCTGATACATATATTGCCTGATTAATTTTATCATTAAACTCATCAAACTTAAGCGGTCTGTTATCAAGAGCACTAGGAAGTCTAAAACCATAATCAACAAGAGTTTGTTTTCTTGATCTATCACCATTATACATTGCCCTTACTTGAGGGATCATAACATGTGATTCATCAACTACTAAAAGAAAATCATCTCCAAAAAAATCAATAAGTGTATTTGGAGTTTCACCTTCAGCTTTAAGAGCTAAATGTCTTGCATAGTTTTCAACACCGTTACAAAAACCTGTTTCTTTAAGCATTTCAATATCATATTTAACTCTTTCACTTAATCTTTGTTTTTCAATAAATTTATCATTTTCCTCAAAATATTTTAATCTTTCTTCAGCTTCTTTTTCAATTCTTATAATAGCTTCATCCATCTTTTCCCTGCTAGTTACGAAGTGACTAGCAGGGTAGATGCTTATATTTTTAATACTCTGAATTGTAATACCAGTTAAAACATCAAACTCAGTAATTCTATCTATTTCATCACCGAAAAGCTCAACTCTTATTCCGTTTTTTCTTCCACTAGCAGGAATTATATCAATCGTATCACCATTTACTCTAAAAGTACCTCTATGAAAATCTAAATTATTTCTTTCATATGTCATTGAAACTAATTTTTCGATAATATCATTTCTTTTAACTTTATCACCTAAAGATAAAATAAGCATATTTTTCATATATTCCTTAGCATCACCAATACCATAAATACATGATACTGATGCAACAACAATAACATCTTTAGTATTAATTAAAGCACTTGTAGCGCCATGTCTTAATTCATCTATCTCATCATTAATAGCAGCATCTTTTTCAATATAAGTATCACTAGAAGGAACATACGCCTCAGGCTGATAGTAATCATAATAAGAAACAAAATACTCAACTCTATTTTCTGGAAATAATTCTTTAAATTCAGAGTATAACTGACCAGCTAGTGTTTTATTATGAGCTAAAACTAAAGTAGGCTTATTTACATTTGCAATTACATTAGCAATCGTAAAAGTCTTACCAGTACCAGTAGCGCCAAGTAAGACCTGACTTTTTTTACCTTCTAAAATACCTTTGGTAAGTTTCTTTATTACCTCAGGCTGATCTCCACTTGGAGTAAAACTTGATTTTAGTTTAAACATTGTATCCTCCTTTTTCTTTAAATATATTAACACTAAATAAAAAAGAAGTAAAACTTCTTATTTATTTATATAAAATGCATAGTATTCATCAAAAGTAATATTTTCATCATAAATTACTTTAGCTACTTTAACTCCGACATATCTATAATGCCATGGTTCATATCCATATCCAGTTATGTCTTCTTTATCTTCTGGATATCTTAAAATATAACCAAATTTATAACAGTTTTCACTCATCCATTTAAAGGCCTCTGTTTTACCAAACTCATCATCCTCATCATAATAATCTGATACATCAAGTGCGTATCCTGTTTGATGCTCTGAGTGACCAGCTCTTGCTACAAAATCATCGGCTATTTTAGTTCCGTATAATTTTTTCCTTGAGTTATATAAATCTTCTTGATATTTATAATCTCTATATGATGAATTAATTAAAATGGTGTAACCTTCTAATTTAGCAGCTTCATTTAAATTCTGAAAAGCTTCATAAGCTTCTTTATTTAAAGAATTATCTGCATATGAATAAGTACCACTAGTTTTAACAATATCATCTGGCTTATAATCACTATCTAAATAATAATATTTATTTACTAAAGTTAACTCTTTATCAGTATAACTAGTTTTAATAACATCTTTATAATAATCTTTATCTCTATTAACATTAACTAAAGAAATAACTTTACTTAAAGAAGTATTTTTATTTTCTTTTAAATAACTTAAATACTTTTCAACATTTTTAAACATAAAGTATTTTTCTTTAGATAAAAGAGGAATATTTTTATTATAAGAAATAGTAAGAAGCTTATCTAACTCTTTATCACTAAACTTATCATTTAATATATTAAACTCATCAAGTGTGTAAGTTAGAAGTGTAAATTTATATTCATAACTTTGCTTATATTTATATTTTTTATATGAACTAAATAAAAACAAGAGTAATATTAAACCTACTACTAATATAAATAAATATTTTCTCGCTTCAGGTTTTAATTTATATTTTGCCAAAGTATCACATCCTTATAATAAAATTATATCATACATAACTTTAAAAACTAAAAAATATATTGTATAATTTATTTATAGTAGAGGAGTTAACTTTGGAAAAAATATATGTAATCGGACATAAAAAACCAGATACAGATGCTGTATGTGCTTCAGTTGCGCTTAGTTATCTTAAAAACAAAATGGGCCTAAATGCAGAGCCTAGAGTTTTAAGTGACATAAATAAAGAAACAATGTTTGTATTAAATAAATTTAAAATGAAAATACCAAAGTACTTAAACGATGTAAAACAGCAAATAAATGATGTTAATTACAATAAAGATTTTTACACGCTAGATTCTAAATCTATATATAAAACTTATAAACAAATAACTAAAAATGATCAAACTGGAATTCCAGTAATAAACTTTAAAAAAAGATTTATTGGTTATGCTTCTTTAAAAGAAATAGCTAAAGATTTAATCATAAATAAAACAAATTATATAAACACCTCAAGTGATAATATAGCAAGTACATTATATGCAAGTTCTTTTTATAACTTTAAAGAATTTATAAATGGAGAGATAACATTTAAAGATATAAAAGAAAAAAGTATTTTAATAACTGAAGAATTTATATATGATGAAAAAATAGAATTATTAATTTTAACAAATAACAAAAAATTATTAAAAAAAGAAATAGATTTAATAAATGAAAAAAAATATAATGTTATTATAACTCCGTATGATATATATAAAACATCAAACTTAATAAGCTTATCAAATCCAATTAGCAGTATTAAAATAGCCGATGATGTTATAACATTTACTCCAAGTGATTATTTGACTGACTTTAAAGAAAAGAGTAATAAATATAAACACACAAACTATCCAATAGTAAATAATAAAGGTATATGTTTTGGAATGATGAGATTAACTGATACATCAAATGTAAATAAAAAAAATATTATATTAGTTGATCATAATGAAATAAATCAAAGTGTTGATGGAATAAATGAAGCAAACGTACTAGAAATAGTAGATCATCATAACATAGGAAACATCTCAACATCAGCCCCAATAAATTTTAGAAACATGAATGTAGGATCTGTTAATACCGTGATATATTATATGTACAAGGAGCAAAATATAAAAATACCTAAAAATATAGGAGCTTTAATGTTATCAGGAATCTTATCAGATACACTACTTTTAAAAAGTCCGACAACAACTTTAAAAGATATTGAAGTAGCAAATATTTTATCAAGTCATACTAATTTAAATATTGAAAAGTATGGTTTAGAACTTTTAAAAAGTGGAGTTAGTATAAAAGGATTAACTCCCTTAGATATAATAAATAAAGACTTTAAAACATATACAACAGGATTAAATAAAATAGCAGTCGCGCAGGTTTTTACAACATCATTTAATGAATATAAAAAAGATATAAACAAATATGTAAAAGAATTAAATAATATATCTAAAAACCATAACTACTTAGTTGTAACATTATTTATAACAGATATTCTTACAAATGATTCATATCTTTTATATAATGAATCATCTAAAAAATACTTAGAAGAAGCATATGGAAAAGAAGATATAAAGCAAGGTGAAATATTTAAAGGATATGTATCTAGAAAAAAACAAATGGTTCCTAATATAATGGAAGTAATAGAGAAGGTATAAAATGAAAAAGATAAATATAAAAAAAATAATTATATTTACAATGTTAATATTAATAATATTTACAGCAGTATTAATATTTATATTTAGAAATGATTCACTCGCGCTTTTAACTTATGATGGATATGTAACCGTAAATGAAAGAAGAAGTGGAAAAGATATATCAGTTACCTTAGATGAAGATCCTAATAATATAAATAGAGACTTAGTTATTCACTCAAATATATTTTGGGAAGGCGATAAATTAAAAATAACTTATTATAAATATAAAAAAGAATATAAAATAAGTTATATCGATCCCCTAGTAGAGTCAGAACTTGAAAAAAGACAGCTAATAAATAATATTTTAGCTGATCCAACAATGATTAGATATGAAGAAAAACTAACAAGAGAAAAAAAATATGAAGAAGAATATTCTAAAATATATGCAATGCCCGATTTAATAAAAGGACAAAGATATAAAATGATTTCACCTAGTGAAGTATTTAAAATAATTCATCCAACATTAAATGAAGATAACTTCATAATAAATAAAGATGAATTAATTAAAATTAAATCAAGTGAAGCATTTATAGTTGAGAAATTCACTAATTATTATAATAATAAAGAGACAGATATAAACTATGAATACACAGACATATACGATAAAGATAAAATAACATTCACTGGTGTAGGAAAAGGAATATATAACTTAAAAATTAAATTTAAAAATGGAGATATCATAGATTACATATTTATATAAATATTGTTTTATAAAAAATCATATGATAAAATAAATTTAGAAAGAGAGTGATAAAATGAAAGTATTATACATATTAATTCCAGTAGTTGTTATATTATTAGTATACGTAGTATCTGTATATAATAGTTTAGTAACACTAAGACAAAAAGTAAAAAATCAGTGGGCTCAAATAGATGTACAATTAAAAAGAAGAGCAGACTTAATTCCTAATTTAGTTGAAACAGTAAAAGGATATGCAAAACATGAAAAAGAAACTCTTCAAAGCGTAATTGAAGCAAGAAATAAATATATGTCATCAAATACACCAGAAGAAGAAATGAATGCCAGCTCAGAGATGAGCGCAGCGCTAGGAAGAATCTTTGCTTTATCTGAGAGTTATCCAGAATTAAAAGCAGATAGTGGCTTTGTAAAACTTCAAGCAGACCTTACTGAAACTGAAGATAAAATTGCATATGCAAGACAATTTTATAATGATGTTGTAATGAAATTCAATGCTAAAATAGAAGTGTTTCCTTCAAACTTAATCGCAAAACAATTTGGATTTACAAAAGAGGCATTCTTTGAAGCAACAAAAGAAGAAAAAGAAAATGTAAGAGTTAAATTCTAAAATTTAATTCTTTTTTTTTACGATTATGTTAATATATATATAAGAGGTAAAATATGAAAAAAATAATATTAACACTAACATTATTATTTGTAACAACCTTAAATGTTTATGCAAATGAAATAAAAGATATTCAGATGGATATATTCATAACTGATGCAGGAGATGCACATATAACTGAAACCTGGAAAACAAAAATAAACGAAGGAACAGAAGGTTATAAACCATATTATAATTTAGGAACTTCTGTAATAAGAGATTTCACAGTTGAAATGAATAATAAACCTTATATATATGAAAATAGCTGGAACATAAATAGATCACTTGATGATAAAGCATACTCAAATGGCCTAATAAAAGAAGAAAATAAAACAGAATTAGTATGGGGAATAAGCTCATATGGAACAAATACATATAAACTAAAATATACAATAACAAACTTTGTATCATCATTAAATGACTCAGACATAGTTTACTGGACATTAATACCATATGAATTATCAAGTAAACCACAAAATGTAAATATAAAAATAAGATCTAACCATTACTTTGAAGATACAATAGATGTATGGGGATATGGAAATTATGGCGGAACTGCTTATGTATATGATGGAATAATTGAGATGAATAGTGATGGAAAGCTTGATGCATCTGAATATATGACAATCCTTGTTAACTTTCCAAAAGGAATCTTTAATCCAGTAAATAAAATAGATGAAGAATTTAACTACTATTTAGATATGGCCGAAGAAAATGCGGAGCATTATACAGATAATAACTCTAAATTCTTAGCTTTAATATTTTTTATTTATATTGCAGCCGTAACATTAATTGTAATAATAATTAAAAACTCAGGAATTAAAAATAAAAACTTTAAAAAAGAAATCTCAAAAGGAAAATTCGATAAAGACTTAAACTACTTTAGAGAAATACCTTGTGATAAAGATATATACTATGGATACTTTTTATCTGATAGTTATAACTTAAATAAAAATAAAAATGACTTACTAGGAGCAGTAATACTTAGCTGGGTTAAAAAAGGATATGTAACAGTTGAAAAAGCTGTCGTAAAAAAATTATTAAAAGAAAAAGAAGAAACTCATCTTCATCTTCATAAAGATAAAATAGATTTAAGTGGCTATGAGTTAAAAATGTTTAACTACATGCTTTCAGCAAGTGGAGATGGAATCTTAGAATCAAAAGAATTTGAAAAATATTGCGCTAAAAACTATGAAGAAATAATAAAGTGGTTTGAAGATGTAATAAAAATTGAAAGAGAAAAAGCCGTAAGTAAATTACTATTATTAAAAGAAAAAAAACTTAAAACAACATATAAAGAAACTATCCAAATATACGAAGAAGCTAAAAAAGTAGCGGGCTTAAAAAAATTCTTAAATGAATTTTCATCAATCGAAGATAAAAGAGCTATTGAAGTTCACTTATGGGATGAGTATTTAATGTTTGCCCAAATATTTGGAATAGCTAAAGAAGTAGCAAAAGAATTTAAAAGATTATATCCAGATGTTATAACAGATGTAGACTACCAGTCAGCAATGTATATTCATATGTTTTCAACAACCGGAACAAAAAGTGCTATAAACGCAAGAACTAAAGCAGCTGCATACTCTGCCGGTGGTGGAGGATTCTCATCAGGCGGTGGCGGCGGCGGTTCCTTTGGCGGCGGCGGTGGTGGCGGCGGGTTTAGGTAAAACTTGCCTGCCTTAATCACTTATGATAAAGTATTGATATAAAATAAAAAGAGGTAAAAACGTGCTTAAAAATAAAAGAAAAATAATAAATACAGCAATTATATTTGGAATAACCGCACTGTTAATATCAGTAGCTACTTACGCATGGTTTATTAGCTTAAGAACAGTAAATATAACTTCATTTGATATGAAAATTGCCTCAACTGAAAGTATCTTAATATCAGTAGATGGAAAAAACTGGTCAAATGAAGTAACTATAAATGAAGAAAATCATGATAAATTATTTGAAGGACACACTAACTCATGGGGTGGTAAAGGATTAATTCCAATGTCATCAACTGGAAAAGCAAATGTTTCAACATCAAGAATGATTTTATATGAAAAAGCATCAATGACTGCTACCAGTGGTGGATTTAGATTAATGGCAAGTAGAGTCAATAATGATGGAGCATATGAAAAACCAGGATATGTAGCCTTTGATTTATTTATAAAAAACTTCTCAGGAAAAGCATATTATAAAGATATAAATTATTTAGATGAAGAAGCACTATACCTAACAATTGACTCTGAAGTTGAAACTGCTAAAAGCGGAACTCCAGGTGCTGGAATTGAAAACTCTGTTAGAATAGCATTTATGCAAATTGGAAGATTAATTGCCTCAATAGAAGATCAAAACACAATAACATCTATTGCATGTAAAAACACAGATTTAGTAACATCAATATGTAGAGATGCCGTTATATGGGAACCAAATGATAAAGCTCATACCCAAGGAGCAATCAGCTGGTATAATACAACTTGCAGAAGAAGAACTGGATCTGATGTAAGATCATCAGGATCATACTCTGGTTCATGTAATAAAATAGAAGACGGAAAATACTATCCAACATATTCAGTAAATAATACAATAGGATCTAACCATAATGTTGATGTGTATGATGGATCTGCATATAATAGATATACAAATAGCACTAGATTATCAAGCGTAAATACATTTACCGATACAATGAGAGATTTAACTGGAACTGATAGAAAAGAAATATTTACACTAGCGCCAAATAGTATAACTAAAATAAGAGTATATATATATTTAGAAGGACAAGATATAGATAACTATGACTTTGCAGCCGTAGGTAAAAGATTAAGTATCCAGTTTGGATTTACTAAAGAAAGATTCTCATCAACAGACTTCTTCTATGAATCTGGTGAGGCAGGAACAGATGACTGGCCACCAGTAATAACAATAACTCCAGATGTAAGAGAAATAATAGTTCCAAGAGGATCAACATTTATACCACCAAATGCAACTGCAATAGATAAAACAGCTGAGTTTCCTGATGGTAGTCCTTTAATAGATGATATAACAAGAAGAATTCAAGTAACAAATCCTGTAAATACAAATATACCAGGTGAGTATTATGTTAGATATAATGTAAGTGACTGGGCTGGAAATTATGCTGAGGAGATAGTTGTAAAAGTAATTGTTGAGTAAAAAGATTTTCTAAAAAAGGAAGTCTTTTTTTAAAAAAATCTTATAATAATATTGACAAAGAAATTCTATGTGATAAGATTATACTATATACGATAGTAGATATCGATTATATGTATATTATCACTTGTAGGAAGCATAATATACAAAAAATATATAGAAGGAAAGAGGAAAAAATGAAAGACAAGAACAAAAATTCCATGAGAAGAGTAAGAAATCTAGTTATACTATTTGCACTAACAGCTGTAGTAGTATCAGTAGCAACTTACGCATGGTTTATTGGACTGCAAACAGTTAACGTTACTAGTTTTGATGTTACAATTGCTGGTACAGATAGTCTGCAACTATCACTAGATGGTATAACATTTGGTGAATCAGTAACCATAAATGGTTCAAACTATGATGTAGCAACATATGAAGACAACACAAACTGGTGGGCTGGAACTGGACTGCTTCCAATGTCAACAGTAGGGCAAATTAATCAAACATCATCAAGATTATACTTATACGAAAAAGCATCACTTACACCATCACCTGGTGGAATGAGACTTTTAGCAAGTGAAGTAGAAAACCATGGTGATTCAGAGTACAAAGGCTATGTAGCATTTGACCTATTTGTTAAAAACTATACTGGAACAAATTATATTCCTGCTTTAAATCAAGAAGATGAAGAAGCAATTTATCTAACAACTGATTCAAGAGTAGTTGTATCAGATGTTGGAGGTACAGGTGGAACTGGAATTGAAAACTCAGTAAGAGTAGCCTTTGCTGAAATTGGACGTGTAATTGGTACAACACCAGGCTCAGCTGCAGAATTAATTCAAGGAATTGACTGTGCTGGAACTGATGAAGGAGTAACCGGAATTTGTAGAGCTGCTACAATTTGGGAACCAAATGACACATCACATACACAAGGAGCAATCGGTTGGTATAATACAACATGCCGTCAAAGAGTATCTGGAGGAACTGATATAACATTAGCGGCTTCATATAACTCATCTGCATGTGGAGTAGTAGTAGATGGCTTAGCTTACCCTACATATGCTATAAAAGCTGCTATACCTTCAAAATCAAATGTAGATATATATGATGGATTAGTATATAACACATATGCAGGATCAGCATCATTCTTAGATCCAGTAAAAACATTTACTGATACACAAAAATTCTTAGCTGGTACTTCAAGACCTACATTATTAACACTTGCACCAAATAGTATTACAAAACTAAGAGTATATATTTATATTGAAGGACAAGATATCGATAACTACGATTTCGCATCAGTAGGAAAAATGATTAATGTTGCATTCGGATTTACAAAACAAAGATTCACAGAAGATGACTTTGACTATACTGGTCCAGATGCAAACCAAGGAGAGGGACCTGCAGGAGCAGACCTAACACCACCAAGAATTCAATTAACAGGTGATGAAATTGTAACTGTTACATTAAATGAATCAAATGCTAATGATTATACAGATGCTGGAGCAACAGCAACAGATAATGTATCAGAAACAGCAAACATTACACTAACATCAGTTGGAACAGTAAATACATCAGTAGCTGGAACATACAAAATTACATGGAAAGCTGTCGATGAAGCTGGAAATCTTGGCGTAAAAACAAGAACAGTAATCGTTGAATAATAATAAACCAAAAGTGCTAACGCACTTTTTTTATTTTTATTATAAAAAACCATAGAAAAAGTCAAAATGGAATTGACAAACATCATCTAAGTTGATAAGATTAATTTGTATATTAAGATAGGGTGTGTATAAAGAGTAACATCAAAAAATTATAATGGAAAAGGGTTTTTATGAAAAAAGAAATAGAGATAAGTGCTAAAAAACTCAGACGTAAGAAGAAAGTAACTAAAATACTAAAACTGATTATTTTATTTATATTACTTTTATTACTAATAACATATTTAGTATTTGAATTAATGTATAAAGGTGGAAGTTTTAGTGTTAACTTACAAAGAGAGTTATATACTAAAAATAACATCATTATATATGATGATCCAGATTACAAAGTATTTAGATCTGAGCTGTTTGCTGAAACTATGAATCATTTTGATAACATATCAGGAACATGGCTACCTGATAATCTTGATACAAGAAGTAATGGATCACATAACGGAGAGAACTTTGTCGCATATACTTTTTATGTAGAAAACCTTGGAAATGAAATAGCTGACTACTGGTCAGAAATAATAATAGATGATGCTACTAAAAGTGTAGATGAAGCAGTGCGAATTAGACTATACAAAAATGGTGAGGCAACAACCTACGCCATGATGTCTAGAAATAATATGCCTGAGCCTAATACTACACCTTTTACTACAAGTACCCTTGTTGCAAGAGACCATGTACAAAATTTTGCACCAGGAGATAGCGACAAGTATACGATAGTCTTATGGCTAGAAGGGACCGATCCAGAAACAACCGATAACATTCTGGGTGGTCAGATTAAAATCCATATGGATTTTAAATCAGAAATAATTAAATAGAGGAAAGAGGTAATTATGAAAGAACAAAAAGATAGACACAAAAATCGTGTCAGAAACTTAGTTATTGCTTTATCTTTAACAGCGATAATTTTATCTGTATCTACTTATGCATGGTTTATCGGACTGCAAACAGTTAACGTAACAAACTTTGATGTTACAATCGCAACTACAGATGATCTTGAATTATCACTAAATGGAGAAGACTGGGGCGGAACAGTTGCAATTAACTCAGATAACTTTAAAACAGTTTCATACGAAGGCAACACAAACTGGTGGTCAGGTAATGGATTAATCCCAATGTCATCAGTAGGTAAAATTGATTCTGAATCATCAAGAATGGTATTATACGAAAAAGCAAGTATAACAACATCTCTAGGTGGATTTAGATTAATGGCAAGCCGTGTTAAAAACGGGGATGCTAGTGTTGAAGGTCAAGAAGATCATAAATATGATAACAATGGTTATGTAGCATTTGATTTATTTATTAAAAATCATTCAGGTGCAGCATACTTCACAGATTATGAACCACTTGATGAAGAAGCAATTTACTTATCAGTAGACTCAGCAGTAGTTGTAAATGAAGCTGGTACAGGAGTTCCTAATACAGGAATTGAAAACTCAGTAAGAGTAGCATTTGCACAAATCGGACGTGTAAACGCTAAAACAGCATCAGCATCTGATATTACAGGTATTACTTGTGCAACAGCAGCTGGAGTAACTGGAATTTGTACAAAATCAGCACAAATTTGGGAACCAAATGATACAGATCACGTTGGTGGCGCAATTAGCTGGTATGAAACATCATGTAAAGCAAGAACAGGATTAGATCTAAATGATTCAGACTCATTTGATGGAGCTTGCGGTACAGTTGTAGATGGAACTTCATATCCTACATATGCTGTTAACCAAGTAATTGGTTCAAGTGATAGAGTAGACGTATATGATGGAGCTGCGTTCAACGGATATACAACAACAGCTGGTGAAGATGATGATAATGAAAAACCATTATACGCATATCCATATTTTACAGATAGTATGAAATTACTAACAGGAACAAGCCGTCCAACATTTATGACACTTGCTCCAAACAGTGTAACAAAAGTAAGAGTATACATTTATATTGAAGGACAAGACATAGATAACTATGACTTTGCATCAATCGGAAAAAGTATACTAGTAAACTTCGGATTTACAAAACAAAGATATGTACAATCTGATATTCCTGGTTATGATGGACCTGCTATTACATCAGTTACACCAACAACACAACCAACAACAACTGAAACACCATAAAATTAGTGTAATAAATGTTAAATAAAATTATGATTATTTAATATTATAAAATAATGAAGAGTAATCATTTCGGTTACTCTTTCATTATTAATAAATGAGGTAAATAAAATGAACGAAGCTACAATTAAAATAAAAAGACAAAAATTTTTCAGATTTAAAAATAGAAGAACTTTATTTCTTGTAACTTTTTTAACAGCGCTTTTAGTAACTGCATCAACATATGCATGGTTATCATCTGCTTTAAATGTTAAAATTCATTTTGTTCAATTATCAGTATCAAGTAACAGTGGATTATTCATATCACTTGATGGAGTAGATTACTCAGATTCAGTCTATATATCAATGGATAGTATTATTATGGATCTTAAAGCAACGTATCCAAATCATACTAATCAGTGGTCATATGGACTATGGCCTGTTTCAACAAATGGCCTATTATCTCCTAATCATGATAAATTTGATATTTTTGCAGGAGAGCTAATAAGAACAAGAGATAAATATCCAAATGGAGCAACAAAAAGATTATTAAATGCTGTAAAAGCAAGTGAAGATAAAGCAAATGGATCTAACTACTATGTAGCTTTTGATATATTCTTAAAAAACGCAAGTGGATCACCACTTCCAGATAATTTATTTTTTGATGAAGAAACAACAATTGAATATAAAGAAGATACATCTGAAGAAGTAAGAGAAGCAATGGATGGAATTATGAACTCAATAAGAGTTGGAGTAATCAAAATAGGGTCACTTCCACATGATGCACCACTTTCAGATATTCAAAATATAAAATGTAATAATAATTGTGAATTTGTAATATGGGAACCATATCATACTTCTCACAGCGAACCTTCAATTGAAGATGCTGCTGTATATGGAGTAACATTAATTGATGGATTTTATACCCCAACTTATGGTATGATAAGAGAAGGTAAAAGGCTAGATCATACAAATGGACATGCTGGAACTGGAATACCTTTAATAACTGAAAACTTTGCACTTCAAAATACAATTAAAACATTCGAACAACCAATATTTCAAGTGCCAAATGCAGTAACAAAAGCAAGAGTATATATATGGCTTGAAGGTCAAGATTTAGATAGCTTAGAATCTTACTCAAAAGGAACAGATTTAGATGTAATAATAAACTTTGTAAAAGACTTAGCTGGATACGAAGTGTAAAAAGGGTGAAAAATATGAGTAAAGAAATAAAAAAAGTAGACTTTGATTTATCTACTTTAACATTAACCGAATTATTAAGTCTCCATGATGAAATAAAAGAATTCTTATCTGACTTAGAAGATATAAAAATAGAGGAAGATGGAGGTGATGATTAATGGCTAACTTTTTAGAATTTGTTAAAGAAGATACAAAATCAAAAAAACTACTACTAACATCAATGCCAGTAAAAACTAAAACAAACAGACGTAAATTAAATGAAAAAGTAGATGAATTTGCTAAAACATATAAAGAATATGATCTTTCAGTAAAAAAATATTTATCACTTAAAAGTAAATCATTTAATCAGCCTGATACTAGAGATATATCATCACTAACTAAACAAATATCAGCTTTAGAAAATGTTAGATTTATTTTAAATCCAACTAACTCATACTTTGAAAAAATGGGATTTGACTCAATATTTTATAAATTAAGTAACTCAAAAGAAATAGATTTAACTATAACAAAAGAAATATTTGAAGAACTAATATCAAAATTTGAAATGGTCGGAATAGCGTTAACTAAAAATGACTTTGACTATACATGCTATGTATATGAATTTATGACATCATTTTTAGAAGTAAGAAAAAATAAAGATAGTAAAGAAGACTTAACGGAAATATTTGAAAAACTATACTGGGAAAACCCGGAATTAATCTCACATATTGAATTAAACTTTAAAAAATTAATCAGAAAACATGAAAAAGAATTTACTTCATATGTTATAAGCCTTCAAAATGATATAAAACTAAAAAGTAATATGGATTATACTGGATGCATAAAAAAACTAGAAAGTTTATATCAAGAACTAAATATAAAAAGCAAAGAAAATATATATGACATCATCGAAATGTCTAAATCAGGTGAAATAGATGTTAATCACTTCTTTGAAGAATCTAAGGTAAGAGTCTCAACATATAACTCACTGATGCTTGATACACTAAATAAAGAAGATAAAGCCTCAATGAATAAATTCTTTGAAAGCCTATTTAGATTAAAAGGAAACGTAGAAGAATATTCTAACTATGTTAAATTTGCACCTCTTATAACAAGCTTTAAAACCAAATACTTAAAAGATGAAAACTATAATGCAAATAAAAATGATTTAAATAAAAAATTAAAAGAATTACTAAGTCAAATTGAAAAAGAAGAAAAAAACTTAGCTAAATTAAATCGTAAAATATTTAATAATCCTAGTAAGCTATTAAATTTTAAACAAGAAGATAAAAAAGATTTAAAGATTGAATCAGTTAAAATAGCAAGAGGATTAAAAGAGCTATATAAAAAATATGATGATGAAAACTTTGATGTCAAAGTAATAAATATTATAAATAAAAACTTTGCCTTAAAAGATTTACTGCATTTATATTATAGTTTTGATTACTATAAAAAAGAAGCAATAAGTGCATCATATGATCTTGAAACATATGAAGAACTAGTTGATTATAGTGAAAGTTTTGATATATTTGCAATGGATGAAACAAACGTCATAATATGCCCAGTAACTGGATTTGATGAGGCTAGTATAGCAAGAGTAATTATTAATAAATATAGACTTTTAAACATAAATATAATCAGTGAAAACCTTTTTCCTGAAAATATAAATGATCTTCTAGATAGAATTAACTTAATCTTAAGAACTGAGGAGCTAGAACATAGCCAATTAACAGTTGAAAAACTATGGTTCATGGTTCAAGTTAAAAAAATAGAAGACGCTAATTAAACTCCATAATTTGGAGTTTTTTTAGTGTAATAAAAGATAAGAATATGTTATAATAAAGCAGAGTAGGCAAATATATAAAGGAATGATTAAATGGAAAAATTAAAAAACTATTTTCTTAATTTACCAAAAGATAAGAAAATAAAACTATCAATTATAATCATTTTAACAATACTAGTAATATCAGTATTTCTTCCAACGCTTGCTAAATTCATATATGGAGATCCTTTGATAACAGGATCAGCCTGGGATGGAACAACCGCCTCATCTTATAGATCAGGTGATGGAAGTAAGGAAGATCCTTATATTATCTCAAATGGAGGAGAGCTCGCTTACTTAAGCTTAAAATTAAAAGATACTAACTACGAAGATACATACTTTGAAATAAATAATAATATTGTTTTAAATAGTGGAATATTTAAATACGAAGATGGTCATATAAAATATATTTTAAATGAAGATGTATACTTTGTTAATCCATATACTAATCAGTACTATGAAAATGAAGAATTTAATGGAGTAAGATCAGGAAGTATAAATATATTTCCTTCTTTAGATTCATTTAAAGGATTTATAGATGCTAAAGAAAACACAATCTATGGACTTTATATGACTGATAATGATAAAGAAAATTTAGCTTTATTTAATGATTTAAATGGAGAAGTAAAAAACTTATCAATAAAAAACTCATTAATATATGGAGGAAATATATCAAGTACTTTAGCATCTAGCGCGGTTAATTCTAATATCGAAAATATAATAACAGATGGATATGTTATTTCTAAGGCAGAAGAAAAAGAAGAAATAAAAGATATAAATATAAATAACATATATATAGGAGCTACCTTACTTGAAACTAATATAGATTTAAGTAACTTACCATCACTACTAATAAATAATATTGTATCAGTAAATTTAACTGGTAATTACACATTAAATAACCCAAGTGAAACAGTTGTTAAACTAGATGATAAAATAATAACTGGTGGAATGTTTAATATAGAGTTAAGTGATATAAATAATTTAAAAATTGAAACAATAACTGATGTAAGTGATTTAATAACTTTTAGTGATGTTAAATACATTATAAAATATAACTCATCACACGCATCAGGAGTAGCTGGCGTTGTTGCTGATTCAAATCTTAATAATATTGTAAATAAAACAGATGTATACGCTCATGAAATGGGGGCCGGAATTATATATAAAGCAGAAGGCGAAACTACATTATCAAATTCATACTCAACCGGAAAAATAAACTCAAAAATATACGCATCTGGAATAACTGGAATAAATGATGGAATATTAAACATAAATAATACATACTCACTAAGTGAAATAATATCACCTTATAAAAGTGCATTTATAAATATAAATAGTGGATCTGTTTTAATAAAAGATACATTTAATACACTAGACATACCATTAATAAATATAAATAATAATACATTATCATTTCAAAACACCTTTATCGAAGGTGATAAAATAACAAGTGAAGGAACATATACCGGAAGTATAAATACATATCAAGTAATAGATAATATTTTATATGAAGATTTAAACTTTAATGAAGAAAATTGGATAATAAATAATTATCCAGAGACAAAATATGATAATAAATCAAGCGAAAATGTAACTATATATGTAAAAGATAAAGTGTATGCATCTTCAGTTATTGAAAAAGAAACAGTATACTCAAATACAAATATAAACTTCGCTATAGATGGAGTAAATAACTTCACTCCAATAAATAAAGTTGAATACTTTATAAATGATGATACTAGCTTAACACCTGATTTAAATGAAATAACATGGACTTTATATGAAGATGTAACTAAAATATCAGAAGAAGGAACATATGAAATATACTTTAAAATAACTGATTATAAAGATAGAGTATCATATATAAATACAGATATATTTGTGCTAGATAAAACAGACTCAGAAATATCAATTACACTAAAAGATGTTTTATGGGATGAATTAAACGATGAAGCATCATACTTTTATATATCAAAAGAAGAAACATTTACTGTTCATACAGAAGATAGTTTATCTGGGCTAGATAAGTCATATTACTACGTAAGTAACACTATAGTAGACCCACATCAAATAGAAGAGTGGATCGAGTATACAAGTGGAATAACAATTAACCAAAAAGGAACATATGTAATATATGCTAAAGTAACAGATCTATCAAATAACATTAAATATATAAATACAGATCATATTGTTTATGGGGGATATGATGTAACATCACTAACACCAGGATATGATAATTATAAAAACTATGATAATAATAACATAAACTCATCTTCATCAGTAACGTTAAATACCACTTTAACTGGAGTTTACTTTGAAGATCTAATAAATTATAAACATAATTTAATATCAAGCATAAATCTACCAAATGGAACTGAAATAAAACTAATTGATTTAAATAATAAAGAAATATATAAATACACAGTAAATGAAAATACTACTTTTGAAGAAAGCTGCACTCCACTAGATGAATCTTGCGTAAAAAAAGCAACATATAAATTTGAAGACTTTAAAAACATGAAAGATAACGAGAATTATATAAATGAAGATTCAGAATTAAATGATAACTTTAAAATAATAGTAGATTTTAAAAACTCTAATATAGAAAAAGATTATGAAAATATAAAACTATATATAGAAAGAACTAAAAATAAAGATCATAAAATATCAACACCAGATACTGATATAAAAACATTTAATATATATCATGATAAAAATGGAAGTATGATGTTAACTCACACATCAAGTGCTGAGAATATTATATTAAATACAGAATCAATAACAAATATAAATATAACATCAAACTACTTATTTAAAGATAATGTAATAGATGCAAGATATGAAACATATAAAACTGGCCTTAATATAATGCTTGTTGATTCAAATGGAAATAAATTAAATAAAAAATATTTAGATTATCTAAATATTGAAATAAATAATGAAAAAATACTTTCTGATAATGATGATATTATAAAATATATAACACCTAATAATGAAAATGAAATAAAAATAACTACAAATGAAGAAAAACTAGAACTAACAAAAGGAACTTACTATTTAAAAATAACATCAATTATATCACCAGATGGTAAAAACTCACCAGCATCAAGTAAAGAGATTAATATACCTGTTATAGTCATGGAAGATGCATATGAAGTAACTCATGGCTTTAATGTAAATTTAAATACTAATATAATAGATAAAAATGAAGATAAAATAACACTATCAATTGGTAAACTAGGAACATTTATAAACCCAAGTGTAAGAATATCTTTATATGAAAAAACAAACCTAACTGCTTATGATCAAACATATACTGAAGTAGATATAAATACATTTTTAAAAGAAGAATTAACAAACATTCATAACTATGTATATTCTTTAGATGAATCAAATGATAGTGCTAAAGAAATAACCTTAAACTTTAATAATAAATTAAATTATAGAGGTTATAAATTAGTATTTGAGCTATATGATGGAAATACAAAAATAGATACAGTAAAAAAACACTTTATTGTAAGATAAAAAGAAAGAGGGATAATATGAAAAAAAGAATCAAAGTAATACTTATAACTTTACTTATATTTTCCCTTGCTTTAACATACTCAGTTTTCACATCAAGTGCTGAATTAAAAATAGATGATCAAAATATTGCTACATTTATATTTGATGCTAAAATGGAAAATGAACTAGAAATACCGCTAACAAATATGCTACCAGGAGATGAAAAAGAATATAACTTCTCAGTAGCAAATAATGCAGATGAAAAAATAAGTGATGTATCTTTTGAATATCAAATAAAAATAAAAACATATCACTTTATGCCACTTGAAATAAAATTATATAGAGGAGATGTATTAGTAATTACTTGTGATGAAACATATTCTAGAAATAATCAAAACGAGTTAATATGTAACGCACCTCCACTAACTTTAAATCATAAACAAAAAGAAAAAGATGACTATAAACTAGTAGTTAAATTCAGTGAAGAACATAACGATGCATCATACTCAGGATTAGTTGATTTTCTAAAACTTGAAATAGCATCATGGCAAATAACTTAGGGGGGAGGCATTATGAAAAAAATAAAACAATACACAATCTTATTTCTAATCATAGTCGCTGCCGGAATCTTTTTGAGTTTAAGTTATACATTTGCTAAATATGTCGGAAATAACGTATGGGAATATTACTTATCTACTAAAAACTTTTATATATCAAGTGATTTAATAGATGGTAAAAATAAAGAAATTAAAGCCTGGGATAAAGAAAGAATATACTTTGAAATAACAAACTCAGAAAACAACTTAAAAATAACTGAGTATGATATAGACTATGAATTAACATGTGAATCAAGTGAAGATATAAAGTGCCTATTAAATGGAGAAGATAGTCTTGAAGGAATATTATCATCATCATTAATATGTATAGATAATGAAGAAAATATCCAAAGTTTAAATAAAAAAGACTGCCTTTTAAATGGCTATAACTGGAAAGCTGAAAAAACAATAAAAAACATATACTTAGACATAATATTTAATAATGAAGAACTTGAAACTTTAAATGTAAAACTAACATTTAAATCAACAAGTCCTTATAAAAAAGAAATGCAAACAACCCTTACATTAAAAAATACAATAAAAGATAATGAAAATATAATATTAGATTATATAGATAACATAAACACTGGTGATCTAATACTAACTAATCCTTCATTAAAAAGCAAAATAATAAATATATCTTATGATGAAGATAAAATATTAATAGATAAAGAAGATAAAAAAATAGATTCATATGATGAAGAGAGTATATATATAAAATTAAATAAAAAAGAAAGTATTAACTTAAAAATATATAAACCAGATAATGAAATAAATATAACAAAAGAAGACTTCACATTAAACTTAATAAATGAAAAAGATTATAAAAAAGAAGAACTACTAATAAATGATATATTAAATCAAAATGGTGGAATAGATGATCTTTTAATAAAAGAACTATCAAATAATGATGGACTATACCATAGTGAAGACTCATATGGAAATTCATTTTTCTTTAAAGGACAGGAAATAAATAATAATATAATTTTCGGAAATAAACTATGGAAAATAGCCCGAATAAACGGAAATAACTCAGTAAAATTAATATTAAATGGTGCCTGTGAAGAAAATGTATGCATCAATGAAACACTTCAGCTTCAAAATTGGGGAGATGAACTTTATTTAAATAGTAACATAAAACTTCAGCTAGATAACTGGTATAAACAAAACATTGAAAACAAAGAATTAAATGAATATATAAAAGACACACTATTTTGTGAAGATTTAAGTAAAGAAGAAGAAACTTATAAAACAAATATAAGATTTAACTTAAATACTCCAAATGTAAAATGTAATAAAAATTACTCACATACAAAAAGTGATGTTAAAAAAGGAGATGGTCACTTATCATATCCGGTTGGTCTTTTAACGTTAGATGAAGCACTTGAAGGTGGCGCTTATTTAAATAAAGGAGAAACATACTGGCTAATAAGCCCGAGTGATGAAAACTCTAAATACATATATAACTACCTAGGAGTAATAGAATCATCAAACATATCAAATACTCATGGATTAAGACCAGTAATAAATATTGATGGAAATATAAGAATAAATGGAGATGGTAGTTTAAATAATCCGTATACAATAAAGAAATAAATTGAAACACAAAAGCATTTATGATAAGATAAAAATAGGAGAAAATAAAATGAAAATAATAAAAAATATATTCTTAGGAATACTAGCGGTAATATATTTTACATTTGTTATATTTAATACAATACTATTACTAAATATAAACAAATATAAAGTAACTCAGTTTGATGATCTATCAGTTATTATAATAAAAAATAACTTAACATCAGAAAACTATAAAAAAGGTGATGTAGTGCTTGTAAGAAATAAAAACCTAGCAGATATAAAACTGGGTGATGAAATATTTGTTTACAAAACTCAAAAAACAGGAGCACCACAAATAGATTTAGGAGTAGTTGGAGAAGTTCATCTTACTGAAGAAGCCATATCATTTGAAAATGGTGCAACATATTCAGAAAGTTTACTTATTGGATCTGCTGAAAGAGTAATTGAAAAAGTAGGAACAGTACTGGGAATGATTCAATCTACTTGGGGATTTTTCTTTATCGTATTAATACCAAGCTTCTTAATATTTATATATGAATTATATGCAATTATAATTGAAGTAAAATTAAATAAAAAAAATGCACTTAACTAAAACTAAAAGAACTAAAAAAAGTTCTTTTTTTTAAACTATTAAAAAAGCCTAATTTAATTTACAAACCATTATAATTTTGATAAAATGTTATATAGAATAGAGAAGGATCGGTAACGTAGTATGAATATAGCAAAAAATCAAATTACTGAAAAAATAATCAATATTTTATTAAACTTTTTCATCGCTATATTAAGTGTGATATTACTAGTAACAACATATACTGGAGTGCAAATAAAACTTTTAAAACAAGATCACTCTAACTTTTTTGGATATACAATGTTTGAAGTTCAAACTAATAGTATGAAAGATACTATTAAAGCGGGAGACTGGATAATAGTAAAACTAGATTCAAAAATAAATTTAGATGATATCATAACATATAAACAAGGAAAAAATTTCATAACCCATAGAGTCGTTGAAATTCATGATAAAAAATACTCAACTCAAGGCGATAACAATGTATCTAAAGATGCCAAATTAGTTGAAGAAAACCAAGTAGTAGGTAAAGTAGTAAACACACTAGCAGGTTTTGGAATATTAAGAAAAACAATCTTAAATCCTGCTGTATTAGTATTTTTAATAATATCATTATTCTTACTTGAATCAATAATTAAAGATAAAAACAATAAAGAAACAAAAACAAATATAGTCTTAAAGAAAATAATTAAGTTTATAAAAGAAAAAATTAAATACATTAACCGTGATAAAAAAATATCATCACTAAAAAAAGAGATGATACTACAAAATATAATTAAAGAAGATAATGATAAATTAATAATAACTGATGAATTAGAAAAAATAGTTATTACCGAAGAAGAACCTTTAATAGTAGTCGAAGATGAAACAGAAGAAGAGCCTTTAATAGTTGTAGAAAATGAAACAGAAGAAGAACCATTAGTAGTTGAAGAAATAAACGATGAGTCATTTATAATATCAACTGGTAATACTAAAGAAGAAAATGAAATAACAGAAGTGAAACTAGAAGATCAAAAACATTTAGATGAAGAGTTAGAAGATGAAGAAATTTTAGATGATGATGAGTATTATGATAGTGATTTAGATAAAACTCAGTTCTTTAGAATAATACCTGTTGATACAAGTCAAATAGATGAAACAATGCTAGAAATAGCTAAATATGAAATGGCTGATACAGAAAAAGAAAAGAAAAAAGAAATCTCTAAAATAGAAGTTGAAAAAGAAGTTGTAAATGATAGTGATGATTTAACTGATATAAATTTAGATATTTTAAAAAAATCAGTAAGAAGAAATAAAAACACTATTGATGCACTTATGAATATAAAAACAGATGAATTAAATGAACTTGTTTCACTAGTTCAAGATGATGAGAAACTAGACACAAATGAACCAACAATAAGAAATTCATTTAACACAGTTTATATCCATGCTAAATATTATAATTACTTTAGTGAAAAAGAAATAAATTATAAGGGTAAAAACTTTCTTGTAAAAGTATCTAAACTATTTGAAATAGTTGGTAAAGAACTAAAAGATACATACAAAGGAACCGATAATAAATATAACGAAAAAGTAGATAAATTCGTTAAGATATTTAACATCATAGCAGCACTTGATCAAGGAGCAAGTTCTATTGAAGATTTAAAGACAAAAAGAGAATTCTTTAAAAGTGAACTAGCTAAATATCAAACTAAGCTAGATACTAATAATTTAATGGTAATTGCAAATGAAGTAATCTCACTTCAAAAAACTTATGAAGAAATATCAAGATTCTTTTTAAAGAAACTTGAGTCAAATACATTTAGAATTAATATGGCTGAAATAGTCAAAGATTCATATGCAGTTAACTTAATTCATAATGTTGATTTTAACAGAATATATAGTGAGCATGTAATCGAGCAAACATATGAAGAAGGAATTATAGCAGAAGATAAAATGCCTGTTAAAATAACACTTCTACTTGCTAAATTACTTGATGATATGATTAATTGTAATTTCCAAAACAAATATTATATTACATTACCTGAAAGCTTATATTCAAAAGAAAAGAAAATATTTAGAATAGTAAAAACATATGATGATGAATATGCAAAAAGTCATATAATAATATTAATTGATTTTGATGTCTTAGTTAAAAACAAAAAGATAGTTAAAAAATTAAGAAAAGCAGGATATAAATTTGCAGTAGGATTTCCTGATACTAAAAACTTACCAGCAAAAGAAAAAAGTAGCCTATATATGGCAAACTTAATCTTTGTAAATAAAAAAGACCCTAACTATAATAAACTAGATAAATTTATACCAAATGATTTAAAAAGTTATATTATAAATGATGATGTATATGAAAAATTTGAAAGCTTAGAGGGTGAAGATTAATGAATATATTTTTTAGATTTTTATACGAATTTTTAGCCGCATTCTTTGATGGATTTATAGATATATTCTCAGGTTTTGGAAAAGGCTTTTATAAGATGTTTAACTACAATAACTATAAATCAGTTCTTGAAAGTTACCAAGATAGTTTTAGTGGAGCTGAGTGGTTATTAGTAGGACTAGTAATAGCACTAGTTGTAATAATAATTGTATCAATCGTAGTTTTAGCACTACTTGGTGTAAGAAAACTAATAAGAATTGGAAGAACAAAAGTAAATCAAGATGATTTATTAAATGAAATAGATAATCTTCATAGCCAGGTAAATAAATTAATGAAAGAAAGAGAAGACTTAATGGCAATGAAAGTATCTCAGCTTGGCTTAAAACCTGGAGATACACCAGATGATCCATCTTTATTAGATGAAGATGGTGAGGAAACTGATATAGATGTATCAGATTCAAGATTCCCAAAACTAACTGCAATAGATAAAGAATATGCCGGATATAAAGTTAAAAGACATGCTAATAACTATACATTAAAAGAAGTAGTTAATAACTTTAGAAACTACAACGCATCTCAGCTTAAACTATACTATGACCTTCCACTTCTAAGAAGCTTTATAGCTGGGTTATCTTGTGGTAAATTAATAATCCTTCAAGGTATATCTGGAACAGGTAAAACATCTTTAGCATATGCTTGGGGTAAATATGTAAATAACGATTCATGTATAGCATCAGTAGAGCCATCATGGAGAGATAAAACTGAACTACTAGGATACTTCAACGAATTTACAAAAAAATTCAACGAATCAGATGTTCTAGCTGAATTATACACATCAGGTTATACAGATGATATTCATACAATCATACTAGATGAGATGAATATAGCAAGAGTAGAGTACTACTTTGCTGAAATGTTATCAATACTAGAAATGCCATCAAGAGATGAATGGATAATTGAACTTGTAACAAGTGGATGGGATACCGATCCAAAATACATAAAAAATGGTAAATTAAAACTAGCCGGTAACCTTTGGTATATAGGAACAATTAATAACGATGACTCAACATTCATGGTTACCGATAAAGTTTATGACCGTGCTATGCCAATTGATATTAATACAAAAGTAGAACCATTTAAAGCACCTGAAACAGAAGCAATGAGCATGAATGCTAGCTACCTAGAACAACTATTTGAAGAAGCAGTTGAAAATTTCCCATTATCAAATTCAAGTGATAAAATGATAAAAGAAATGGATCAGTATGTAATTAAACACTTTAGAATAGCATTCGGAAACAGAATATTAAAACAATTAAATACATTCGTTCCAGTATACGTAGCTTGTGGTGGAACTGAAGTAGAGGCAATAGATTACTTCATGGCTAAAAAAGTATTACGTAAATTTGAGCAATTAAATATACTATTTATAAGAGATGAAATTGATCCATTTATTCAATATCTAAATAAAGCGTTTGGAAATGGTAAAATGGTTGAATGTATTGAATTCTTAGAAAGACTGAAAAAACAAGCATAATTGAAAGGATAAAAGGACATGAGTAACTTAAAACTAAATGAAAAACTAAATAATAAAAGTGAACTGTTTACTAAAAATATTAACTCAAAGATGGTATACCAATCAGAATTCTCATCAACATCTTTAGATTTTAGTTGGGTTGAATTAATTGAAAAAGCATGTCCTTATATCGATAATATAGTAACTAATCCAAAAGTATCTTTAATTAAAGAAGAAGATGTAGTGAAAGTAGAAAAAGCTAAAAAAATAAGCGTTGCAAGTGTAAAAGACTTATCTAAAAATACCCACTATATAGAAAAAATAGATGCTATAACAAGTGAAGTTCAGCCATCTAAACTTCTAATTGAAAGAACTGAAGAAACATATAATACATATGAAAACAGAGTACTATATACACTTATATATAACTTATCAAGATTCGTAATGCAAAAAGAAAAAGAAATGGAAGACATGGAAGTAAGAGATGAAAAAACTCTTGAATATGCTGGAACTACTAACAATGGAGTTGAAAGATTAAACATTGAATTAAAAGTAACTGCAAACCAGCTTCCAAATATTGATTTTGAAGGATCTAATGCTCAGTCACTAGAAGAAAAATTAAAAGAAGTATATGAAAAAATAGAACTAATAAATAGATTTATAATGGTATGGCAAAGAAGCGCGCTATACACATCACTTAGAGATGCAAACGTATCTTTAGTATTCCCGCCACTTAGAAGAACAAACTTAATTTTAAAAAATCCAAACTTCCAAATGGCGATGAAAGTATGGGACTTTCTTCAATCATATCAAGATATTGATGATGAGAAAAAAGAAGAATCACTTGACTCAACCGGAAATGCTATATTAAAATCAATATTAGATGATGCCTTTTTAATGAACTACTATGTAATGGACTCGATAACACCATTTAAAAGAGATCAGAAAAAAAGAATAACTGAGTATGCTATCATAATGATGCATCAACAAATAAAAAGAGTAATTGCAACTCTTTTAAGTAATGGAATAACGATAACAGAAGAAGAAATATTAAGTATTATAGCTGAAGAGTTAAAAAAAGAAAAAGATCAAACAGAAATAAATGAGGCACTAATCAAAGATAAATTTAGAACGGCAATAGATGAATACTTAGATAAAGCCCAAAATTATTTTTAATCGGAGGATAAAATGTTAAAACAATTAAGAGAAAATAAAATTTGCAAAATAGTAAGAAAAATAATAGGAACAATATTTACAATCTTCATAATAGCCTTTGTTTTAGCCGTATACTTACAAAGATTTAGTGATAACAAAATATCCTTTTTTAATTTCAGGATGTTTACAGTCGTAACACCAAGTATGGAGCCTAGATATAACGTAGGAGATGTCTTATTATCAAAAGAAATACCGGCATCAGAAGTAAAAGCTGGTGATGATATAAGTTATGTAGGTCGCGTTGGAGATGTAAAAGATAAAATAGTAACTCACGAAGTAAGAAGCGTAGATCAAGATACAAAGGGTCAGTATAAATTTAGAGCTAAAGGATTAAATAACATAATAGAAGATCCAACTGTATATGAAGATCAGCTACTTGGAGTTATTGTATATAAAGTAAAAACACTATCATTTGTATATAAAATAATATCAACCCAAATAGGATTTTATTTATGCATTATAGTCCCTTTAGTTGGAATAATTGGATACGAAATAGCAATAACATTATCAAACAGTGCAGAAAAGAGACTAAACAAAGAAAATAACTAAAATATGAAAGGGATGTGCCTTATGAAATCACGCTATAAAGCATATTTTAAATTGAACTTAACATCGCTATTTTTTATGGCACTATCATTTGTATCAGTGACCCTTGCATGGTTTGCTTATAGTGGAGTATTAAGAGTAAGAACTGAAGTAAATGTAAAAGCCTGGAATATTGAAATAAGTAAAGATGGAAAACCAGTAACTCATAACCTAGTTATGTCGTTATCTGATTTATATCCTGGAATGGAACCTCAAACAGAATATGTAACCTTAAGAAACCTTGGAGATTCAGATGCTGAAATATCATATGATATATTATCAGCAAGAATACTTGGAGATAAAAAAGATCACTATATATTGGATGAAGAAGAAATAACATCAGAAAAAATAATGGATGTGATATCACAGGATTATCCATTTAATATAAATGTAAAACTAAGTAAAAAATACATGCTCTCAAAAGGAGAAGAAGAAACATTTGAAATAACTGTTTCGTGGCCTCTTGATTCAGAAGATGATGAACTTGATAGTTACTGGGGAAATAAAGCCCATGAATTTCAAGAAAATGAAGCTTTAAAGAAAAATAATGATCCGTCATATGAAGTAAAAGCATCTATTCAAGTAGATATAAACTTAACAGCTGGCCAGTACTTAGATGATGATTCATCATCAGATCCTAGATATAACCTAGGAGATGAAATACTAATTGATGTAATAAATAATAATGTATGCTCATCGATAAGTGATACATGTATAAAAAGCTATATAATAGATGAAAATAATACTTTAGGAGATAAAACAGTAACACTTCTTCCAAACCCTTTTAGAACATACAATGAAGAAACATACCATTCTTATAAAGATATAGTAGACTCATATCAAACAGCTTGGAACGTGCCTACTAGAGCTCTTAATATAGAAGATTTATTAAAGGTAGTATCTAAAGATATAAAAAACTCATATATATCAATACCTGGTATATCAAATAGAATAATAGGTAACTTATCATATGAAAATAGATTAAATACAATACTTAATAAAGTAGAGTCTAAAAATGGTAAATTCATATTTAATAACCAAGAGTACTTATACTTAACAAGTAGTAAATGTTACTGGATAGATGAAGAATATAATAATGAAAAAGCATTTGCAGTAATAAAAGAAAACGAAACAAGAACTAAAATATATCCTGAAAATAAAAATGCCTTATGTCATATAATACCAGTTATTGAAATGAATAAAACAAACTTATAATAAAAAAAACAGCTAAGCTGTTTTTTTATATTCATACAATCTGGAAAGAGGAGTATGATATATTATAATTAATTAATAACTTGTTCAAATCTAATATTAGCGCTCATCTTAACTGATGTTTCATTACTTAAAGCAAGCATAGCTAAATTAGTATCTGCCTCATCATCCATAAACTCACCTTCACCCTCATACCATTCAAAGAATATTCTTATAGTAAAAGTATTAAATGTAAATGACTCAGCATTATTATCATAAAGAAGTGTATTAGTAATTGATCCATCTTCGATGATAGTTAAATCTAAATTATCACCTTCAACATAATTATCTGGTAAAATTGCATATTTATTTATTAATATATCAGGCATAGACTCATTATCAATATTTAAATCAATATTATATAAAAATGATACATCAACATTAGTTGGATTAATTTCTATATCAAAGTATCCTTTTGAAGTAGGAGCAAATGTATTACTTGCAACATGAGTATTATCTTCAATCACTGGTGTAATATCAACTGATGATTCTTTTCGATTAGTAATATCAAAATTGTTAACTAATATTTGCCATTTAGAAAATTGAGCATTAATATCACTTTTCGCACTAGCAACATATCTTGAGTAAGTAGTACTCATAAAACCCATACATACAGTAAGTGTAAGCATTAGTAGTATAATTTTAATCTTCTTAGTCACTTTATAGACACCTCTCTTTACAATCTAATTATATTATCTGGTCGCTTACTTTACAATAAGAAAGTAATGAAATGTAAAACATTTACGTTAAATTTTACATTCTAGTGTAAAATTTTATTACAGGGATAAGCTCGAAAAATATAATGAATTACATTTTAATAATCATTATGGTATAATTTAATTGGTGATAAAATGAAACAAAGTAAAAAAAATTACTTAAACTTAACTTTAATATTATTGGGAACAATATTACTTACAATCGGGTCAACAAACCTATATAAAAACTACGAGGAAGAAAAATTAAGTACTGCATATATATCAAAATATGTATCAGTAGTTCAGTATAATGAACTGGATAATGCTCTTTTAGAGCTAGGAACAGATACATTTTTATATATTTCATATACCGGAGATAAAGACATACATAAATTTGAAACCAAATTTAAAAAAGTACTTCGTGATAACGAAATACTAGATAATGTTCTTTACTTAAATGTAAATGAAAAACTAAATGATGAAAACTATATAAAAGATATAAATAAAAAATTAAACTTAAAAGAACATATAATAACTAAATTACCAAGCATAATCTATTATAAAGATGGAAAAGTAATTGATGTAATAAATAGTGATCCATCAATTATAGATACTGGTAAATTCATGCAATTAATTGATAAACATGAAGTAATTGAGTAATATGTTAAACATCGTATTATATGAGCCTTTAATACCAGGGAATACTGGTAATATAATGAGGACATGTGCTGGAACAAATACATATCTGCATTTAATAAAACCACTTGGCTTTAGTTTAGATGATAAATATATTAAAAGAAGTGGCGTAAATTATTTAGATAAATGCAATTATAAAATATATGAAAATATAGAAAACTTTTATAAAGAAAATAAAGGAACATATTATTACTTAACTAGATATGGAAAAAAAACGCATTCAAGTTTTGATTATAGTAATAAAGATGAAAATATATATTTTATTTTAGGCAGCGAAACAAATGGAATTCCAAAAGAAATATTAAAAAATAACTTAAACTTTTGTATGCGAATTCCTATGAATGAAAATATAAGAGCGCTTAACTTATCTAATGCTGCTTCAATCATAATATATGAAGCATTAAGACAAAGAGAGTACCCAAATTTAAAAACATATGAACCACACAAATCAAAAGACCTTATATATGAAAATTAAAAAAGGATTAAATCCTTTTTTTATTCTGTAATTAGTATTGCTCCAGTTGGACACATATCGGCAATATTTTTTACATCTTCATTAACTAGTTGTTTAATAACTTTACTTTTTCCATCTTCATCATAATCAAATACTTCATTGTTCATCTGCATACATAAACCACATGAAATACATGAATCTTTTAAAATTTCAACTTTCATATTATCCTCCAACTCCATTATATACAGAAGCTGAAATTAACTCAACAAATATTCCATTTATTGACATTATATGGTATTATTGCTTTAGAGTGGTGATGATATGAAAACAGGTTCACGAATGGAAAAATATGATTCTGATACACCAGAATACAAAAGTAGAACAGAGCTAAAAAAAGATCTTTATCAATCTACTTTTATAAGTAATTATCAAGAAATAGATTTAAATTCAAATATATCTGTTTTAAATAATAGTGGTGATGATGTTAACATAGATAAAATAAGAGAAATGCTTGATAAAAAATATAGAGACAACTTACCCAAAAGAAAATCTATTGACATAACATCAGAGCATTTAGATGATTATAAAAATGAAGATAAAAAATATGATACAAAAGAATATGATATAAATGAAATAATCGCTAAAGCTAAATCAGAACAAAGAGTTGATTATCTTCAAGATAGATTAAAAAAACTTCATAACACAAACAGCGATATACTTGCTAGTTTAAATATTGGAATTGAGCCAGATCATGAAGAAGAAAAAGAACTAATGACATTAATAAATACAATAACAGAACTAGAATTAAGAAACCAAGAAAACTCACAAAAAGAAGCAAGTGACTTACTTGATTTAAGTAAAACAGAAGAATTAACTGAAACAGTGAAAGAAAACACATTCTTTACTGGTAATATGAAAGTACTAGAAAAAGACTTTGAAGATTATAGTGACTTTGAAGAAGACTTAAAATCAAACTCAGTTTTAATCAAAGTATTAGTATTTTTATTCATAGTAATAATACTAGGACTGGCACTATTTGTCTTAAATAATTATTTAAATATATTTTAATATAGGCGGAAGTATGGAACCAAAAACATTTATAAACAAAGGAATTGAAACTGGTATAAAAAGTTATATTAGTTATAAAAACGGTGATGGAGTAATGGGAGTCTCAATTGCCGAATTTTCAATTATAAAAATGTTAACGGATATATATGGCGAGATAAATATAACAAATCCATACAAATCACTAAATGAAGAAACATTAAAAAAAAATCTAACTGTATATGGAATTCTTGATTCTGAAGTAAATGTATTTTTAAATAATATTGGAAAGTATCATGAGTGGATATATACATCAAAACCAGGTGAGAAAACTCATCTTCTAAACTCAATTGAATTAACATTAATAAATATGATTCTAAAAAAGAATGCAAATAAAAAAATACCAGAAGAAGAAATATATATATATGATCAGTACTTTAGTAACATGACAACATCTATAAATAAAGTAAGAACACTAATAAATGAAGAAATAACTAAAATAAATAAAATATGGCTAAGAAAAAAAGCTCAGCTAAATAGTAATATAAAGCTTGAGATAATAAAACCTAAATTACTTCCAACAGAACTTTATTTAAGATATGGTTTAAAACTTGAAGAAGTAACAAGACTACCTAATTATAAGATAGATGAAATAAACGCTAGAATAATAGCAGAAGAATCAAATGTAGGTGGCGGAATATCAATTGACAATCCAAAGCAATTAGTCTTAACAAGTGGAAGTGGATTTGTTGATACAATAGTGATATTAAGCGTAATTACAACTGAAATAATGATCGGATTAATAATCGCATTTATATTTTACGGGAGGTAATAAATGAATACAATAACATTAGATAATATAAAATATAAATTAAATAAAAATTATAAAGATGGATTTGATTTAGAAGCATTAAAAGAAAAATATACTGATTATTTTCATAGTTATGACTATATACTAGGAGACTGGGCATACGGAAAAGTAAGACTAAAAGGCTTTTATAAAGAAAATAATAAAAAGGTGAGTAAAATAAATAATTTTAAAAACCATGAAGAATATTTAAAAACAAAATGTGCTTATGATTGTAAATACTTTATAATCGAAAAAGTCGTTGAATAAGCGATTTTTTTATGATATGATTATAACAGAATAGCGAGGTAACAATATGAAGAATATTCAAGTACAATTTTCAAATGGAGAAATAGTTACAGCTGAACTAATTAGTGCATTTGAACTTTTAAGCTTAGGAAAAAAATACGTATTTTATACAAGAAACGAAGTAGTAGAAAATAACTTAGTTAAAATGTACGTAGCAGAAATAACAAATACAGAAAGTCCACTTATTTTAGGAGATAGTATGACCGATGATGAATGGACATCTTTAAAAAATGTAATGAGAGCAATATTAACAGATACAACTGATCAAAATATAAGCTATCTCGAAGTAGGAGGAAACTAAATTGAACAATCAAGTAAAACCAATTTTATTAGATAGAGATAAAATAGATGTGCTAAGAGAAAGACATCTTCAATTTTTAGACGAAAACTTAAGAAAACAAATAGCAAACAAATTTGATTCTGCGCCAGAAGTAGCTCCTGCAGCTCCAGAAGTAGCTCCAAACTTAGAGCCAACAACAGCCCAAATGTTATCTGAAGAAGTAGCGCCTTTAAAACAAGAAGTAAATTTAAATGAAGAATTAGATGTACTAGAAGTAATAAAAAATATTGAAGCTCAGCTTGAATTATTAAAAAATTCTTTAGTAAAAACTAAAGTTAGTGATATATCTCCGGTTATTCCTGTAACAGTACCAAAACCTGAGGAGCAAGTAATGGTAGCACCAGAACAACCAGTAATGCCAGTTCCTGAAGCTTCAGTACAAGAAGAACCAGTGCAAGAAATAGCACCTACTTTAGAAAATAACCAAGAAATATTCCCATTTAGTATGGGAGACGGTGGAGTAAACATATTTGATCAACAACCAACTCCAAATAAAGTATTATAACCTAAGAAATTAGGTTTTTTTATGCAAAAAAAAAATAGCATATGCTATTTAAATTATAAATCTACAACAATAAGTTCATTAACTTCAGGAACTTCACTTTGAATGGCTCTATAAAGTCCGTTTTGAAGAGTTATACTTTGATAAGGGCATGAACCGCATAATCCTGATAACTTAACAAAAACATTATTATCTTCGTATTTAACAAAGTCTATATCTCCACCATGACTATTCATGTATGGTTTCATTTTATCAATAACTTCAATTATTTTTTCTTCCATAATTTATCACCTAAATAAATTATACATAATAAAAAAATATTAGTAAAGGATATTATGATATAATTAACAAAGAGGAGATATCAATGTATAAAATAGGAGATATAATAAAAGGAAAAGTAACTGGAATAGAAGACTATGGAATATTTATATATGTAGATAACAATTACACCGGATTAATTCACATATCAGAAATAACAAGTTCATTTGTATCAGATATAAATTCATTTACTGAAGTAGGCGAAGAAGTATATACTGAAATACGAGATATAAATGAAACTGAAAAAACTTTAACCTTATCAATTAAAAATATAAATTATAAATATGGGTCAGAAAAACAAATAGTAAAACAAACACTAAAAGGCTTTCTTCCACTTAAAAATAGCTTAAATAGTTGGATAAACACTAAGATTGAAGAAATAAACAAAGAAAAAATGTAAAAAGTATTAAAAATACTTTAATATCACAAATAAGTCTTGAAAAAAAAAATAAAGTGAGTTATACTCATATAGTCTTATTTAATTAGACAAGTGCCCGCCCGAGTGGCGGAACCGGTAGACGCACAGGACTTAAAATCCTGCGAGGATTAAACCTTGTGCCAGTTCAAGTCTGGCCTCGGGCACCATTTAAATGGGCGATTAGCTCAGCTGGCTAGAGCACCTGCCTTACAAGCAGGGGGTCGTAGGTTCAAGTCCTACATCGCCCACCATTTATTTGCCGACATAGCGTAATTGGTAGCGCAACTGACTTGTAATCAGTAGGTTGGGAGTTCGATTCTCTCTGTCGGCACCATTTTTTTGGAAGGATAGCGAAGTGGTCAAACGCGGCAGACTGTAAATCTGTTCCTTAGGGTTCCATAGTTCAAATCTATGTCCTTCCACCATTTACTGCCTTGTAGCCAAGCGGTAAGGCATCAGACTTTGACTCTGACATTTCGGCGGTTCGAATCCTCCCAAGGCAGCCAAATATGTCCTGTTAGCTCAGTTGGTAGAGCATTTGACTTTTAATCAAAGGGTCATGCGTTC
>CAZGWM010000001.1:0-95471 GCA_964529195.1 uncultured Muribaculaceae bacterium | reverse complement strand
AAGGTGAGATAAATGAATTATAAATATACTTCTAAAAGTATAGAAGACACAATGGAACTGGCAGAAAATATCGAATCTGAAAAATTTCCTGGAATGGTAATTTCTTTAATTGGAGATTTAGGTTCTGGTAAAACAATTTTTGTAAAGGGTTTTGCAAAATCTATGGGTATTGAAGATAATATAACAAGTCCCACATTCACAATAATAAAAGAATATTTAAATGGAGAAATGCCTCTATATCATATGGATGTTTATAGAACCGGTGATGATGCGTCTTCTCTTGGTTTGAATGATTACTTCAATAAAGAAGGAGTATCTCTTATTGAATGGGCGGATTTAATTGAAGATCACTTGCCAAAGGAGCGTCTTGAAATTAAATTTAAAGTAATAAATGAAAACACTAGAGTAATTATATTAAAACCATATGGTGAAAAATACGAAGATATTGTTAATTTAGTGATATAGAGTGCTTAAAGCACCTTTTTTTATGATGAATAAAAGTAAGTTTTATTGTATAATAATAATGATTTGGAAGTGAACTGATGAAAACACTATTTATAAGTACATATACTAATAAAATAACTATTGGTATTTTAAATAATGAAATTTTTAAAAAAGAGGTTATATCTAATATGGCTCATAGTAGATATTTAATACCGACACTAGAAGAAGTATTAAAAGAAGCAAAAATAACTTTAAATGAAATAGAACAAATAATTGTTGTAAATGGTCCGGGTTCTTTTACTGGAGTTAGACTTGGAGTAATAGTTGCTAAAACTATTGCATATACTCTAAATAAAAAAATAAAAACAATAACAAGTTTAGATGCACTTGCTATTTCAAATGCCAATTTAAATTACAAAACAGTAATAATTAAAGATAACAAAGGATATTTTAAAGGAGTATATGAAAATAATAAATTAATATCAGATTATAGTTATAATCAAAGTAACAAGCTTCCTAATGAAGTAAATATACTTGAAAGCGATAATTTAGATTTAACTAAAATATTTAAATATATGAATGATAAAAAAGAAACAAATCATCATGAAGTTAATCCAGTTTATATAAAAAACATAGAGGCACTTAATGATAAGAAAAATAAATAAAAAAGATATAAAAAAAATATATGAACTAGGTAATAAACTAAATAATAAATTTAGTTTATTAAACGATTTAAATAACTTACCTCAAATGGAAGAAATTTATATATATGAAGAAAAAGAAATAAAAGGATTTATTCATATATTAAACAATATTGATAATATAGAGATATTAAATTTATATGTAGAAAAAGAATATAGAAATAACAACATAGGTACTAAATTGGTAAAAAGTATTATAAAAGATAAAAATATAATACTTGAAGTAAGAAGTTTAAATAAAAAAGGAATTAACTTTTATAAAAAATTAAACTTCAGTGAAATAAATAGAAGAAAAAACTACTATGAAGATGATGATGCAATAGTAATGGAGATGAAAATATGAAAGATATATACATATTAGGTGTTGAATCTAGCTGCGATGAAACTAGTATTTCGATTGTTAAAAATGGAAATACCGAAATAGTAACATCAACATATACACAAATAGATACTCATAAAAAATATGGTGGAGTAGTTCCAGAGATAGCAAGCAGAATGCATACAGAAATATTTACAATAGTACTTGATGACCTTCTTTCAAAAACCAATTTAAAAATAGAAGATATGGACGCTATAGCAGTAACATATACTCCAGGATTATTAGGTAGCTTACTTGTAGGTCTTGAGTTTGCTAAAACATTATCGCTTATTTATAATAAACCACTAATAAAAATAAATCATATAGCTGGTCATATATATAGTAATAATTTAAACGAAGAAATGAAATTTCCACTTCTTGCTTTAATAGTAAGCGGTGGACACACAGAGCTAGTTTTAATGGAAGATGATTATAAATTCAATATACTTGGTCAAACACTAGATGATGCAGTTGGAGAAGTATATGATAAAGTAGCAAAAATATTAAACTTGCCTTATCCAGGTGGACCATCAATAGAAAATGCTGCTAAAGAAGGAAGAGAAACTTTTAAATTACCTCTTGTTATGAAAAATGATGATTTAAATTTTTCATTCAGCGGCTTAAAAAGTGCTACTATAAATTACGTACACAATGAAAAACAAAAAGGAAATAAAATAAATACTAGTGATGTATCATTAGTATTTCAAAAAACAGCCATAGAACAGTTAATAAGAAAAACAGATTTAGCTATCAAAAAGACAAATTCAAAAAGAATAATAATAGCTGGTGGAGTAAGTGCTAATAAATACTTAAGAGAAGAAATGGAAAAATTAGCAAATAAACATAACATTAAATTATCAATACCTGAAATGAAGTATTGTACTGATAATGCTACTATGATTGCAGCTGCAGCTTATCCACTTTATTTAAAAAAAGAATTTGCAAGCTATAGTGACAATGCACTAAGTACAGGAAGGATGCAAAACTATTTATGAAAGCACTATTAATACCAATTATATCTGGAATGTTTTTTCTAATAGGAACATTAATTTCAGCTATATTTAAAAATAAAAAAGAAATAATTAACTTTAGTATTGGAATGAGCATTTCAGTACTGCTATTATTAATTATACTTGATTTAATTCCTGAAGCAGTAGAGTTATATAGCAGTTATAAGGTATTATTAACTGTTTTAGGAGCTATAGCTGGAGTTTTAATGTTATGGTTAGCAGAGCATTTAATACCCCATAATCACACGCACTCTCATATTGGATTAATAGCAATTATTCCAATAATGATTCATGACTTTATTGAAGGAGCAAGCATATACAGTGTAGCATCAGTTAGCATCAAAGCCGGAATAATATACGCTCTTGGCGTTGCACTTCATAACTTGCCACTTGGAATTAAAATATCATCAACAATAAAAGATGAAGGTAAATTAAAAACATGGATTCATATGATAATATTATCTCTTTCATCATTTGTTGGGGGTTTATTAATGTTTATGAACACTAATTTTATGTCACCAAATATAACAGCTTTTATATTAAGTGTGACAACCGGCATGATAGCGTATATAATATATATGGAAATAAATGATGTATTAAATAAAAAAATAAATAAAAATACTATCATAGGAATGATAACAGGCGTAATTATAATGATAATTAGTCAGTTAATATAAAAGGAGAAAAAACATGGGAAGAGCATATTCAGTAAGAAAAGCAAGTATTGAAAAAACAGGAAAAGCAAAAGCAAAATTATATAGCAATTATGCTAAAGAAATATACTTAGCAGCAAAATCTGGTGTACCTGATTTAGATATGAACGTACCTCTTAAAAGAATTGTTGAAAAAGCAAGAAAAGAAGAAGTACCAAGTGATATTATAAACAGAGCTATTGATAAAGCAAAAGGAGGCCATGAAGATAACTTAACTGAAGTTATGTATGAAGGTTTTGGACCTGGAGCAAGCACTTTTATTGTTAAAGGATTAACCGATAATGTAAATAGAACAGTTGGCTTTGTAAGAGCAGCTTTTAATAAAGCTGGTAAATCTTTAGGTGTAACTAATAGTGTTAGTTATAATTATGATAACTTAGGAGTAGTATCATTTAAATATGATAATGAAGATGAAATATTAGAGAAGTTATTAGATGCTAATATTGAAATAATAGATATTGAAAAAGAAGAAGATCATATAACAATAACATCAAACCCAAATGATTTTAACAAACTAAAAGATGCACTTGAAAATATAATAACTAATATAGAATATACTTTTGATGAAGTTGGTATGTTTGCAAAAGAAGTAGTAAAACTAAATGAAGAAGATTTAAAACAATTCAATCGTTTATATGACATGCTTGAAGATATAGATGATGTATCAGATATATATCATAATGTTGAACTAAATTAGGCCTATAAGGTCTTTTTTTCATATGAAATTCATATTTTTGTTATAATATGATTAAGGAGTCAAAATGAAAATATTAATAGTAGATGATGAGGCTTTAATGAGAAGCGTCATAAAAGAATACGCTGAAAAAGAAGGATACTATACAGATGAGGCATCAGATGGACTTGAAGCTATAAATAAAGTTGAAAAAAATAACTATGATTTAATAGTCCTAGATATAATGATGCCACATATGGATGGATTTGAAGCATTAAAAGAAATAAAACAAATTAAAAACATACCTGTAATAATGTTATCAGCAAGAACTGAAGAGATAGATAAACTATCTGGTTTTGATCTGGGAATAGATGATTATATAACAAAACCATTTAGTCCAAAAGAACTAATCGCAAGAATAAAAGCAGTAACAAAAAGAAATAAAGAAGAAATATTAAAAAATGAAGGAATAATATTAAATAATTTAACAAGAGAAGTACTAATAGATAATGAAAATGTTGAAATGACTCATACTCAGTTTGAATTATTATATTTATTTTTAAGTAACTTAAATATAGCTCTTACCAGAGAAAATATAATAAACTCTATATGGGGATATGACTCAGAAATAGATGATCGAACCGTAGATGCTCATATTAAATTTTTAAGAAGTAAAATTGGTCCATATAGAAATAAAATAAAAACAATAAGGAAAGTTGGTTATAAATTTGAACATAAATAAAAAAAATAAAAACTTAAGTAATACATCACTACTTAATTTAATTGTTTACTCAACAATTATTTTACTTTTTTTATGGGTTGTTCAAATTGGATATTTAAAAATATTTTATGAAAAATATCAATTAAATAAAATATCTAATATAGTAGACCAGCTTGAAAAAACAAATGAAAACATAAATGAATTTTTAGAAGGGACATCTTATGAATCTGGAGTGTGTATTGAAATATATACACCAAGCTCTGCTTATAAATATAATTCACAAGAAAAAAATTGTATTTTAAATAGTCAAAATCCCAATATATTAAGTATTAAAAATAAATTATATCAAAATGATAAGGAAAAAGAATATGTAATTGTAAATGATCCGGTTAATAAATCAAGAAGTTTAATATATGGAGTTAGATTAAGTGATAGTTTATATGTATTTATAAACACTAATTTAGAAGATGTTAACAGTACAACTGCAGTTTTAAAAAGTCAGTTAATTTATATTACTTTAATCGTAATATTACTTGCGGTAATATCATCATATTACATATCAAAAAGATTAAACGAACCAATACTAAAAATAACAGATAGAGCTAGAGATATAGCAGAAGGAAACTATGAACTAGATAATTCTGATTATAAAATAGAAGAAATAAATGAGCTTAAAAATGTTTTAAATTATGCTAGGAGTGAAATTGAAAATACTGATAATTTAAGAAGAGACTTAATGGCCAATGTGTCTCATGATTTAAAAACACCATTAACAATGATAAAAGCTTATGCTGAAATGGCAAAAGATTTACATATAGATGATAAAGAAAAAATAAAAGATAATTTATCTATTATAATATCTGAGACAAATAGATTAAATATTTTAGTAGATGATATTTTAAATTTATCAAGAATGCAAAACGAGGAATTAAAGCCTGATTTAGAAGATTATGATTTAATTGAAGAATTAAATGAAATACTAAAAAGATATGAATATATAAAAGAAACAGAAAATTATATATTTGAATTAAATATACCGAAAATAGCCTTAGTAAATGCTGATAAAAAACAAATAAATCAAGTAATATATAATTTAATTAACAATGCAATTAATTATACTGGCGATGATTTAATAGTAAAAATAAACATAAAGGAAAATAAAAACACATTTTTAGTTGAAATAATAGATACTGGAAAAGGAATTGATAAAACAGAATTAAATTTAATCTGGACTAAATACTACAAAAAAGATAAGAAATATAGAAGAAATGTAATCGGAACTGGTTTAGGCTTATCAATCGTACAAAACATCTTAACTCAACATAACTTTGAATATGGTGTAGAAAGTCAAAAAAATATTGGAACAAAATTTTACTTTAAAATAAAGAAAAGTAAAATAAAATAAAAAAAGTGTTAAATCATTTAAAACCCTTGAAATATATTGATTTTTTAAAATCCCAATGCTATTATTAATATAGTAAAGGAGAATACAAACATGAATGAAGGAAAAGGTAACAAAATATTATTAACAATTATAGCAATTGCTACTTTACTCGTTTCAGTAGTAGGTGCAACTTTTGCATACTTTACTGCTGTATTAAGTGGAACAGAAACTGAGCAATCTTTTGAAATTAAAGCCGGATCAATTGGAACAGAATTTGTAACATCACCATCTGTGGTGCTTGAAAATATTGTTCCACAAGGAAACTTAGATTCAAACCCTGTAGCATTAGTTAAAAGTGGTGAAACTTACACAAAACAATTCGGTGTAACGGTTACAAATGAATCTTCAACAGTAGTACAAATACCATATAGATTTGTTTTAAAAGTTCAAACAAACTCATTTGCTGCTGGCGCTTTACATTATACTTTGGCAGTAGATGCATCATCAAGTTCAAATGGAACAAAGGCAGAAGCTAAGTCATATACTGCACTACCAGTTAATATAACATCTGGAAATGTAGTAGATGTTTTATTAGGTACTGGTAATTTTGTATCACCAACAAATGGTGCTGTAACACATACATATAATTTAAATATTTACTTTCCAGAAACAAACGTACCTCAAAACGAAAATCAAGGAAAATTATTTGAAGCATACGTACATGTAGATCAAGAAAATTAATAATAAGGAGGAAAACAAATGAATAATAATAAATCAAATACATTATTACTAACTGTAATTGGAGTAGCAACATTATTAGTCGCAGTTATTGGTGCATCTTTTGCTTACTTTACTGCTTCAATATCTGGTAGTGAAACTAATACAACAATTGATGTTAAAGCTGGTACATTAACAATTAGTTATAATGGTGGAGCTGATTTACTAATTAAAGGTGACAATGATGAGGGGATACTACCTGCTACAGATGGATCAACCATTGTTGAAAAGAAATTCACTTTAACTGGTAATAACACAACTAACACAAGAATGCCATATACTTTAACATTACATATCGCACATAACAATTTTACTACCAATTCAATTTTATACTCATTACAAGGAACAAATATAGGTAGTAATGGAACACTTGTAGCAAACAGAACTTTACCTAGCTTAGTCTTTACTGATGAAACTCAAATGACTGCACTTTTAAATAGTATTTCAGAAAGTAACAAATTAGAAAATGGTAATAATAAAGACATCTTACTTGGAACTGGTTACTTTGATGGAGTAGTATCTGGAGCTGTTCATGAATACATGTTAAAAATGTATTTTCCTGATAATGGTAAAGTACAAGATGCTGATAAAAATGCTTCTTTAAAAGGAAACATTAAAGTAACACCAACAGAAATAACTGATGTACTACCATAATAATTTACATACTAAAATAGCCGTAAGGCTTTTTTTATTGCCTTTTAATATAAAAATGATTATAATTAAAATAGAATAGATGGGTGATTTTTTTGTGACTAAACTTAAAACTGAACAAAAAATAAAACTTAAAGATGCATTCCATCATATAAGTAAATTGATTTCAAGTGCCGTAATAGTAATATTACTTTTAATAGGAGCTTTTTTAATTTACTATGTAATAAATGCCAAAATAATATCAACAAGAGCAGGAGTGGTTCCTAAGATATCTTTATACACAATTGTAAGTGGCAGTATGGAACCGGCAATTAAAGTATTTGACATAATAGTAGATGTAAGGGTAGATGATCCTTCATCAGTTAAAATTGGTGATGTAATAACTTTTGTTTCAACAAGTTCAATAAGTGAAAATAAAATAGTGACTCACCGTGTACTTGATATAAAAATAGTAGATGGAAAATATGAGTTTGTAACAAAAGGAGATAATAATCCTAGTGCTGATAGTGCTACTGCTAAAGAAGCAGATTTAAAAGGCAAAACATTATTTAAAATACCCAAACTAGGTTATATTCAGTTTTTTATAATAAGTAAAATTGGTTGGTTATTTATTATATTAATACCAGCAATTGGAATAATAGTATTTGATATATTAAAACTATTTAACGTAATAGAAGTAAATGAAAATGCAAATAAACTTGATTTAAAAATAACACTTGATGAACTAAAACAAAAAGCTGAAAATAAAAGAATTGAAGAAACAATTGAAAAAATAAAAAGAAATCAATTAAAGTAGTTGACAAACTAAAATATATATAATATACTGAATACAGTTAAGAAACGATTTATCTTTTCTTAACTACTGAGAAGAACATGATTATATTATGTTCTTCTCATTTTTATTGACTTTAAATACTATAAATGATAGCATAAAGTCATTAAATTAATGGGGGAATAATATGTATAACGAAACAAGAGATAAATTTAACTGGCATAGTTTTTTATTAAAAGCATTATTTTTAATAATAATATTAATTTTAATAGTAAAACTATTACCTAAAAAAGAATCAAATGAACCTTCTGGTCAAACTGAAGCATTTAAAGAAAATATGAATTTACTTAAAAATACTGCAAATGAATATATAACTGAAGATAAAATACCTAATGAGGTAAATAAAAGTAAAACATATTCACTTGAGGATTTAGTAAGTGATGGAACAATAAGAATTTTAAAAACAGAAGATGGAGAAATATGTGATCATACAAAAAGTTATTTAAAAATAACTAAACAAGAAAAAGGTCATAAAATTGAAATTCATCTTGTATGTGGGGATGAGGAAGAAACAGTTTCAATTAGTAAAAAAGAAGCTTCTGAAACAACAACAAAAGAAACAACAACAAAAGAAACCACTACTAAAAAAGTTACTACAACAAAAAAACCTTCAACTACAAAAGCTCCTACTACAACATATAAAACAACAACTAAATTACCTAGCACTACAACAAGTATTAAGACACAAATTAAACCAACAACAACTTCAAGTAAAGTAATGGTTACGTTTGTTTATAATGATGATACTGGTAAAGTAGTTAGAGAACATATACTAAGAGGAAATAAAGTTGTTAAGCCGTCTGATCCTACAAAAGAAGGATATGTATTTGAAGGATGGATGTATAACGGAAGTCCATATAATTTTAATACAGTTATAAATGATAATATATTTATATATGCTAAATGGAAATAAAAAATAAGAAGTTTAAACTTCTTATTTTATTTTGTATGGATCTGTTACTTCGCCAGTTCCTGATGAATAAAGAATGTTTTTATTTAAATGAACAACAGTTCTAACACTACTTGCACTTGAAGCATTTGTTAATGATAAAGAACCATGTAATTTATATACTTTGTAATTAGTATCTTTATCAGCTGTAATTGTCCAAGAAGAATTTGAATTATTTTTTAAGAAGTTGTAGTTACCACAACTTATATCTGTTAAACTATTACAATTTAAATCTAAACTTGCCTCAACATATTCATTTGCTTGAATCAATCCTAAGAATTGATCTTCAATTTTTACTGAACATTCAATCGAACCATCATTTGGACCTTCGTTATTTCTTTTACCTACACATAAATCTTGCATTGAAATGTAAGATTTATCTTTTGAGGTGAAAAATTTTTCATTTTCATAAACCATATCTAATGAATCTTTAATTCTACTATTAATATCATTTAAGATAAAATCATTAATTCCAGTCATACTTTTACGTTCTATATTATATCTATTATCCCAAGTTGATGTTGCACTTCTAGTTTCATCTATTATTCTAAATGTTCCATCACTATTAATTCTTAGTATTCTCCAAAGTCTTCCGGCAAACATTATATAGTTATTAACATTGTCACCTCTAAAAATATAAGTATCACCTTTTTTATATAAACCATTACCAGAAGTAACTGCTTTTTCTGTTAAAACATTAAATAATGGATCAGCTTTTTTATCTCCACATTCTAAAACGGGGACAATTAAATAATTTCCATTATTATTTGTGATATTAACTTCTCCAGAGCAAGTACTTCCATCTTTTAACTTCAAACTCTTCAGTTTTCCTGTGCTAACAAAATAGTTAGCTGATAATGTTTTTGTTTCTCCTTTTTTTGGAAGCTCATCTTTGTTTGTTTTATAATACTGTTCGGTAAGTGTATGTATTTTATTTTCTAGCTCTGTAAGAGTGTATTTTTTATTTGATATTATTTTTGAAATAATCGCGATTAATATAATTAATGCTACAAATACAGAGGTAACAATAAGCATTTTTTTTAATATTTTTTCATCTATTTTCATTATGAAATAAACCTCATTTCTAGGTAAATTATACCAAAATAACATGTCTAATACAATTAAAATTATTTAAAAAGTATCTTTATTATGTTATGATTATTTATAAGAGGTTAACATGAAAAAAAATAAATTCAAAAAAAAAGAAAATTATATTATATTACTTATATTTATGTTAGCTGTTTCGGTAATTGGAACATATAATTATTTAAGTAATAATAAAGTAATTGAAGTACCTAAATTAACAAAACCAAAGGAAGAAGTAAAAAAAATAAATATACTAAATCCTGATTCTAAAACAAGACCATACGCAGTAATGATTAATAATATAGGAGCAGCTAGACCATATCAAAGTGGACTTCAAGATGCATATATTATTTATGAAATGATTGTAGAAGGTGGTTTAACTAGATATTTAGCCTTGTTTGTAGATGTGAGTGTAGAGAGAATTGGCTCAGTACGTAGTGCTAGACACTATTATTTAGACTATGCACTTGAAAATGATGCTTTTTATGTTCATCATGGTCAGTCACCAAGAGCTGCAAATGATTTTTCTTCACTTTCGATTGACAGAATTGTAGCTGATAGTGGCTCTACTGGGTGGCGTGACAAAACATTAAATGTATCAAGTGAACACACGCTTTTTACTAATACAGAAAAGTTAGCAAATGGTATCGGAAATAAGAGAACTGAAAGAAACAGAGATTTTCTGCTTACTTATAGTACTGATAGTTTAGACTTAAAAGATGCTAAAGAAGCTAATAATGTATTAATTGAATATTCAAGTCAAACAAAGACATCTTATGAATATGATAGTGAAAATAAAGTATATAAAAGATTAGTAAATGGAAAAGAGCATATAGATTACGTAACTAAAAAACAATATACATTCAAAAATATAATTGTATATCAAGTAGAAAATACTTCTTTAGATAGTGAAGGAAGACAAGATTTAAATAATATTGGTTCTGGAACAGGATATTTAATAACTGAAGGAAAATACGTTCCTATAACATGGAGTAAATCATCAAGAAGTTCTCAAACAATTTATAAATATGAAGACGGAAAAAAATTAGTAGTAAATGATGGAAACACATTTATTCAAATTCAACCCAAAAATAAAACTTTAGAAATAAATTAATAGAAAGGAATTTTGATGAAAGATTTTATATTAAGTAATTACATTTATATAATGATTATTCTTTGTTTTTTATTATTTGCTTTAATTGGATATGTTATTGATGCTTTAAAACATAGTAAAAAAGAAAAAAGTGTAAGTGAAGTTTTTACTCCGCTTGTTCCGGAAGTAAAACCAGAATTATTAAATAAAACATTAAAAGAAACATTAACTAATGAAAAAGAAGAAGTAATGCCTAAAGAAGAGTTTAATGAAGAAGAACTTAAGCAAGAAGAAACATTTGTATTAACGGATAAAAAAGAATAAATAAAGAGCAATTTATATTGCTCTTTATAATTCTAGATAGTAATTAAACTTGTAATTTGGTATAATAATTATGCTACAAAAGGAGATGTGTTAGTATGACATTAGTGTCATTATGGAATATAATAACAAAAATAATAGATATAAGTATAGTTTGGTTAATCTTCTATTACTTATTAAAAAACTTTAAACATAACATAAAATTAGTATTAATATTTAAAGGAGTAGCAATAATAGTAATAATAAAACTATTTAGTGTTCTTTTAAATTTATATACTGTCGGAGTATTACTTGAGTATATAATCTCTTGGGGACCACTTGCACTTATAATAATATTTCAACCAGAAATTAGAACAGTACTTGAATCACTTGGAAGAAGTCAATTACTTGGAAGACATAAAGTTCTTACTGTAGATGAAAGAGAAAGAATAGTTTATGAAATAATGGGAGCTGTTGAATATTTAAAAAGAAATAGAATTGGTGCTCTTATTGTTATAGAGAGAAATATATCACTTCAAGAATATATACTTCCTGCTAATAAAATATATGCAGATATTACATCAGTACTTTTAGAGTCAATATTTTATCCGGATAATCCACTTCATGATGGTGGTGTTATTCTTCAGGGGGATAAATTAACTTGTGCTGGTGCAGTATTTAAAACAAGCATGAATCCAAGTGTTAATAAAAAACTTGGAACAAGACATAGAGCTGCTTTAGGTGTAGCTGAGGAAACTGATGCAATTGCACTAATAGTTTCTGAAGAAACTGGAAGAATAAGTATAGCAGTAGATAACCACTTAAATTATAACTTAACATTAGATGAATTTAGATTAATGTTATTAGATGAATTAAAACCAAAAACAGAAGTATTCTATGATGCTGATGAAGAAGGTGAAGACAATGAATAAATTATTTAATCTTTTTAAAAAAATAATACTATTTATTTATAATATTATAGATAAATTAATTGTTGTACCAATAAGTAGAATAATATATAGAATAAGTGAACTTTTAAAAAATAATAGTGGAAGATTTGAAAAAATATTAAATAGGCCAAATATAATGATTTATATTTCATTATTCTTAGCAATAATAATGTTTGTTTTAATTGATTCAAAAGCAGTAAGCTTAGTAACTGAAGAAGCTGAAATACTTTCAGATCAACCGGTAAAAATTATTTATAATGAAGAGGCATATGTTGTTGAAGGAGTTCCAGAAACAGTAGATATTACTTTAATAGGAAGAAAAAGTGATTTATACTTAGCTAAACAACTAGGAGAACATGAAGTTGTCTTAGACTTAAGTGGATACTCAACTGGACAATATAAAGTTAAATTAAAATATAATCATAGTATAGGAACTGTTAATTATAAATTAGATCCTGGAACTGTAACTGTAAAAATAAGTGAAAAAATAAGTGCGGTTAAAACATTATCCTATGACTTATTAAATCAAGACAAATTAGATTCTAAATTATCTATAAAAGATGTTGAGTTAGATAAAACAGAAGTAATTGTAAAAGGATCAAGTGATGCACTTGAAAAAGTAGCATCAGTAAAAGCTTTAATTGATTTAGAAGCGGCTAACTTAACTGAAAAAGGAACATTTACAGCTGAATCAATACTATTAGTTGCTTATGATAACCTTGGAATTAAAATAGATAATGTAGAAATAGTACCTACAAAGGTAAGTGTTAAAATAGAAGTAGAATCAAACTTTATTGAATTACCTGTAAGAGTAGTTACTCAAGGAACACTAACTGTTGGACACGCTATTGCTAAATTAAGTTCATCAGTAACAAAGGTAAGAGTATATGGAGATAGTGGTGTTCTTGATGAATTAAAATACATTGAAGCTCCAATTGATATAAGCGGATTAAGTACTGATAAAACATATAGTGTAACACTTAAAAAGCCATCAGGCGTAAGACATATGAGTGAAACTACAACTACAGTTGAAGTATCATTAGGAACTGAAACAATAAGAGAATTTGAAAACATCCAAGTTGAATCAATAAATGTAGGAAGTAATTATACAGCAGGTGCTGCTAGCTTAGCAGATGGAGCAGTAACAATAATTGCTAAAGGAACAAAATCAATATTAGATGCAATAAATTTAGATGTAACTTCAATAAAAGCCCAAGTCGATCTAAGTGGATACGGACCTGGAACTCATGATATTGAAGTAAAAGTTACAATTGATGATCCAAGAGTAACATTAGTATCTAAAGCATCTACTGTTAAGGTAAGAATTGTAGAAAAAGGATAAAACAAAAAGTAGTAAAACTACTTTTTTTCTTTTAAATATGTTAAAATTATTCTAGGAGGCTAGAGATGAAAAATGGATTTACTTTAGTTGAAATTATATCCGTAATAGTAATACTATCACTAGTTGTAATAATATCAGTTCCTGCTTATTCTGAAATGAGCAGTGCAATAAAAACAACTACTTATAATAATAAAATAAGCGCAATAAATTCATCAACTCTAAAATATGCATCTGCATATTTATTAGATGATATAAAGCCTGAGTCGTGTAAGAGTAATTGTCATAAATGTTATGACTTATATGACTTTATAATTAAAAATGGAATATATGTAACAGAAAAAACATTAGAAGACGGAACTGATGTTATAATAAATCCATTAACTAATGAAAAACTAGAAGGGTGTGTTGATATAACATTTAATATATCAGATGCATCACTGGAAGTAAATTTTATAACAGAGTAGAAGGTAAAAAATGAAAAAAATATTAATGGTAATATTAGATGGCTTTGGAATGAGAGAAGAAGAACATGGTAATGCAGTAAAAAAAGCAGATATGCCTTTTTTTAATAAACTATGGAATGAGTATCCACATGCTCTTTTAGAGGCATCAGGTGAGTACGTAGGACTTCCAGAAACACAATTTGGAAATAGTGAAGTATGCCATGGAGTAATTGGATTAGGAAGAAAAACAAAACAAAAACTAACAATAATAGAAGAAGAGCTAAATAAAAAATCAATGAAAGAAAATGAAAATCTAAAAGATTTAGTTTCACACACAATAAAAAATAACTCTAATCTTCATTTAATGGGTTTATTATCTGATGGTGGTGTTCATAGTCATTTAAATTATATGCTTAAAATAATCCCACTATTAAAGGAAATGGGAGTTAATAAAATATATTTTCACGTTATAACTGACGGAAGAGACACAACAGTTAATTCATCATTAAATTACATAAAAAAATTAGAAGAAGTATTTAAAGAAAATAATATCGGCGAAATAGTAACAGTTTGCGGAAGATACTATGCAATGGATAGAGATAGAAAATATGAAAGGACAGCATATTACTACAACATGATAGCAAAAGGAGCCGGATTAAGAGTTCTCGATTTAGAAACAGCGATTTTAAACTGTTATAAAAGAGATATTTATGATGAGTTTTTACCGCCAATAATGGTTAAACACAACTTTAAATTAAATGATAATGATGCACTTTTATGGCTTAATTTTAGACATGACAGAGCAATTCAAATAATAAATGCATTTTCTGATAATAATTATGAAGGTTTTCCTAGAATACCTTTTAATAACTTAAAAGTATACACTTTATTTGAGCAAGAAGATATTAAGAATGTAACTCCAATATTTAAAGAAGAAAAAGAAGAATTATACCCTGTTGGAGAATACTTTTCTGATTTAGGAATAACCCAAGCAAGAGTAGCAGAAACAGAAAAATATTCACATGTAACCAAATTCTTTAATGCAGAAAAATCTAAAAAATTTAAAGGAACCGAAAATTTTTTAATACCAAGTCCTAAAGTAAGTACATATGATTTAACCCCGCTAATGAGCTCAAGTGGTATTACTGATCAAACAATTAAATGTATGGAAGATGATTATGAATTTATATTAGTAAACTATGCATGTCCTGATATGGTCGGACATACTGGTAATATGGAGGCAACAGTAGAATCACTTACATTACTTGATCGTGAATTAGAAAGATTAATAAACGGAGCTGATGAAAATTTTTATAAAACATTTATCTTATCTGACCATGGTAATTCAGATACAATGATGGATAGTAATAATACTCCAGTAACAACTCATTCAATGGAAAAAGTCCCCTTTATAATACTTGATAAAGGCGTAAGTTTATTAAGTAAAGGAAGCTTAACTAATGTAGCACCAACATTACTTGATTATGTTGATATAGCGATACCAGAAGATATGAAAGAATCAAAATCATTAATAATAAAAGATATATAAAAGAGGGAAAAATGGATAATAATATATTAAGAGAAAACGATATAAGAGGAAAATATCCCCTACAAATAAATAAGGATGTTGCATATAATGTTGGTAAAGCATTTGGAACATATACTTTATCAAAAGGAATAAGTGAATGCATTATCGGACATGATAATCGCCTAAGTGGTGATGAACTTCATGATCATTTGATAGAAGGGATGCTTGAAACAGGTATTAATATAACTGATATAGGTTTAACAACAACTCCAATGTTTAACTACTCAAGTATGGAACTTAATATTCCTTATGGAGTTATGATAACTGCAAGTCATAACCCTGCTTTTGATAATGGTTTTAAAGTATTTGGAGAGAATTTTCTTCATTTAAAGAAAGAAGAATTAGATATATTTTATGATATTTTAAAAACTGAAAAATATATGCACGGAAAAGGAAATATTGTAAAAGCTAATAAAAAAGAAGAGTATATTAATATGTTAATATCTAAAGGTAATGTTAAAAAACCATTAAAAGTAGTCATTGATACTGGAAATGGAACTCCTTCTATACTAGTAAAAGAAGTATTTAATAATATTAAAAATTTAGAAATGACATACTTAAATGCTGAAAGTGATGGAAGTTTTCCTGTTCATAATCCAGATCCAAATGATGAGGCAAATTTAGTTGAGCTAAAAGAAACAGTTTTAAAATTGAAAGCAGATGTAGGAATTGCCTTTGATGGAGATGGAGATAGAGTTGGCATAGTTGATGAAAAAGGAAACATGGTTCCAACCGATACACTCCTTGGAATCTTCGCTTCAGAAATAATTCCTAAAACAAATAATAAAAAAATTATTATAGATATAAAATGTTCGAAAGCTTTAGAGCAAGAAATAACCAGATTGGGTGGAATTCCTTTAATGTTAAAAAATGGATCTGCTTATATTGAAACTATGGTATATGAAACACCAGTTTTACTTGGTGGTGAGTACTCTGGTCACGTTTTTTTCAAAGATGATTTTGAAGGTTATGATGATGGAGTTTATGCAGGCATTAGGTTAATAAATATGCTTGGAAATACTTCAAAAACTTGTTCTGATTTATATAGCCATATAAATAAATACTATAATACACCAGAAATAAGAATTGAAGTTCAAGATGATAAAAAGTGGGAAATTATTGAAAGTATAAAAAATTATGCACTTGATAAATATGAAGAAGTCATTACAATAGATGGCGTTAGAGTAGAATATGATGATGGATTTTCTTTAATTAGAGCTAGTAACACTGGCCCTAATATAACATTAAGATTTGAAGCTAAAACAAAAGAAATTTTAGATTTAAGAGAAAGAGAATTTACCAATTTACTTAAATATTATATAGATAACTAAAGGCAAATGCCTTTTTTTATTGTTAAATAAGAGTTTATTATAAAAATATAATATGATATAATTACATATAGTAAAGGGTAGTAGTGTGAAGATGAAAAATATAATAAAAACAATATTTAAACCACTTGTCTTTTTCTTTTTAGGATGTTACTACTTTTTATATGGATTAATGTTTCCTTTTAGAATAATTCTTAAAATACTTGGAGATACAGTATTTAAAGTATATAAAGTAAAACAAAGAAAACAAGTAAGTATATTTGATAGAGATGAGTTAAATTTAGCAACTGATGAAAGTACAATAATAGAAGAAATAGATAAATTAAAAAGAGAACAAACAATAGAAAAAAATAAACCTAAACTAAGTAAAAGGACAGAGGAAAAATATAAAGAAATGAGAAAAGATCTTTTACTATCGCTTGAAAGTGATGCGGTAAGATCTACAACACCTCTAACTTTTAGATACACAGCAATAAACGAAGATTTTAAAAAAGAAACAAACACATTTATTGCCTTTTCAAAAATGGAAGTATATACGTATTTAGAAAATGAACATTACGATGTTCTTAAAATAGAAACTTCTAAATTAATTGAGTTTTTATATGGACCTACTTCTTTTAATTCAACAAAATTTAAAAATAAAGATTTAATTTTTTGGTTAACACAGCTATCTACTTATATTAAATCAGGAATACCACTGACTAATTCAATGAGAATTTTAAGTAAACAAATGAGTAAAGATCATAATAAAAAAAGAGTATTTGATGCAATAATATATAACTTAACCCTAGGTGAATCTTTCTCTACTGCTCTTGATAAACAAAGAACTGTTTTTCCACAACTTTTAATTAATATGATAAAAGCAGCTGAAGCAACTGGTGATTTAGAGGCAACACTAGATGATATGGCAGATTATTATACTGAAACTGAAAATACAAGAAAACAAATGGTAAGTGCAATAAGTTATCCTTTAATAATAATGATATTTTCACTTGGAGTAGTTGGATTTATCCTTATTTATGTTATTCCCAAATTTCAAGATGTATACAAACAAGCAGGAGCTGAAATAAATTCATTAACTACATTTATAATAAATTTAAGTTCTTTTTTAAGTTCAAATATAGGTTATATACTCGCTATAATAGCAGTAATAATTATAATTATTGGGACTCTTTATAAAAAAATTAAAGCATTTAGACATCAACTTCAAAAACTAATGATGAAGATGCCTGTAATGGGAAATATTATTATATATAAAGAAATGAGTATATTTGCTAAAACATTTTCATCTCTATTAAATAATAATGTATTTATAACTGAAAGTATTGATATATTAACAAATATAACTAATAACGAAGTATATAAAGAAATAATGATAACAACATTAGATAACATAGCTAGAGGTGAAAAAATATCCTCTGCATTTAAAAATCACTGGGCTGTTCCTGATGTTGCTTACTATATGATTGTAACTGGTGAATCAACTGGAGAACTTGCTGTAATGATGAGCAAAGTAGCTGATTATTATCAAACAAATCATAAAACAGTAATAGAAAGTATGAAGAGTTTTATCGAGCCTGCTTTAATAATCTTTTTAGCAGTAGTAGTTGGTGGAATTGTAATGGCAGTTGTCTTACCAATGTTTGGTTTATACTCTGAAATAATGTAGGTGACTGATTGATGGAATTATTTATATTTATCTTTGGATTAATACTTGGATCATTTTATAATGTAGTAGGTATTAGATTATTAAAAAAAGAATCAATTGTAAAACCTGGTAGTCACTGCCCTAAATGTAAAACTTTTTTATCTTGGTATGAAAATATACCTGTATTATCTTATATATTTTTAAAAGGAAAGTGCAAACACTGTGGTGAGTCTATATCAAGAATATATCCCACAATGGAATTATTAACCGGTTTATTATTTTTATTTAGTTATTTATTATATGGATTAACTCCAGAATTCTTTATCTCACTTGTTATATCATCATTAATAGTAATAATATTTATAACTGATACAAAAGAGATGATAATTTTAGATGAATCAATTTTAGTATCTGGAACCTTAATATTAATAATAAATATACTATTTTTCGGAATAAAGGCAGCTTTAGTAAGTTTATTATCCGGCCTAGGAATTTTTGCTATTATGTATGTACTTATGATAATGGGAAATAATATATTTAAAAAAGAATCACTCGGTGGTGGAGATATAAAACTATCTTTTGTAGCGGGAATGACACTTGGATTTCCACTAGGAATATTTTATATAGTTTTAGCATCTTTCTTAGCTTTTCCATATGCACTATATGTATCAATAAAAAATAAAGCTAATATGCTTCCGTTCGGACCTTTTTTAGCGGTAAGTATATTTATAACATATACTAACCAAGCATTAATTATAGAGATATTAAAAGTTTTATTAAAAATATAACTTTAGATAGTAATTTTACTTATAATAAGCTATATTAATCACTAAGGAGAAAAAAATGGAAAGATTACAAAAGAAAATATCTCAATCTGGGTATGCTTCTAGAAGACATGCAGAAGAATTAATAAAAAACGGAAAAGTATATGTAAATGGTATTAAAGTCACAGAAATGGGCTTTAAAGTATCAGGAAACGACAGTATAGTAATAGATGGTAAAACTTTAGAAAAAGAAGATAAAGTATATTATTTACTTAACAAACCTAAAGGTGTTATATCTTCAGTAAAAGATGAAAAAGGTAGAAAAACAGTAGTTGATTTAATAGATACTGATAAAAGAATATATCCAGTTGGAAGACTTGATTTTAATACAACTGGATTACTAATTCTTACAAATGATGGAGAGCTATCCGATATATTAACACATCCTTCAAATGAAGTACCTAAAAAATATGTAGTTAAAATAAATAAATATTTACAGTTAAAAGATTTAAAAAAATTACAATCTGGAATTGTAATTGAAGGAATAAAATGCATTCCAACTAGAGTCAAGGTAAGAGCTAATAGTATAAAAAAAGATTCAGCAATAGTAGAGGTAACAATTATTGAAGGTAGAAATCATATTATAAAAAAACTATTTTCAAGAATGGGCTACAAAGTAGTAAAATTAAACAGAATTGAACTAGGATTTTTGTATTTAGATTTTCTTCCGATAGGATCATATAGACCACTTACAATAAAAGAAGTAAAAAAATTATATCAATATAAAAAGTAAGCTAAGCTTACTTTTTTTTCTTTAATAAATCTCTTATTTCAGTTAGTAAATCTTCTTGTGAAGGTTTAACTTCTTTTTTTACTTCTTCTTTAACTTCTTCAGCTTTTTTAAGTTTATTCATTAATCTAATAACAAGAAAAATAGAAGCAGAAATAATTAAGAAATCAACAATGTTTTGAATAAATGATCCATATGATATAACAGCATCATTTAAATTAAGTGTTAGTGAAGTAAAATCTAAACCACCAAGTAAAATTCCAACAAGTGGCATAATAATATCATTAACTAGTGATGTAACAATTTTTCCAAAAGCACCACCAATAATAACACCAACTGCTAAATCAATAACATTACCTCTTGAAATAAATTCTTTAAAATCCTTTAGCATAATTCCTCCTAAAACAATTATATATCTAATTGTTGCTAATTTCCAGTAGCTTATCTCTATTTATAATGGTAATTTTATTTCTTTCTAATTTAACTAAATTATCTTTTTCAAAATGTTTTAATAATCTACTAATTACTTCTCTAGCGCTACCTAAATCACTTGCTATTTTCTCATGAGTAATAATAATTTCATCATCGCCTAAATTAATTAAATAATCAGCAATTCTTTTATCTAATCTATGAAATGTAACCTGTTCTAAAATCCACATAACATCTGAGAATCTAGATAATATAATTTTATTAATATAATTTGCTATTATGCTTGATTTGTTAATTACTTCATCAAATATTTCAGTAGGTACTAATAAAAGAGTAGTATCTTCTTCACATTCTAAAAAGATATCAAAAGAAACATCTTTCATAATACATGATGCAGTAAATAAACACATATCATTATCATATAGTCTATATAATGTAATTTTTTTATTTCCATCTGGAGATGAGAATGCTTTAACTAAACCTTTATCTATAATAATTAAACCGAGACATGAGTTTTCACCTCTATGAATTATGTCTCCTTTTTTATAGCTAATTATTTTAGATGATTTAAGAAGAGTGTTTTGCATCTCGAAATCAAGTTTATTCCAAATTGAAAATCCTTTTTTTAATATTTTTTCATTCATACTAAAAGTATATTTTAAATAAGTCTTTATGTCAAATGTGATATTATCACTGAAAAAGAAAATAAAGTGTATTATAATACTAAAAGAAGGAGGCAATTATGAACTTATTTGAAATATCAAAAAATGAATTTGAAGAAAAAGTAATGAAAAATAATAAACCAGTACTAGTAACGTTTTTTGCTGACTGGTGCGGACCATGTAAAATGCAAGCTGTAGTATTAAAAGAATATGCTCCAGAAAGAGAAGATGTAGACTTTGTTCGTATTAATATTGATACAAATAGAGAATTAGCTATGGAATACGGTGTAATGTCAATTCCTACATTAATGCTTGTTAAAAATGGTGAAGTTCAAAAAGTAGAACCGGGTTTTAAACAAAAAGCTCAACTAACAACATTTATTGATAATTAGAAGGAGAAAAAATGCAAGATAATATAAATGAACCAGTGGTAAATAAAATGCCGCTAATAGGTGATACAGCACCTAGTTTTAAAGCTGTAACAACACAAGGAGAAATAAACTTTCCAGAAGATTATAAAGGTAAATGGGTAATATTATTTTCCCATCCAGCAGATTTCACTCCAGTATGTACAACTGAATTTATGACCTTTGCTGCTATGAGTGATGAATTTAAAAAAATGAATACTGAATTAGTAGGACTTTCAATTGATTCACTTTATTCTCATATAGCATGGTTAAGAAAAATAAAAGATATTGAATTTAATGGAATGAAAAATATCGAAGTAGAGTTTCCTTTAATTGAAGATATAAAAATGGAAGTATCTAAAAAATATGGAATGCTTCAAGAAGGAGCATCTGATACTCAGGCTGTAAGAGCAGTATTTATTATAGATCCTGAATCTAAAGTAAGAACTATCTTATATTATCCAATGTCAGCCGGAAGAAATATGGATGAAATAAAAAGAATAATAGAGGCTCTACAAAAAGCAGATAAAGATAATGTAGCAACGCCAGCAAACTGGAGACCTGGAGATGATGTAATAATTCCAACTGCAGGATCATGCGGGGTAGCTAAAGAAAGAATGGAAGATAAATCTGAAGACACATACTGTCTTGATTGGTTTATGTGTTTTAAAAAAGATAAATAAGAACTAATTAAGTTCTTTTTTTAAAATAAAAATACCTCTTTAGAGGTATTTTATCTTTCATCAACTTCCATTATTACCGGCATAATTATTGGTCTTCTTCCGGTTAAATTATTTATAAATGGATTTAATTCTAAAATTATTTGATTTTTTAAATCTAGTAAATTGTAGTTTGCTTTAAGTGAGTTCATTATTATAGAAGTTACTTTCTCTTCTATTTTTTTAATTAAATCAATATTTTCATTTATTAAGACAAATCCTCTTGTAGTAATATTTGGTTTAATTAACAATTCTTTTGTTTTAGGATTAATATTAATAAAAGCTACTAATATCCCATCATTACTCATTAATTTTCTATCTTTAATAACAATAGAACCAATATCACCAACTCTTGATCCATCTACATAAACATCTCCAGCAGTAACTTTTCTACCTTTTTTAACTCCGTCTTTACTTAATTCAATTGTTTCTCCATTTTCACAAATGAATATATTTTCTTTTTTAACATCACAATCAATTGCTAAATCAGAATGATATTTAAGCATTCTATACTCACCATGAACTGGCATAAAATATTCAGGTTTCATTAAACGAAGCATCCATTTTAATTCTTCTTGGTTAGCATGTCCAGAGGTGTGAATATCTGATAGTTCAGTATTAGTATATACTTTGACACCTTTTAAATATAATTTATTAATAACACGATTAATACTATTTTTATTTCCTGGAATAGGGCTTGATGAAAATACTACAATATCATCTGGTAATAATTGAATTTGACGATGAGTTCCATCTGCTATTCTAGTTAATGCTGCTAAAGGTTCACCTTGAGAACCTGTACATAATATACATATTTCATTTTTCTTTAAGTCTTTAGCTTCATTTAAATTAACAAAAACAGATTTATCTTCGATTAAGTTATTTTTAATCGCTATTTCTTTAGCGTTTTCCATACTTCTACCGAAAGTAATTATTTTTCTATTATGCAAATGTTGCAACAATAATTCTTGAATTATGTCTTGCAAATACATCTCCTAGTGCCTCATCTACAATACTTTCACTTTTTGATGAACCTGGAGTTAATGAGTTAGTACTATCTGACATAAGAAGTTTAACACCTTCATCACCAAGTTTAGCCATTTTATGAATATCAGCCATAGGTCCAATCGGAGTTAAATCAAACTTAAAATCTCCTGTATTAACAATAATTCCGTTTGGAGTTCTAATAACAATACCATAACTATCAGGTATTGAGTGAGTTGTTGTAATAAAATCAACAGTCATATGTTTAAATTTAAACACATCATCTGCATGATAAACTTTTAAGTTTTTATATTTTATATTTTTATCATTAAGCTTTTTAACAATTAAATCACTAGCGATTTGAGAAGCATATATAACAGGTATATCCATATGTTGAAGTAGGAAAGTAATACCTCCAATATGATCCTCATGACCGTGAGTTATAAATAAAGCTTTTATTTTATTTTGATTTTGTTTTAAATAGGTTATATCTTGAATAACATAATCGATTCCAAGTAATTCATCCTCAGGGAATAATACCCCTGCATCCATGATGATGATTTCATCACCATGTTCTACAACGTACATGTTTTTACCGACTTCTCCTAAGCCTCCAAGTGCAAAAACAGACGTAATTGTCTCATTATTTTTCATGTAAAAAAATCCTCCTTGCTAAAAAATAAATTAAACATAAGTTCTCTTGGTCAATATATTATATTACATTTAACCTATTTTGTCCATCTAAAATTATTTAAAGGAAATAAGAGTTTTACTTATAACATTAAATAGTAAGGAGGTTAAATGAAAAAAATAATAGTTGCGTTAGTTATGTTTTTGCTAATGCCAAGCACAGTTTATGGAAAAGAATATTATTCAGAATATAAATTATATTTACAAAATACTAAAGAAGATTTAAAAGAAACAGAGTTACTAAAAAAAGAAAGATTAATTTATTATTATAATTATAAATACGGGGTTTTAAAAGAAAATTATTTTGAAAAAAATAAAAATACTGAAGAATACAATAAAATTGACGAAGAAGATTTTATTGTAGAGAAATTAGCATTAAGTAATCCAGAAAAAAACACAAAAGAGAATATAACAATAAAAATAGATGAAGATAAAAAAATAAGACATTTTTTATTAAATAATTTTGAGGTTAAAAATACTAAGATAAAAAAAATAACTGTATATACTCAGGAAAAAGAAGTTGATTATTTTTTTAATAATTTAAGTTACGATATAAACGAAAATATTCCTAGTGATGCATACATGATAATTAGATTAGATGATTACTATCAACTATCTGAATTAAAAATTAATATATTATTTGAAACAGAAGATATCGATGAAAACATTAATTTTAGATTAATGGCTTCAGAAGATTTCGGTTTTCTTGGGTATTATAGTGTAAGTTTAACTAGATTAAATTTAAATGAAGAATTAAATATTTATTTTAGCGATGAAGAGGTAAAGCCTTATTATGAAAAAGAAGTAGTTAAATATAAATATTATTCACTAGGTATACTTGATTCATCTTATGAATTAAATGAAAAAGAAGGCTATGTATTTGATTTAAATAAATATATTGTTAAGTATGATTATTATAAAAGAAATAAAATAATAGTGGCTGATTACATCAATACTTTAGATGATCCTTTAATAATATATACTAGTGCCGATATTTATAGTGTAAGTAATATAGATTTTTCTGAAAATGGCACGCAAAAAGTAACAATATGCTTTACAAAAGAAGATTGCTTTTATAAAGATATAATTATAAATATTCAAAAGAAAAAAACGTATCCTAAAAAAACCAATTTAATAGTAGAAGAAATAACAACAAAAAAACTTGAAAATAAAAAAGAAATCATTACACCTATTAATAAAACTGTTGAAAATAATAACAAAGTATTTATTAAAACTGGTATCTTTATCATTTTAATGATATATCAAATAATAAAAGAAATGTTTAAAAGGAAAAAACATGCTTAAAATAAATATAGAATATAAAAAAGGAATACTTTTCGTTAGATTATGTGGAAATTTAACTCTAAGTACGGCAAAAGAATTTAACAAATATATCATTCCTTTAATAAAAAGAAATGGGATTAGATTTTTAGTTTATAATTTAACAAATATAAATATAATTGATTATGAAGGAATAAAGACATTAAAAATGGGAGAAGAATTAATATATAAAAATAATGGTAAATTTTTGATATGTAATCCAACAGAAGAGTTAAAAGAAGATTTTAAAATAATAAAAAACGAATTAGAAGCACTTTCTTTAATTAGAGTATAACTAGATTGAAAATAGATGTTTACTGTGTTAAAATTTACTTATAAAGATAGGTGAACTTAGTGAAAATTACTAAAAAATATTTAATAATAGGAATAATAAGTATTGTAATGATGATTGTAACTATAACAGCAGTTACTTATTCATTTGTAAAATCAGAGGAAATTCAAAAAGGTCAAAGCATTATATCAACTCTTGATTGTATGGAAGTAACTATAAATGGTGTTAATGAGAGTATTAAACTAAATAATGCTTTTCCTCTAACGGATGAAAGCGGAATGAAAACCACACCGTATATGTTTAAAGTAACTAATAACTGTGATACTTTTGTTGATTATAAGATAGTTATGTCAGTTATGAATACAAGCTCACTAAGAAAAGAAGAATATATAAAAACTTCTTTAACTGGTCCTAGAGATTCATTAATAGCATCACTAGATTTACTCGAAAAAGAATCTTCAGTTCATATAATTGATGGATCTGTTAATAATTATGTAATAATGAAAAACCATTTCAATAAAAAAGAATCACATTTATATAATTATAGAATGTGGTTAAATGGTAATAGTGAAGATATATGGGTAGATGAAACAATATCAAATACAAACTTAGAGGTAAAATTATCAATAGTTGCAGTAACTATGTATAAACCTGAAACAATAAACAAAGTAAATGAAAACGAATATTTCTTAGGAAGTCAGCTTCTAAAAAGTGAAATAGAAGAAATAACTTTTGTAAATACAAATATAATTCCAGAAGATGTTTTAGGTAACTGGAAAGTATCTGAGACTTCTGAAATAGTTGCTTGGTATACTGCATCTGAATCAGATAATATGTATAAGGTAACAATTGGTCAAAATGGTGGAGTGTTTACTGGAGAAGATTCTTCTCTACTATTTAAAGGATTAACAAACTTAAAAGAATTAGATTTAACAAATTTAAATACAAAATTTACTACAAATATGGATTCAATGTTTTATGAAATAGGTAAAAATATTGAAGAAGTAAAAGTAACTGGATTAAATAAATTAAATACATCAGGCGTAATTAGTTTAAATAAAGCGTTTAAAGAAGCAAATATTAAAACAATAGATATTAAATCTTGGAATATATCTAAAGTAGAAAATATGGATAATATGTTTGATGGAGCTACTTTTGATACTTTAAGAATAGATAACTGGGCAAATCTAAGTGCTTCAAAAGAAGGAATGTTTAATAATATCAAACAAACTTCTAAAATATTTGTTAAAAACAATCAGATAAAAGAAGAAATAAATCTTCCGTCAAATACCGAAGTTAAATCAAATACTTGACATTTTAAAATAAAATGGTATACTTAACTAGTAATTTTAAAGAAAGCGAGTGTATCCACATTCCACCTGATTCATATAAGTGAATAGGTAAAAAGCTAAGTATATTAATAATATAATAGTTTTTATGTGGATACATTATGTATCCACTTTTTAATTATATGGAGGTGCTTACAATAGCAAATATCAAAAGTAACGATCTACCAATCAATGAAAAGATAAGAGTAAAACAGCTAATGGTTATCGGTCCTAATGGTGAACAAATGGGAATGAAAGATATCGATGATGCTCTAACGCTAGCAAATTATGCTGGTCTAGATTTAGTTTTAATGAGTGAAAATTCACAACACCCAGTAGGGAAAATCATGGATTATAATAAATATAATTATGAAAGAAAGAAAAAACAAAAAGAAGCATTAAAAAACCAAAGAGCTAGTAGAAGAGAAATTAAAGAATATCAATTATCAGTAAATATTGATATTGGAGATTTCAACACTAGAGTTAGAAACGCTGAATCATACCTAAAAAAAGGTCATAAAATAAAGGCTACAATTAAATTTAAAGGTAGACAAATGGCTCATACAGAATTAGGTAGAGATGTACTTATAAAATTTTCAGAAGAATTAAAGGAATGCTCAACGATAGAATCAAACCCAAAATTAACAGGTAGAGATATGGCAATGATTTTAGCACCAATTAAATAAGGAGGAATAGAAAATGCCAAAGCAAAAAACACATAAAGCAAGTAGCAAAATTTTTAAAAAGAAAAAAAATGGAACACTAACATTTAAAAAATCTGGTGGAAACCACAACACTGCAAAAGACACAGGAAAACAAGTAAGACAAAGAAGAAATAAGGGAGTATTAGCGAAAGGAGACGCTGACAGACTAAAAACTGTTATCTAGGTGAATGAATTATGACAAGAGTTAAAGGCGGATCTGTTTCAAAAAACAGAAGAAGAAAAGTATTAAAACAAGCAAAAGGTTACTTTGGAAGTAAACACAGACTATATAAAACAGCACAAGAACAATTATTTCATAGTGGAGAATATGCTTATCGTGATCGTAAAGCTAATAAAAGAAACTTTAGAAAATTATGGATTACAAGAATAAATGCAGCATGTCATCAAAATGACATATCATATTCAAGATTCATAAATGGACTATCAATTGCAAATGTAGATCTTAATCGTAAAGTATTAAGTGAAATAGCAATAGACAATCCTAAATATTTTACTGAACTTGTAAATGTAGCAAAAGATGCTTTAAATGGAAAAATCCCAGCAAAAACTGAAGTAAAAAAAGCTGCAGTAAAAACTGAAGTAAAAGAAGAAGTAAAAAAAGCTCCAGCAAAAGCTGAAGTAAAAAAAGATAAAGACTTAGCAAGCTTAACAGTTGCAGAACTAAGAGAACTTGCAAAAGAAAGAGAACTTACTGGTTATTCAACATTAAAAAAAGCTGAATTAATCGTAGCATTAAAATAACGTGTTATATAACACGTTTTATTTTTGCATAAATATCATCTATATTATTTAAATTGTTATGATTATAAACTGGAATTAAATGTAAATGATAGTGTTTAACAACTTGATTAATTCCATAATTATTTAAAATAGTTATTCCTTCTGGTTTTAAACTATCTTCTAAATAAGATTTGATTTTTTTAGATATTTCATGAATATGACTAATAGTTTGAGAATCAACTTCACTAAAATCTTTAAAATGATCCTTAGTTAAAATTAAAACATGACCATTAGAAACAGGGTTGTTATCCATAATAACTCTTAGAACGTTATCTTCATAAATAGTTTTAGAAGGAATTTCATTATTATTTATTTTGCAAAAAACACAATCCATTTTATCACCAAGTTAAATATAACATATAAATAACGGGTCAACCAAAAAAGGTTGACTTACTTAAATATAATTGATAAAATACTTTTAATTAAGAAGGAGGCATATTATGGCTGTTAAATTAAGATTAAGAAGAATGGGCGCTAAGAAAAAACCATTCTATAGAATTGTTGCTGCTGATTCAAGAGCATCTAGAGATGGTAGCTTTATTGAAATAATTGGAACATACAATCCATTACTTGAAACAGATAAAGTTACTATTGATGAAGAAAAAGCTTTAAAATGGTTAAATAATGGAGCTGAACCAACAAATACTGTAAAAAATATCTTAACTAAAAGTGGTGTATGGAATAAATACAAAACACCTACAAAGAAAAGTGGTAAGTAATTATGCACACAGAATTAGTTACTTTTACTGAAGATTTAGTTAAAAATATCGTTAAAAATCCTGATATGGTAAGTGTCCAGGAATTTGGTGGAGATGATAGTTCAATATTACTTGAAATAATAGTTCACTCAGATGACATGGGAGCAGTAATTGGTCGTAGTGGTAAAATGGCAAGCGCTATTAGAACTATGGTTCAAGCATATGGATATTTAAATAAATTAAATCATATCAAAATAAATATAGACTCATTTTAGTCTATATTTTTAATTATAGGTTTATTTTTTATTTCATATTTATATGTATTAGTATTACATAATAAGTCATATATTAAAGAAGCATTAAGTTCAAAATTTTCTGCCTCAAAAGAAGAATCAATTTTTCTATTAATCAAAAAATCATTATCTTTTTTTATTTTTCTTAAATAAGAAGAACCCTTTTTATTGAAACCTAAAACTTTAACATAATTAATATCTAAATTTCTTTCTTTTTTTATACCGAGTAATATATGAATAAGCATTCTTCTAATTCTATTATAAGTATATCTTTTTGATTTAACTAACATAATTAAATCGTTTAAATTACTTGCGTTAATAATTTCTTTTTTTAATTTAAAATCGAGTCCTTCATCAACAGATAAATATGTACTCAAATTATTATCAGTAATAATTTTTGTTTTAATTAAATCAAATAATAATTCATCGTTAATATTATTAAAATAACTACTGTAATTAGTGTGCTTATCAACATTTATATTATTTTTAAATTTCTCTCTAATATTAGATGCACTTATTATTTCATCATTACTTTTAAGATCGTGATAACTATTAGTTCTTTTAATTGTAATGGGAGTTATATTATAATTATTTTTTAAAATAGCTTTTATATATGAAACTCCAAGTAAGTCATTTGGTAAAGTTATATCAATCTTATTTGCTTTTGCTAAAGAAACTGGATAGCTAAAACCTTTTTTTAAAAAACTTTTGATTTTTTCATTAGCTAAATTATCCATCATTTTTTTAGCACTTAAAATTAATTTGTTAGTATCATTACTTTCACTTCCAAAAACAATTGTATCAACTTTTAAATGATTTAAAATACTAACTGCTGATTCAGCAAAAATGTCTGCGGAATTAGAAGAGTATAAAAAGGGGTGTTCTAAAACTATATCAACTTTATTTTCAAGAGCAATTTTAACTTTATCTTCTTTAGATAAAATACTAACTTCACCTCTTTGAGTAAAGTACCCATTTAAAACTAAAATAATCAAACTATTTTTATACATCTTTTTAATCTCATCAATATGATATTTATGACCATTATGAAATGGATTGTATTCAGCTATAATACCAATTATTTTCATGTGTTTCACCTGTTTTCATTATAGCAAAATTAACTTCATCGTGATATACTAAAAAAAATAAAGGGTGATAAAGTGAATAAAAGATTAAAAATATATTTTGTCCATTCAGATAAAATTGATTATAATAATTTAATATATAAAGAAGTTTTAAGTAATCCAATTTGTTTAAAACATGATTTAATTTTACCTTTAACAAAGAAATATCAAACAAGATATGTAAAAGAGTTAATTAATGAAGCTGATATAATAATAGCTGATGTAAGTAACACTACTTTTACACATAAATATGAACTAAGTTTATTAAAAAAATCTGGAAAACCAGTAAAATATATATCTCTTGATAATGAAATACCAAAAAAATTAAATAAAGTAGTATCTGAAATAGAATTAACTACTTTAGAAAAACCTTATATAAAAATTATTGAAAATTTTATCTTAAGCAAAGAAGAAGAAAGTAATTATAATGCTCTAGTGTTAGGCGATATATAAGTTTCTTTACATTTTAATTGACTTTTGCTATAATAAATATGCAGATTTAAGTGGGACATAAACTTCCCGCTTTTATTATTGCTTTTGGAGGACATATGGAAGAAAAAATAAATGAAATAAAAAAGTTAATTGAAAAACCATTATCAGAAAAGAATATTGTAGTTGATTCAATTGAATATACAACTGAGAATAACTATAAGTTTTTAAAAATCATCTTAGATAAAGAAGGTGGAATTGATTTAGATACTATTGTAGATGCTACAAATTTAATTAATCCCCTTATAGATGAAAAAGACATAATAAAAGAAGAATATATCCTTGATATATCAAGTAAAGAAAGAGGAAATTCATGAACGGAAAAGAATTTATCAAAGCGGTAAAATCAATAACTAAAGAAAAAGGAATTGAAGAAGAAGTAGTATTTGAAGCAATGGAGCAAGCTTTAATAACCGCATATAAGAAAAACTTTGATTCAAAAACAAACGTAAAAGTCAAAATGGACCGAACAACTGGTGATATAAAAATATTTTCATACTTAGTAGCAGTAGATGAATATATTGAAGGTGATGAAATAGTAGATGAAGATGGAAATATTTCATATACTGAACCTGAAATAAATGAAGATGCTCAAATCTTAATTGAAGATGCTAAAAAAATACTTCCTACTATTGAAGTTGGTGAAACAATAGAAGAAGAAATAACTCCAAAAGATTTTGGAAGAGTAGCTGCATCAACAGCTAAACAAGTATTAACACAAAAAATAAGAGAAGCAGAAAAAGAAAGTATAATATCAGAGTTTGAAGGAAAACAAGATGAATTAATGCTTGGACTCCTAGCAATGGAAGATAATAAAAACTACTACGTAGATTTAGGAAGAACAAGAGGAATACTTCCTAAAAGTGAAATGATACCTGGTGAAGTTGTAAAAATGGGTTCAAGTATAAAAGTATATATTCAAAAAATAGAATCAACTCCTAAAGGACCGTTAATATTATGTTCAAGAAAAAACTTTGGTTTTGTAAAGAGATTATTTGAAAATGAAATACCTGAATTAGCAGATGGCTCAATTGAATTATTTGCAGTAGCAAGAGAACCTGGCGTAAGAAGTAAAGTCGCAGTATTTACAAATGATAACCGAATTGATCCAATCGGAACATGTATTGGCGAGAGAGGCTCAAGAATTGGAAGTATCTTAAAAGAATTAAATGGTGAAAAAATAGATTTAATTTTATACAGTGAAGATGAAGCTCAGTTTGTTGCAAATGCACTTAGCCCAGCTAAAGATGTAATAGTAAATATATTAGAAAACGAAAAAGAAAGAAGAGCACTAGCAATTGTAAATGATGATAATTTATCACTAGCAATTGGTAAAAAAGGAATAAACATTAAACTTGCAAGTAGACTTACAAAATTCCATATAACAGTAAAAACACTTGAACAAATAACAGCAGAGGGAAATCAAAATTAATGAGAAAAGTTCCAATGAGAATGTGCATCGTAACAAGAGAAAAACTTCCAAAAAATGAATTACTTAGAATTGTTAAATCAGGCGATGAAGTATTAATTGATTTAACCGGTAAAATAAATGGCAAAGGTTGCTACTTAAAAAAAGAAAAAGAAGTAATCGAAAAAGCAATAAAAAGAAAAACACTTGATAAAGCACTTGGAGTAAATGTACCAGATAAAATATATGAAGATATATTAAATATGCTATAAAAAGAAAGGTGGTGCTCTTAAATGAGTATTAAAGAATATGCAGCAGAAATGGGTTATACAGTTCAAGAAGTATTAGATAAATGTACTGACCTTGGATTAAAAATAACAAACGGAAATGATATGATTGATGATGATACAATAATTGTATTAGATAACTCAATGAACTTAATTAGCACTGATACTGATATTGATTTAGATGAAGAAGAAATATTAGAAGATACAGCTCAAGCTATAATTAACGAATCAAAAATTTCATATCATGAAGATGACGAAGAGAATTTAAAAAGAGATAGAAAAAGACCTGTTTCTAAAAAAGATAACGAATATCAAGAAAAGAAAAAACAAATGTATAAAAACAAAGAAAAATTAATGACGAATGAAGAAGTTAATGAAGATATAGTTTTATACAAAGAAGGAATGACAGTAAGTGATCTAGCAAATTCATTAGGAGTTCCTCCAACTGAATTAATAAAAAAATTAATTTCACTGGGTTTAATGATGAATTTAAATCAAGGCATAGATTTTGAAAATGCTGAAATAATAGTTTTAGACTATAAAAAAGTATTAAAAAAAGAAGAAACACAAGATGTATTTAACTTTGAAGAATATGAAATAATAGATAAAGAAGAAAACCTAACAAACCGTCCTCCTGTAGTAACTGTAATGGGACACGTTGATCATGGTAAAACTTCACTACTAGATTATATTAGAAATGAAAGTGTTGCATCAGGTGAAGCTGGTGGAATTACTCAAGCTATCGGAGCATACCAAACAAAATGTGAAGGTAAACCAATAACATTTATTGATACGCCAGGCCATGCTGCTTTTACCGAAATGAGAGCAAGAGGAGCAAGCGTAACTGATATTGTAATATTAATTGTAGCAGCTGATGATGGTGTTATGCCGCAAACAAAAGAAGCTGTGGATCATGCTTTATCAGCAAATGTGCCAATAATTGTTGCTATAAACAAAATGGATAAACCAGATGCAAATCCAGATCGAATTATGGAAGCAATGGCTGGTCTTAATATAACTCCAGAAGAATGGGGCGGAAATATACCATTTGTTAAAATAAGTGCTCTAACCGGAGAAGGAATAGATGAGCTTTTAAAAACAATACTAGCAATATCTGAAGTAAATGAACTAAAAGCAAATGAATCAAGATATGCTCTAGGAACAGTAATTGAATCTAGAATAGATAAAAATATGGGTGGAGTTGTAACTTTACTAATTGAAAATGGAACCTTAAGATTAGGTGATCCTATTGTAGTTGGAACAGCATATGGTAAGGTTAGAACACTTAAAAATGATAAAGGAAATGATATTGTATCAGCTGGGCCAAGTACTCCAGTTGAAATTACTGGACTATCAGATAATCCATCAGCTGGAGATAAATTCATGGCTTTTGAATCAGAGAAAAAAGCACGTGAAGTTGGTGAGAAAAGAAAAGAAGCAGCAAAATACAATATAGCCAAAAAAGAAATAGTGTCATTTGATGATCTATTTGACAAAATTAAATCAGGAACAAAAGAAATAAATATTGTATTAAAAGCAGATGTTAGAGGATCTGAAGAAGCAATAAAAAGTTCTCTTGAAAAAATAGATGTTGAAGGAGTCAGAATAAAAGTAATAAGAAGTGGAATTGGAACTATTACTGAAAGTGACATTGTCTTAGCAAACGCATCAGATGCTATTATAGTTGGATTTAATGTATCACCATCAAACATAACAAGAGAAATGGCAAAACAATATAATGTTGAAATAAGATTATACCAAGTAATATATAAATTAATTGAAGAAGTAGAGCTTGCTATGAAAGGAATGCTTGATCCTGAATTTAAAGAAGAAATAACTGGAACAGCAGAAGTAAGAAAACTATTTAAATTTAGTAAAGTTGGAACAATTGCTGGATCTTTTATAACAAGTGGATTTATAAAATCAAACTCAAAGGTAAGAATTATAAGAGATGGAGTTATAATATATGATGGAAAAATATCATCACTTCAAAGAGGTGAAGATAACGTAAAAGAAGTTAAAAATGGCTTTGAATGCGGAATAACAATCGAAAATTATAATGATATTAAAGAAGCTGATATATTTGAGGCATACCACGAAGTGGAGGTAAAAAGATGACAAGAAAATCAGACCGAATATCTTCACAAATAGTACGTGAATTATCACAAATAATATTTGAAGAAGCAAAAGATTCAAATTTAAAAAAATTAACAATAACAGCTGCTGAAGCAGCTCCTGATCTTGGAATAGCCAAAATATATTATACATATTTAAGTGATGAAAATAGAGAAGATGTTCAAAAAGAAGTAGAGAAAGCATCGTCATTTTTCAGAACTAAATTAGCTGAAAGACTAGATATAAGACACACTCCAGAATTAAAATTCATCTTTGATGAATCTATAGAGTATGGACAAAGAATCGAAAATATAATTAAAAATATCCACCAAGGTGACTAATATGAATGGCGCAATTGTAATTAATAAAGAAAAAAATTATACAAGTAGAGATGCAGTAAACAAATTAAGTAAAATCCTAAACACTAAAAAAATAGGACACACTGGAACCCTAGACCCAATGGCTACTGGGGTTCTTATTTGTTTAATTGGAAGAGCTACTAAATTATCTAATATATTAATAAATGACGATAAAACTTATATCGCTTCTTTTAAACTTGGAATATTAACTGATACTCTAGATATAACTGGAGAGGTATTAAAAGAAGAAGAATATAAAATAAACAAAAAGGAAATAAAAAAAGCTTTAAATCACTTCATTAAAGAATATGATCAAAAAGTTCCAATATATTCTGCTGTAAAAATAGATGGAAAAAAACTATATGAATATGCAAGAGAAAATAAAGAGATAAAACTTCCATCTAGAATAGTAAATATATATAACATTAAATTACTTAATATAAAAAATAATATAATAACAGTTTCTGTGAAAGTATCAAAAGGAACTTACATAAGAAGTTTAATAAGAGATATTGGTGATTATCTTGGTACTTATGGAACACTAACAGATTTAAAAAGAACAGAAGTAGGCGGAATATATAAATCATATACATTAGATGAAATAAAAGAAAACAAACATGAAGTATTAAGTATAAAAGAGCTATTAAAAAAATATCCTAAAATGGAATTAAATCCTGAAATGTTATTTAAAGTTAAAAATGGTCAAAAATTAAAAATGAAAATAAAAGACTATATATTATTTACATTAAATAATGAAGAATATGCTTTATATGAAAAACAAGATGAAGAAACAATAAAGATGAGTATTCTATTTAAAACAAATAACTTGTAAAAAATATCTAAATATGTTAAAGTATCACACAAGTTAAGGGGAATAACATGAAAAAACTGCAAAGTGATATAAATAACGCAATTAATTTAATGGAGGAAAAAAAGTTTACGTATTGTAAAAATTATTCATCATTAATATTATTTTCAAATGAAAATAGCGAATCAAAAAACAAAGTATTAAAATATAAAAATAAAACAGTTTTATCACCAGTAGCAAGTGGTGATCAGTATTTAGCTGCGAAATATTATGGAGCTTTAAAAATAGATAGCTTTGATATAAATATACTATCAGAATATATAAAAGAACTAAAAATAGCTGCTATAAAAGTATTAACATATGATCAGTTTAAACTATTTTTATTTCCATATGTAAAAAATAGAAAAAACATAAGATTTTTAAGCGAGAGTTTATTATTAAAACTAAAGTTATTTTTACCATATGATGTATACTTCTTTTGGAGAGAAATAATTTCATTTGGAAAAACAAGAGACTTTGAAGGATTAATAGACATTCATCACAATGATTTTAGAGAAGAAGAAATAACAACTGGAAGTAAATTTTATTCAAAAGAAAGATATTATAATATTCTTAAAAAAAGATTACTACATGAAAAAGAATCTAACTTTATACCTGGTGATTTATTTAAAAACTCTTTTGATAAGGAATATGACATAATTGATTTATCAAATATAATGGTTGATCAAATACTAAAAGAATATTATGAAGAAATGAAAGACTTTATGTTAGAGGAATTACTAGATGAAGTAAATTTATTTGCAGATAATTTAGCTAATGTAAACTTATCTAAAAGAGGTATATTACTGGCAGATTATCAAATAGATATTGAAAATAAAAAACCATTTGATATATTTGAAGGTCAGTCATACACCACCCATAAAGTTAAATCAAAAAGATTAAATAAAACAGATTTAATTACAACAAGAAAAATAAAGTAATAAATTTGACAAAAAAGTAAAGAAATAATATAATTAGTTTTACAAAGCAAGAGATGAAGACGTTAATTATAACTGTATTAAAGAGAGCTTACAGGTGGTGAAAGATAAGCATATAAGATAATTAAAAATCACTTCTGATGTGTTTTTCTGATAAGGAAAAAACGAATAACTCACGTTACGAGAATTAAGCGCATGAAATTCATGAATTAAGGTGGTACCACGGGTTTTGCTCGTCCTTTAATTTATGGATTTTTTTTAGGAGGAAATATGAAAAAATATGAAGAATTAAACAAAAAAGCAGTAAAAGATGTCGAAGCATCTTACTCAAAATACTGGGAAGAAAATAATATTTTCGAAAAATCAATTAAAAACAGAGATAAATACTGGGTATTTTATGATGGCCCAGCTACTGCAAATGGTTATCCTGGACTTCATCATATGCTTGCAAAATTTTTAAAAGATTCATTTTGTAAATATAAAACAATGCAAGGATATAAAGTATATCGTAAAATAGGATGGGACACGCACGGTCTTCCTGTTGAACTTGAAGTTGAAAAAGAATTGGGATTTACCTCAAAATCAGATATAGAAAAATATGGAATAGCAGAGTTTAACCAAAAATGTAGAGAAAGTGTATGGAAAAATGAAGAGCTATTTTCTAAACTAACTACCAAAATGGGACAGTTTATTGATCTGGATAATCCATATGTAACATATCATGATAATTATATCGAAACAGAGTGGTGGATCTTAAAGAAATTTTTTGAAGAAGGATTATTTTATCAAGGTCATAAAATATTACCTTACTGCCCAAGATGTGGAACTGGACTTGCTACTCATGAAGTAGCTCAAGGTTATAAAGAAGTACCAGTAGATACAGTAATTGTTCCCTTTTATTCAGAAGAACTAGATGCAAACTTTTTAGTTTGGACAACTACTCCTTGGACTCTAATGGCAAACGTTGCCCTTGCAGTTAATCCAAGAGAAGAATATGTCAAAGTATCATCACAAGGAAATAACTTTATTGTAGCTAAAAAGCTATCTAAAACTCTTTTAGGAGATGATTTTGAGGTTTTAGATACTTATTTAGGAAAAGATTTAGAAAATAAAAAATATAACCAACTACTTCCATTTATAAAACCTGATAAAGAAGCATTCTTTATTACGCTTGCTGATTTTGTAAGTATGGAAGATGGAACAGGAATAGTTCATATGGCTCCTGCTTTTGGTCAAGATGACTATGAAGTAGGAAGAAAATATAATCTTCCAGTTTTAAATCCAGTTGGAGAAGATGGAACCTACACAGAAGGCCCATGGAAAGACATGCTTGTATTTGATGCAGATCTTGAAATAATAAAATACTTAAGAGAAAATGATAAATTATTTAAAAAACAAAGAATAACACATAATTATCCACACTGCTGGAGATGTCAAAGTCAATTAATATATTATTCAAAACCAAGTTATTATCTTGAAGTAACAAAAATAAAAGATAAAGTAATAAAAGAAAATAAAAAAGTAAATTGGTATCCAAAACATGTTGGAGAAAAAAGATTTGGAAACTGGCTTGAAAATATGAATGACTGGGCTATATCAAGAGAAAGATACTGGGGAACGCCACTACCATTATGGAAATGTGAATGCGGTCATGAAGAAATGATTGGTTCAAAAGAAGAATTAATTGAAAAATCAGTTAATAAAATTGATAACTCAATTGATCTTCACAGACCATATGTAGATGATGTTTTATTAAAGTGCTCTAAATGTAATAAACATATGAAAAGAGTTCCAGAAGTAATAGATTGCTGGTTTGACTCGGGATCAATGCCTTTTGCTCAATATCACTTTCCATTTAATAATGAAGAAATATTTGATAAACAATTTCCTGCTGATTTTATATGTGAAGGAATAGATCAAACAAGAGGATGGTTTTATACACTTTTATTAATATCAACATTTGTAACTGGAAGAGCTCCATATAAAAATGTATTAGTAAATGATTTACTAGTAGACTCTGAAGGTAAAAAAATGAGTAAAAGTAGAGGAAACATAATCGAACCATTTGAATTAATGGAAGAATATGGAGCAGATGTAGTAAGATTTTATATGCCATATGTCTCACCTGTATGGATGCCACTAAGATTTGATTATGAAGGATTAAAAGAAGTATACTCAAAATTCTTTAATCCACTTAAAAATACATATTCATTTTTCCAAATGTATGCAAACACAGATGGAGTAAATGTAAATGAATTTGATGTTCCATATGAAGATAGAGAAGATATTGATAAATGGATATTATCTAAATATCACGCATTACTTAAATATGTAACTAAAAGTTATGAAGAATATGATCTTACTGGTATATAAGAAGAAATAGATATCGTTTTTGGGGAAGTGAACTTGATAATTCTAAAAAATCAGTTTACTTAACAACTCACGAAGTACTAACTAACTTATGTAAAATGATTGCGCCTATAACACCATTTATATCAGAGGAAATATACCAAAAATTAACTGGTAGTGAATCTGTTCATTTAGCTGACTTTCCAGTATATGATGAATCATTAATAGATGAAAAATTAGAAGAAAAAATGGATCTTGTAAGAAACTTAATAAGTATTGGAAGAATGGTTAGAGAAGAATCTAAAATAAAAGTTCGCCAACCACTCAAAGAAATACTTTTAGATCGCAAAAATGAAAAAATAATAGATGAACTAACTGAATTAATAAAAGAAGAACTAAACGTAAAAGAAATAATATATGTAGATGATTTAAATACATATATGAATTTATCAGTAAAACCAAACTTTAGAGAAGTAGGTAAAGTATTTGGAAGTAAAATAAATTTATTTGCTAAAGAATTAGAAAAATTAACAAGTGAAGATATAACAAAACTTCAAAATAATAAAGAAATAAAAATTAATTTAGATAATGAAGAAATATTAGTAAATAAAAATATGGTTGAAGTAAAAATATCATCAAAAGAAGGATTAAATGTAGGTACATATAATAATGACTTCGTAATATTAAATACTGAAATCACTGAAGAATTACACTTAGAAGGTTTGGCTAGAGAATTTGTAAGTAAAGTTCAAAATTTAAGAAAAGAATTAAACTTTGAAATAACAGATAGAATTAATATATATTATGAAACAAATTCAACATGTGAAAAAATGTTTGATCTATTTAAAGACTATATAAAAGAAGAAACACTTGCTCTTAATATAGATAAAAAAGAAAATTTAAATACAAACATCGAAGTAAACGAACTTAACTTAAATGTAGACATACAAAAAGCAGAATAAATATTCTGCTTTTTTATCTGTTATAAAATTCAACTATTAAAGCTTCATTAATATCAGCGTGAAGTTCACTTCTCTCTGGCATTCTTATATAAGTACCAGTCATTTTTTTAGGATCAAACTCAACATATGCAGGTCTTGCAACATTACTTTCAAGTGCTTGCTTAATAGCAGGATGATTTAAAGATTTCTCTTTTAAAGTAATAACAGAGCCTGGTTTAACATTAAATGAAGGAATATCAACAGGAGTTCCATCTACAATAACATGACCATGGTTTACTAATTGTCTAGCACCACGTCTTGTATTTGAAAGTCCCATACGATATACAACATTATCAAGTCTACTTTCAAGTAATTTAAGTAAATCCTCACCAACGATACCTTTCATTTTGGTAGCATTTTTAAATGTTTTAGCAAATTGCTTTTCAGTTAATCCATACATGAATCTTAGCTTTTGTTTCTCTTCTAATTGAAGTCCATATTCACTTGATTTTTTTCTTCTGCTCATTCCGTGTTGTCCAGGTGCATAAGGTCTTCTTGCTAAGTCTTTTCCATTTTCTAATGTACTAAAACCTAATCTACGAGATTTTTTATAAGCTGGTCCAGTATATCTTGACATTTATATTCTCCTTTCTTTGCTTAAAAGGATAATCTTTTTTTAAAATAGGGTGTTTATTATCTCTTTCCCTTAAGGCAGTTTAAGTTACTTAAGTTATTTCAAATAAACACATTACTTTATACTAAAGACTCTGCCTTAATACGCAATTTGTATTATATAAAAAAAAGAGGCATTTGTCAAACAGTGCACTCTTTATATTCATTAAAGAAATAATCATCGGTCATGCCTGATATATAATCAATAACCTTTCTTTCATTTGTTGTATTTTTATTATAATTATCATCCATAATATTTAAAAATACTTTATAAATATTAGCATCAAAATTATTTGTTTTTAAATTATTTAAATTATAATCAAATAAAGTATTAAACATAACTTTATACTCATCAATCCTTTCCTTAGAATTTGCTTTATTATATATATGAGTATAATTAAAACTCTTTAAATCATCCATTGCTTTAAATACATCATCACTTATTTTTATATATGGTTTATTTAAACTGTTTTCAATAATATCTAAAATAATAGTATTAATAATTTCACTGTTAGTTCTTCCTATGACGCTTGCAATTTCATCTGGAATAGTAGATGGATCTAGCTTTTTAAGAGTAATTGCATCTTCAATATCTCTGCCTAAATACGCTATAACATCACTTACTCTAACAACACATCCCTCTAGAGTCATTGGAACTAATTTTTTACCATATGATTTATCTTTATAACAAGAATAATAATCATTTAAAAAATCATCCTTAGTTTTACTGATGGGCTGGTATTTATCTATAATCCACTCACCATTATGACATAAAATACCATCTAAAACTTGAACATTTAAATTAACATTTTCAATATCCATAAGTAACCTTACACTTTGAACATTATGCATAAATGGTCCTTCATTATTTTTAATGCTTATTTCACTTAATATCTCCTCACCAATATGACCGATTGGAGTATGTCCTAGATCATGACCTAAACCAATAGCTTCAATTAAATCCTCATTTAAAGAAAGAGCGCGTCCTATTGTTCTAGCTATTTTAGATACTAACTGAACATGAACCATTCTTTTAGTAATGTGATTATTAAAAACACCTGTATAAACCTGGGTTTTATCCATATATCTAGTATAAGACTTAGTATGAATAATTCGGTCAATATCTCTAAAATAAGTTGGCCTAATATCTTCTTTATATGGTTTTAATCTATAAGCATCTTTTTCATAGCTAGCATATTTACTAAATAAAGTTTCTCTTTTTAACATTATATTTTTAACTTCCATCATTACCTCCTAAAACAAATTTATAATAATCATAATCAAGAATATTTCTTGAAACAACAAATTTATTATAAACATTATTATTAATACTTTCTATATAATTATCACTTACATCTTTAAATGCTTTAAATTCTTTTTTAGAAGAATCGTATAATCCATTTTCATTAAGCCAGCTTCGATCATTAAATATAACAAGACCATCACCAGGTGAGAGTATATCTCTTCCGATTAATAATCTAGAATCAAACTCTATATTAAATAAATTAAGAACAGTTGGAAGTATATCTAAGCTAGAGGCATATTTATTAACTTCAATTGTATTTTCCATTTTATTATTCCAAATGAAGAAGTGATTCTTATGAATATCAAACTTTTCATTTTCAATATTCATTTTTTCTTTTATTTCAGATAATTTTAAACCATAAGGATAATGATCTGCTGATAGCATAATTACTGTATTATCTAAAATGCCTTTTTCATCAAGATTATTTATTAGACTCTCAAGCGCTTTATCAAGCTCAATTTGAGCAGCCATATAAGCTTTAATAGAATCACTGTAAGGGATATCTTTTACGGCATCTTTATTTTTATAAGACATATTATTACCACCAAAATTATATTCTAAATGACCACTTACAGTTAAATAATATGTCATAAATAAATCATCATCTGAGTACTTATCAAAAGTAGCATCAATCATTTCTAGATCACTTTGGGGCCATAACTTACAATTTATTTTTAAACCATTACCACATGCCATAAAATCATATCCCATATTTGGATGTGATTTATGCCTGTTATAGTATCTATATGTTCCGTTATGAAAAGCATAACTATTATAATTTAAATTATTAAATATATTGCCAAATGTATATGGTAAATAATTAACGCTAGATTTAGACATACTCCAAACATTTTCTTTTGGAAGTAAACTAGTTAAAGTAGAGTACTCACCATCACTAGTACTTACATAATAAATAGGAGTATAAAAATTATTAAATTTAAAACCATTATTATAAAGTTTATATAAAGTAGGCGTTAACACCTCATCAACAGCAATCGGGCTAAATGCCTCAGCTACAATATATATTAAATTATAACCTTCAAACATACCCGTATATTCATTTTTAAGTGAAGCGGGGGAGTTTTTTATATATGAGTGTATATTATTTATATTAGTATTACTTTCATTTTGAATTAACTCATTAAAATCAATATCTAATATGTTATATTCATCTTTAATAATTTCTTCTTCTTTTATATCTTCTTCTTTTATATCTTCTTCAAATCCTATAAAAGTTCTTTGAATATCTAACTTCATTGTAGTTAGTAAACCAAATGTTTTAACATTTTCATTTGGAGCGTTTTTTTCAAAATATAACTTCTTAGCTGAGTACATACTATTTTTATCAAAATTAAGTGAAATAACTGTTAATAAATATAAACTTATTAACAATAAAATACTAAATATTTTATTTAAATTATCTTTATCTTCAATAAATATCTTTTTATTAATGTTTTTAATATATAAAAGTGGAAGTAAAAATAATAAGACCGGAATAAAATTACTAAAAATAACCATTAAAATTTGATTAAAATATTCAAATACTTGACCACCATTTAAAATTGAGTAAATAGATAATATATTTCCGTAAAATAAATAATTAATAAACTGAGCTTCAAATAAAATTATAAAAAGAATAATAATTAAGTGCATAATATACTTATTTATTTTATAAGAAAATAAATTACTTATTAAATGAATAAAATAAGATGTAAAAAAAGTAAAAATTAACGTAAAAAAGAAACTTTTGAAATCAAAAGTCTTAAATATAAAGAAATGATATACTAACTCTAAGTACATAAGTATTGAAAAAATTATAAACATCTTTTTATTTTTCATTTAATTCCCTCATGAAAATTATAACATGTTTTTAAAATGAATGTTATTTATAATATATAAATTTACATGTTATAATATATTTGAAAAGAGGAATATCTTATGGAAATTGATAAAATAATTAAAGAAATAAGAAAAAAAAATAACCTAACTCAAAAAGATTTAGCAGATGAGTTAAATGTAACTCATCAAGCAGTTTCAAAATGGGAAAATAAAACAAATATTCCAGATATAGAAATAATAAAAAAAATAAGTGACACCTATAATATTGATATAAATATATTACTTGGATCAAAAAAGAAAAAAGAGAAAAAATATTTATTAATTGTAATACCTTTTATTATTATATTACTTTCTATATTTATTTTTAAAAATAAATATACATTTAAAAATGTAACATCAAACTGCACTGACTTTAATATATATGGAAGTGTAGTAACTCTTTTAAACAAATCAACAATTCATATATCAAAAGTAGAATATTGCGGAAATCAAGATGAAACAGTATATAAAGAAATAACATCCACTCTATATGAATCTTTTAAAAATATAGATAAAAAAATAGCAACTTCAAAAGAAAAAGACTTAACTCTTTCATATTATTTAGAACATTTATCTTATTATATAGATGATTATAAACTATCATGTAAAGACTCTAAATTATTCATTCAGATTAATACACTCGATAGTAATAATAAAATATCTTCCTATAATATTCCGATAAATATGGATAATATGTGCAGTTCAACCATGAGTTGAATTTTTTTCAACTTATAAGTTATTGTTTATTCTTTTTTTTTATTTTAAATTAAACTTAGAAAAGAGGAATAATATGAAAAAATATATAATAATTATCATATTAATAATACTACCTTTATTTTATTTAAATTATAAAAATACTAATAAAGAAATATTATTAAAAGATAATTTAGTTTTAAAACAAATAGAAATTAATAAAAACATAACATCAAAAGGATATAATATAACTAATCCTAAAGTAATATTAAATCCATATGAAATATCACCACTTACAGCGCTTATAATATTTGAAACAGAAGAAGAAGTTGCCCCTGAAGTAACTATTACTGGAAAAGATGATAAAACAACAATTACACATACATTTGAAAAAAATAAAAAACATTATCTTCCAATATATGGACTTTATCCAGATAAAAATAACAAAGTAATTATAAGTTATAATAACGTAAAAAAAACAATTTATATTAAAACAGATAAATTACCTGAAAATATAGCGAAGGTAACATACTTATACGCAAATAAAGATAAATTAGGTAATGAATTATATTTCTTTACTCCATCAAGTAAAGGTTACACATCAGCATATGATATAAATGGTGATGTTAGATGGTACTTAAATATAAATTCAGTTTGGAAAATAGATAAGTTAAAAAACGGTAGATTAATGCTAAGTACTGAAAGAATGCTAAATCCACCATACTACACTACAGGTTTATATGAGATGGATTTACTAGGTAAAATATATAATGAATATACATTAAAAGGTGGATATCATCATGATTACTTTGAAATGGAAAATGGTAATCTTCTAGTTTCAACTGATGATTTTAATGGTGATACTGTTGAGGATATAATAGTTGAAATAGATAGAAATACTGGAAAAGAAATAAAAAGAATAGATTTAAAAAATATACTTAATATGGAAGATGCTAAAAGTGAAGGATGGGTAGATTATGATTGGTTTCATAATAACTCAGTATGGTTTGATAAAAAAACAAATTCAATAACATTATCTGGAAGACATCAAGATGCAGTAATAAATATAGATTATGATACAGGTAATTTAAACTGGATAATAGGAGATAATACAAACTGGAGTAAAGATTACCTGAAATATTTCTTTAAACCAACAGGTGATTTAGAGTGGCAATGGAGTCAGCATGCTGCTATGATCACACCAGAGGGATATGTTTTTATACTTGATAATGGAAATAATAAATCTAAAATAAAAGAGGAATATGTAAAAGCAAAAGATAGCTACACTAGAGGCGTGATGTATGAAATAGATACAAATAAAATGGAAATAAAACAAATTTGGCAATACGGAAAAGAAAGAGGATCATCATTTTACTCGCCTTATATTTCTGATGTTGATTATATAAATAAAAACCATTACATAGTTCACTCCGGTGGAATAGTTTATAAAGATGGTCAAATACAAAACACCCCAGCTGGATTAATTGGAGCTGATAAATTAGTGTCAGATACTGTCGAGCTTTTAAATGATGAAATAATATTTGAAATAAAATTAAATACAAATAATTATAGAGTTGAAAAGATGAATTTATATGGAAATGATACATACGAAAAAAATGCTCCAAAAACACTTGGTTCATTTGAAAAAACAAAAATAGACAAAAGAAAATTAACTTTAAAATTAAGTAATAATTCTTTAGATGAAGAAATAAAAATAACAAATGAAGGAGACAGAATTTCTATCTCTGGAGTATTTAAAAGAGAAGATAAAGTTAAAGTATTATTATATAAAAACTTAACATTAAAAGAATATGATATAAGGGTAAGTAAAAAGCCATATACTGCCCTATGCGTTGATATATTTACTGAAGAAGAAACAGAAGAAGGAATAAATGTAACTAAATATATTAATAAAAAAGGATTAAACGGAAAATATTCTATATATATTAAAATAAATAATAAAATATATAATAGTGGAAAAGTCGTGAATTTTAATGAATAAAAAAATACTCCTAGTAATACCAATTATATTATCTGGATTAATAATTATTTTAAATAATAAAAATATTATTATTAAAGAGAGTCCTTCTAATATAAATAATGATAAATTAAATATATACTTATTTTGGGGAGAGGGATGCCCTAATTGTGAAAAAGAAAAAGAATATTTAAAAACTTTAAATAAAAAAGATGTTAATATTTATTCATTTGAAGTTTGGTATAATGAAAAAAACTATATTTTAATGGAAAAGGTAGCATCTTATTTTAATGAAGAGGTAAAGGGGGTTCCCTATACTATAATTGGAGATGAAACATTTACTGGTTACTCAAATACTATTAAAGATAAAATGAATAAAAAAATAAAAGAAACAAAAGAAAATGATAAAGAAATATATTCTAAAATATCTAGAAAAAATGCCACATAGTGGTATTTTTTAATAGTTAATACTATTTACATAATAATTATATTTTGTTATAATTTTAATTAGAATAAAAGGAGGCTACCACATGAAAGCCATTATAGAAGATATTAATAAAAAATTAGCTAATATATTAAAGGAATTATTAAAAGAAAAAGAAGAATTAGAACAATCACTTGAAAAAGTAAATTTAAAAATAAACGAAAAAGTAGAAGAAGCAAGAGAATATAAAGTAGAAGTAGATTTATCTAAAGAACAAATAGCCGAGTTAGAAGAAGAAATAAATTCTCTAAGAGCAGACTTAAGATTATTACAAGATAAATTTGGCTCAAAGAATTTAACTGCAGTAGTAGAAGCTGGAGATAAAGAAATAAACTCTAAAATAGAAGAAAAAGAAGATAAAATATCAAATCATAATAATTCAATAGCTGAATTAACTGAAAAAGCAAGAAGTATAAAAGATTTACTTTTAAACTTAAAAAAAGATAAAGCTACTAAAGAAGAAAGATTAGAAAATTTAAAAAATGCACATGAGTATTACGCTAGAGAATTAAATAGACTTTCTGATTATGCTAGATTAAACCACAGTAATTTAGCTATAAGAAAAGAAGCAAAAAATAAAAAGAAATTAAATACTCCTAAAACAGAAGTTTTTGATGAAATTGCATCACTAGATAAAGATTTAAAAGTAGTTGAAACAAAACCAATTGAAGAAAAAAAAGAAGTAGAAACAAATGACTTTTTAGAAAGTTTAAGAAAAACAGCAAGAGAATTAAACAAATTAGAAGAAAGCGTTGAAGAAAAGTTAGATACATTACCAGAAGTATTTGAAGAAGACTTACCAACACTTGAAACATTAGATAAACTCAATTTAAATAACCCTATCATAGAAGAAAAATTAGAAGAACCTATAAAAGAAGAAAAGTTAGAGGAACCTATAAAAGAAGAAAAGTTAGAGGAACCAATGGTTGAAAGTATCTCTAATTCATTTGATGATTTTAACATTCCAGATATATTTGGAGCTGAATTTATTTCTGAAGAAGAATTAAATGCTGATATAAAAGAAGATGGAGTTAAAACAGTTGAAAGAGTCTCAATTGATGAATTCTTTAGGTCATATGCACTTGATGTAAATAGATTTGAAAGAGATATTCAAGATAAATTAAGAAATAATTATAACTATGAAAACTTTAAAAAAGTATTTGATCTATTAGATCAAAATAAAATAGATTTAAACAGTATATATACCTCAAGTAATGTACTAACAGATATATCTTATGAAGAATTTAGTGGTATAGTAAATAAATTATTAGATTCAAATCAAAAACCAAGTAATATTGGATATGTACTTGATGTACTTCCAACAATTAAACTTAAACATTTAGAAGAAGCTGCTCTTGCACTTGGAACAGATTTAAATGGAGCAGATATAACTAATTTACTAAGTAAAGCAAAACAAGCTGAAAATGTAAGGAGTGTTTAATATGTTATATTTACTAGATCTTGGATTTACTAAAGAAGAATTAAATCAACTAGAAACAAAACTTTCTGAAGAAGTAAAAGAGAAATTAACTTTGTTTCCAAAAGTAGTAGCAGTTAATTATGATACTCTTAAAAAAACAAGAATCAAAAATCATAAAGAAGCATTACTAAATCACGCACATTTGTTTTTAACAAATCCTGATAAGTTTAGTGAAGTATTTGCTAAATATGATCCTGATGATTTAGTTAGATGTTTAGAAAAAAACATTGCTGTAATCGAAAAATTATAAAGAGCAGTTGCTCTTTTTTTGTCTATTTGTCGTAAATAAGTTTACTCCATAATTTATAGTAAATAAAAATATGTTATAATTATATATAGTAGAGGTGGTTGTTAATGAAGAAAATAATTACTTTATTATTAATCTTTTCATTTATAATCATACCTAAAAATGTTAAAGCAGCAACAACTGGAATAATAGAATCAACCAATGGAATTAACCTAAGAAGTAAACCGACAACTTCTGATTCTATTGTAATACAAGTAATATCATATAAAGCAGAAGTAGAAATATTAAATACAAATGCAGGAACAAAAAATGGGTGTGATAGTAATTGGTACCATATTAATTATAAGGGAACTAAAGGTTACCTTTGTTCTTCATGGGTAACTTTAGTATCAGCACCTGAGGATAATTCAAATATAGAAGTACCATCATCTACTGTAACTGCACTTAAAAACTTAGGTTTTAACGATAGTTATGCACAAAAATTAGCTGTATTAAAAACTAAATATCCAAGCTGGAACTTTGTGTTTTTTGACACTGGATATGACTGGTCACATGTAATTAATCAAGAAGCATCTTCAGTAAGTAGAAACTTAATATGCAGCAGTGATACATCACTAAGAAGTACTGATGATGCAGCTTATGCTGGAAATGGAGTATGGTATACATTTGATAATGGTTGTTATGCAGCAAGCAAGCAAACAATCGGATATTTTATGGATCCAAGAAACTTCTTTAATGAAAGTCATATATTTATGTTTGAGCAGTTATCATATGATAAAAATAAGAACTACGATCAAGAAATAACTTCTATTTTAAATGGAACATTTATGTCTGGAACAGACTTAAAATCAGGAATGACTTACTTTGCAATATTTAAAGAAGCAGCAGTCACATCTGGAGTAAATCCAGTTCATTTAGTAAGTAGAGTATTAGTTGAGCAAAGTAGAAACGGATCATCTCTTAGTTTAGGTGAGGGATATAATGGGCAGTATGTTGGATATTACAATTTCTTTAATATAGGTGCAACTGGAACTGGAGCTGCTCAAATTATTCTTAATGGTTTAGCATATGCTGCAAACAGTTCTAGAAATTGGAATACACCTAAAAAATCAATTATTGAAGGATCAAAATTATTATCAAATAGTTATATAAATAATGGACCAGGAGGCACACCTGGGCAAGATACTATTTATTTTCAAAAATTTGACGTTGTTCCGCCAGCAACATTTTGGCATCAATACATGCAAAATATAGAAGCGCCAAGAACCGAAAGTGGAATAACATATAATTCATATAAAAATAATAATGTACTAACACTTCCATATACATTTAAAATCCCTTATTTTAGAAATATGCCTGCATCTACTTCATTAAGTTCTACTGAGAATCAAGATGCAACATTAAGTTCATTAAGCGTAACGGGATGTTCTTTAATGCCGGGATTTTCACCAAATGCTGTTAATTATGACTGCTCAGTAACTGAATCTACATCAAATGTAACAATTACAGCAAAAGCAACTAACTCAAAAGCAACTGTATCAGGAGTGGGTAAACAAAATCTAACTGGCTCGAGCACTGCTTTAAAAATAATTGTAACTGCTGCAGCTGGTAATACAACAACATATACAGTAAATGTAAATAAAGTAGCGTCTTCAAACTTATCACCAGATGATATAATATCAATAATCGGTGTTAATAATAAATCTAGTATTATAAGTGGTAAAAATATCCCTGATACAGGAAGCGCTTTAAATACTTTATTAAAAAATGAAGTTCCATCGGCTAAAGTAACAATTAACAACACCAAAACACTTGCAACTGGAGATAAAATAACAATAACTAATAATGGTACTAAAACATATACAATAGTTAAATATGGTGATAACAATGGAGATGGTAAAGTAGATATACTAGATTTACTAGTAACTCAAAAACACATCCTTAATGTAACACTAAAAACAGGTGTATATAAAGAAGCTACCGATGTAAATAAAGATGGAAAAATAGATATACTAGACTTATTAATAATTCAAAAACATATACTAGGAATATCAAAAATATCACAATAGGAGAATAAAATGAAAAATAAAATATTATTAATAATTGCATTTTTATTGCTGTTTCCGCTGAAAATATATGCTGCTACAGGAAGTATAACTGCTTCAAGTAGCCAGTCATATGTTAATTTAAATAATACATTTAATGTAACAGTAAGAGTAAGTAGTACTGATACATTAGGATCATGGCAATATAATTTAACATACGACTCGAGTAAATTAACTTTAGTTAGTGGAGCAACAGGAGTAGCAGATTCTGGAGATGGCTCATACAAAGTAAAAACATACTCATATACATTTAGAGCAATAGCAGAAGGTGTGGCCAGCATTTCAATAAATAATGCCGCAATAGCAGACTTTAAAACTGTTCAACATTTAAATCCTTCATCATCTGGAACAACTGTTACTATATCAAAACCAGTAAATAAAGTTTATTCATCAGATAATAGTTTATCTTCACTTGAGGTTGAAGGGTATGAACTAGAATTTGATAAAAATAAATTAGAATATATATTCATCACTAATCCAGGAATAACTTCAGTAAATATATCTGCTAGAGTAAATCATAATAAGGCAACAGTCTCTGGAACTGGATTAATAGATCTAATTGAAGGAGAAAATGAAGTTGAAGTATCGGTTAAAGCAGAAAATGGTGCTTTAAAAACTTATTTACTGAAAATAACAGTTCCAGAAAAAGATCCTATAAAAATAAAATATAAAGATGAAGATATTTTTGTGGCAAGAAAATTACCTGAAAAAACTCCAAGTAATTTTAATGAAGTTGAAGTAGTAATAAACTCAGAAGAAATAAAAGGACTATATAATTCAAAACTAAAATTAACTATAATATATGCAACAAACTCAAAAGGAAATGGATCATATTATATATTTGAAAATGGTAAAGTAGTAAATAAATTCATATATATTACTTCACAATCCCTTAATATATATGTACCTGATAATAATCAAACTTTAAAAGGGATGAAAACTTATAAAGTAAATATTAACAATGAAGAATTGAATATCTTAAAAATAAAAGATGACAGTAAATTCTACATAATTTATGGAATCAATACAAATAATAATGAAGAAAACTTTTATAGTTATGATAAAGTAAATAAAACTCTTCAAGTATTTAATAAAGAAGATTATTTATATAACTTAAATAAATTAGACATTATGATGATTATCGGAGCAGGAGTAAGCGGGCTACTAGTGCTTATAACTATTATAAGTATTCTTCAAGCAAAAAACCTAAAAAAAATAAAAAAAGGCCCAAGAAAAGAAGAAGTAAAAAAAGATAAACCAAAAGAGAAAATAGAAGATTTAAAAATAAAAAAGGAAGAACCAAAAGAAAAAACTCCAGAAAATAAAAAAACAAGTGAAAAAAAATAAACTTGTTTTTTGTTGCTACTTCTTTTTATAAAAGATATAATAAAAAAGAGGGAAAAATGAAAATAATAAAATATAAAAAAATAAGAGATAGTAAATATGAATTAACATTTGATAATACTTCCAAGGTTGATTTATATGAAGATATAATCATAAAATATAATCTTCTTAATAAAGAAGAAATAACTTCAAATGAAATGGATGAAATAATAAAAGAAAATCAAAATATTGAAGCATATTATATATCTGTAAAATATTTAAATACTAAATTAAGATCAACTTTAGAAATAAAAAAATACTTAAAAAAACACAACCATTCAAATAAAATAATAGATGAAACAATAAAAAAATTAACAGCTCAAGGTTATTTAAATGATAAAGTATATATGGAAAGTTATATTAATGATCAATTTAACTTAACAAATAACGGACCTGAAAAAATAAAAAGGGAATTAATTAAGCTGGGAATAAAAGACAACATAATAATTGATAAAGATTTTAGTGAAAAAATAATTAAACTAATTGATAAAAAAGTAAAAGCAAATAATAAAATGTCTAAAAAAATTCTTAAGAATAATATATCAAATTATTTATTTAACCTAGGTTATAATCAAGATATGTTTATCAATTATTTAAATGAAATTGAAGTGGATGATTATAAATTTATTAAAAAAGAATATGAAAAAATATATAGAAAACAAATTAATAAAGTAGAACCAAGTAAATTAAAATTTGTAGTAAAAGAAAAACTATATCAAAAAGGATATGATATAGATTTAATAAATGAAATAGTAGGAGATGAATAATATGAAATTATATTACCAGAGATTATCGAGAGAAGAGAAAAAAGAAGTAAAAAAAGAATTTTTAAATGAAAAAGAATCAATTGTATATAAAAAAGCAAACAATTTAATTTTTGCATCACTTGGCGGAATTATAATTGCAATTGTTTCGATAGTAATTAACTATATAAATAAGGTTAAATTACTTGGCTATATAGCTGATGGAATATTGTTAGTGTTTTGTATAATTGTGTTTTTAGCATTTATGAATGCCAAATTAAAAGAAATTAATAAATATGCAATAAAAAAAACTAGAAAGTAAATTTCTAGTTTTTATTTTACTCATTAGTTTGTTGTCTTAATGAAAGTAATTGATTACTTATTAATCTTGTATACTGACTATCTAAACTTGAATCATTAATTTTAAAGCCATATTCTTTTCTTAAATCTGCAAGTGCATTTACTGAAATTGTATTATCTTTAGATTGAATTTCTTTACCTAAAGTTTCTCTAATTTCTTTTTCAGAATCTTCAAGAGAAGGTTTTTCTAGTTCGTCGGTTTTTAAAATAATATGGTATCCAAATTCTGTTTTAACAGGTTTTTTTGAATATTCATCAACTTTAAGTGCGTAGACGGCAGTTTCAAAAGCAGCTACCATTTTGCCTTTTCCAAAATAACCTAAATCTCCGCCTTTTTCAGCATTAGATTTATCATCAGAGTGTTTTTTAGCTAACTCATCAAATTTTTCACCTTTATCAAGTTTTTTTATGATGTCTTCAGCTAATTTTAAAGCTTCCTTATCAGCAGCTTCTTTTTCTTTATCAGTCATATCTTCTGTAGCTTTTGATGAAATTAAAATATGTTTAGCTTCAATTTCACCATAAACATCATTTTTATAGTAGTTTTTAATATCTTTGTCTTTTACTTGTGCTTTTGCATAATCTTCAATAGCAAGTGTACGATAATAATTTAAAGTAAGCATTTCTTCAAAAGCTTCGATTGTTGAGATACCATAGTAACTCTTTAATGCTTCAAGTAAAGCTTCTTCATCGTATTTTCCTTTATCATCTACATAATATTCTTTAATATCATCTAATTGATCTTTAACATATTCCTTAGCTTCTTCATCTTTTTTTGGATACTTATCTAATAGTATTTGGTTATCAATTAAATCTATTAAAATATTAATTGCATATTTTTCTTTTAATTCATTAAATAAATCATCTGCTGTTATAGCAAGTTTTTCATTTTTAAATGATACTACTAATTCCTCTCCACTAGCAAGTTTTGGAACTTTTCCACATCCTGCTGTAAGCAGTACTACTACTGCAAGTAATAAAATTTTCTTTTTCAATTTTTCCTATCCTCCATGTCTAAGATTTATTATATCAGCATATATTTTAAAAAACAATAATTTGACGTAAAACTTATGCAAAATAAAAAGCAGCTTAGCTGCATTATTTATTAAGCTTTTTGATCTGATTTTCTTAAAGTTCTTGCTTCCCTTGCAGATAACTTAACTTTAACTCCATCAACTGTTACAGTTTGAAGATTTAAATTTTGAAAATCTTTAGTTTTATTCATTGCTTTTGATCTTCTATTTACTGATTTCTTTTTTCTACTTGATACGTTTTTAGCCATGGTATTCCTCCTTAATTCGCTGTTATTGATTTTATCATAGATAAAGAGGTGTGTCAATTATTTTGAATTCTTAATTTGCCTATAAAAGGCATGTATTATATAATAAAATCAAAGGAAGTAATAGTGAAAGAAAATATATTTATAAAAACTGATTATTCACTTTTAAAAAGTCTTATTAAAATAGAAGATTTAATTTTATATGCAAAAGAAAATAAATATACTACTATTGGAATTATTGATGATGACTTATCATCATCAGCTGAGTTTTTAAAAGAAACATTAAAAAATAATATTAAGCCTGTAATTGGTCTTGATACTTTTTTAAATGAAGAAAGAATAATATTATATGCTAAAAATAATGAAGGATTAAAATCACTATTTAAAATAAACACATATATATTAAATAATAAATTAAATGTTTTAAAATTATCTAAATATATAAGTAATTTAATTATTCTTCTTCCTTATAAATCAGCTCATTTATATAAAGAATTAACTAAAATAACAGATAAAATATATATTGGATATAAAACTAAAGAAGAAAAAACTAATTCATCTTTAATAACTAAGAATATAATCCCTTTTGAAACTGTAAAATCATTAAATAAAGAAGATCAAAAGTATTTAAATACTTTAAATGCAATAAATGAAGGAAAAATGTTATATGAAATAGAAAAAGTTAACTATGAAGATAATTATATAAAGCCACTAGACCTAAGTTTAATAACAAACCAAATAAATATTACAAAAGAAAAGTATAATAATTTAATTCCGCATTATGATGATAATATAAAAGATAGTGATACTTTCTTAAGAGATTTATCTATAAAAGGCCTTTATAAAAGATTAGGGGGAAACGTTCCAGATATTTATAAAGAAAGATTATTATATGAATTAAAAGTAATAAAAGAAATGAATTACACAGATTATTTTTTAATTGTATATGATTATGTTTTATTTGCTGTTAAAAATAAAATAATAGTTGGACCCGGAAGAGGATCAGCAGCTGGATCTCTTGTTACATACTGCCTTGGAATAACCTCAGTTGATCCTGTTAAATACGGTTTATTATTTGAAAGATTTTTAAATCCTGACAGGATAACAATGCCAGATATTGATATTGATTTTGATGCCAAAAGACGAGATGAAGTAGTTAATTATGTAAAAGAAAAATATGGAAATGAAAAAGTAATGAACATAATGACATATGGAACACTTGCCGCTAAACAGGTATTAATTTCAGTATCGAAAATACATGATATTAATATGCCTGATTTACTTAAATTAATTGATCCTAAAAAAACATTAAAAGAAAATTTAAATGAAAAAGTAATTAAATTAATAAATAGTAACTTAGATTATAAAAACATTTACTATGAAGCAATGAAATTAGAAGGATTAAAAAAACATATAAGTACTCATGCTGCAGGAGTAGTAGTATCTAAATATGATCTAGATGATATAATCCCAATTAATAAAAGTGGAGATGTTTACTTAACTGGTTATACAATGAATTACTTAGAAGATCTAGGTCTTTTAAAAATGGATTTTTTAGCTATAAAAGATTTAACAATAATATCAGATACATTAGATAAAATTGATGAAAAAATAAATATAAATAAAATAGATTTAAATGATGATGAAGTATTAAAAGTATTTAGAAATGGAAGTACAACCGGTATATTTCAATTTGAAAGTGAAGGTATAAGAAATTTTTTAAGAAACTTAAAACCAAATTCATTTATGGATATAGCAGTAGCTTTAGCCCTTTACAGACCAGGTCCTGCTCAAAATATACCTTCGTTTATAAAAAGAAGAGAAAAAAAAGAAAAGATAGATTATATTCATCCGGATTTAGAAGATATATTAAAAGAAACATATGGAATTATAGTATACCAAGAACAAATAATTCAAATACTAACTAAAGTTGGTAACTATAAACCAAGTGAAGCTGACTTAATTAGAAGAGCAGTATCAAAAATGCAAAAAGAAGTGATCTTAAAAGAAAAAGAAATCTTTATAAAAAAAGCAATTAATAATAACTATGATGAAAAAACAGCAACTTTAATATATGATTTAATACTTAGATTTGCTAATTATGGATTTAATAAATCACATTCAGTAGCGTATGCTATGGTCGGGTATCAAATGATGTATTTAAAAGTAAAATATTCAAAAGAGTTTTATCTAGCACTTCTTAATTCAAATATGGGATCAAGTTCTAAAACAAAAGAATATATTGATGAGGCTAAATTACTTGGACTTAATATATTAAAACCAAATATAAACTTAAGTGAAATAAATTATAATTTAAAAGAAGAAATAATAATGCCTCTTTCTTTAATTAAAAATATTGGAATAAGTGCATCTGAAGAAATAATAAAAGAAAGAGAAAATGGAGTTTTTACTTCATATTTTGATTTTGTATCTAGAGTATATGGAAAAAGTGTTAATATTAAAACAATTGAAAACTTAATATTTGGTGGAGCTCTTGATTTATTTAATGAAACCAGAAAAACATTAACTGAAAATATAAACTCTGCTATAATATATTCTGAATTAAGAGGCGGACTTGATTCATCTTTAGTAAGTGTTCCTAATTTAGATAGATATGATGAATATGATTTAATAACATTAATGGAAAAAGAAATGGAATTATATGGCTTTTATGTATCTAATCATCCATCTAATAAATTTAATACACCTAAAATAAAAGATATAAGTGCGTACTTTGATAAATATATAACAACAGTTGTGCTACTTGAAAAAACAAATCAAATAACAACTAAAAAAGGTGATTCAATGGCCTTTTTAGAAGCTAGTGATGAAACTGGTAAACTAGATTATGTATTATTTCCTAAAAAAATAGATTATATAAATAGAGTAAAAAAAGGAGATTTACTTAAAATAGAAGGTAAAGTTGAAAAAAGAATGGAAAAATACCAAATAGTAGTAAATAAAATAGAGATAATTAATATAAAAGGAGAGATATAATGTTTGAATTCATGGGAGATAAATTAACAAGCGCGATTAAAAATATAAAAGGAATGGGGCGCATCACCGAAGATAATATATCTGATGCAATAAAAGAAATAAGAATCGCACTTTTAGAAGCTGATGTTAACTATGAAGTTGTAAAAGAATTTACTAAATCAGTCAAAGAAAAAGCACTTGGTTTAGATGTTTCTAAAACATTAAAACCAGAAGAACTATTTATAAAACTAATAAGAGATGAAATAATAAATCTACTAGGTGATAAAAAAGAAGAATTAAAAGTAGATAAAAATCAAACAATAATAATGATGAGTGGACTTCAAGGATCTGGTAAAACAACAACTGCTGGTAAAATAGCTAACTATGTAATAAAAAAACATAATAAAAAACCACTTTTAGTAGCATGTGATATATATAGGCCAGCTGCAATTGATCAATTAAAAGAACTAGGTAAAAGTTTAAATGTTCCTGTTTTTGAAAAAGGAAAAACCGATCCTAAAATAATAGTAGAAGAAGCACTTATATATGCAAAAGAAAATAATTTAGATTATATAATTGTAGATACTGCAGGTAGACTTCATATTGATGATGCTTTAATGAAGGAACTTGAAGATATATCAGAAATAATAAAACCTGATGAAACTCTTTTAGTCATTGATGCAATGATGGGACAAGATGCAATTAATGTTATAAATGGATTTAATAATAAATTGAAATTAACCGGATCGATCTTAACTAAAATGGATGGTAACACTAAAGGAGGAGTAGCTCTTTCAGTAAGACATTTAACTAACATCCCAATTAAATTTTTAGGAGACTCAGAAAAACTAGATGGATTAACTGAATTTAATCCAGAGAGAATGGCAGATAGAATACTTGATATGGGGGATATTTTATCAATAGCAGAAAAAGCTGGTGAAGTAATTGATGAAGATGTTGCCCTTGATTTAAGTAAAAAAATGAAACGTGGAAAATTTGATTTAGAAGATTTTTTAAATACAATGAAACAAATGAAAAAACTAGGACCACTTGAAAACATAATAAAAATGCTTCCTGGAGCAAGAAATATGGGGCTTGGTAATATAGATATTGACCCAAAAAAGATTGCTAGAATCGAAGCTATAATACTATCAATGACTAAAGACGAAAGAAAAAATCCATCAATATTAAAAGCAAGCCGAAAAAAAAGAATCGCAAATGGAAGCGGAACTTCAGTTGAAGAGGTAAATAGATTACTAAAACAATTTGAAGAAATGCAAAAAATGATGAAAAACTTATCAAATAATAATATGAACTTCCCTTTTTAAATTGTAAATTTATTGTACATATTTAATATAAATATGTTGTAAAGAAAAAACTATAGTATAATTAACATAGGGAGTGATAAAATGATTTATCCGTCAATAGATAAAATATTAAATGTTGTAGACTCAAAATTTAAATTAGTCCACATATCTTCTAGAAGAAGTGTCCAAATGCAAAAAACAAATCATTATCAATTAAAAGAAAATGAATACAAATGCAAAAAAACTTTAGGAAGAGCTTTAGAAGAAATAGAAAAGGAATTAATAAAGTTTTAATTCCTTTTTATATGTGATAAAATTTACTTAGAAGAGGTACTTTATGAACTATGAACAAAGCCTAGTAATGGCATCAAATTTAAGTCAAAGATATATTGGTATATTTACAAAATTAATAGAAGAAGTATATGATTATAGAGAAGAACCAGGAAGATTATCTAAACTTCATGACTCTATTATAGAGATTAAAACTCTTGAAAGAGAGCTTTCTAATTCAAAATTAACTGATAAACAAATATATTTACTAATATATAACTCAGTAAGACATATATTTCTTTCTAATTATGTATATGATTATGAATTAATAAGAGACTTTATATCAAATCCAGTTTTTAGACGAGAAATAGATAAAATAAAAAATCCAACTTTAAGAATAACAACATATTTATACAAATTATCACCCTTACTTGAAGATTTATATGATAGTTACGATCAAAGACATTACTTAGAAGGACTTCAAATAGTAAATGAAATAACTAATATGGCCCATTTAGGTGGAGTAGATAAAAATCTTTTAAAAGAAGGAAGAGAAACAGATCTTGGAGCAACATTAAAAAGATTTTTCACAAAATATACTTTTCACAGTGTACCTGAAAAATACAAAGATTTTATAAAAGAAAGAGAAGTAAAAACATCAAAAAATAATCATACATATGTTGAAACAAATACTTATGAAGGTAGATATACACAAGCAATATTAAGATCTTATTTAAAAGAAAAATATCCTCACTCAAATAGTGATTATATTTTATATGATAAAAATACTAATATATATAAAATAGAAGGTAAATACATAATTGCATATAAATATGATGATACACCGGATATGTATTTAATTGGAAATGAAAACTATAACTTTAATGATCCGGAATTTTGGAGTCTAATTTTTTCAGATAAAGTAGATTTTATAACATCAAATGTAGCTAACTATATAAATGAGGAATCACTTGAGGTATTTAAAGTAATTCCAAATGCATATAATTATGAAAGATTTAGTAAACTAAATGATTTTATAATCGCGCCAGAAAAAGACTTAGAAGCAGCATATCTTTTAAACTCAACAGATAATAAAGAAGAATATACTTTATTAGGAGTTGGAAGAAACCTTTTAACGGGTGATAATATATTTTACTTTAATGATCCAGAGAATATTGATGCTTTAAACATATCTGATTTAACTAAATTTAAATATATAAATTTATTAAAATCAAAAACAGGAATTGATCGAAAAAGATCTATCGCTGGAATAAAAGCTGGTGTAACCAGAAAGGAAAAGAAATGAAAAAAATCATACTAATAGATGGTAATAATTTAATGTTTAGAAGTTATTTTGCAACTCTTTACTCTGGAGCACTTATGAAAAACAGTAAGGGTGATGCGACAAATGCATTATATGGCTTTACTACAATGTTAAATAAAATAATCAAAGAAGAAAATCCAAAATATATGTTAGTAGCGTTTGATGTTGGTAAAAACTTTAGACATGAAAAATATAAAGACTATAAAGCTGGAAGAAATGAAACTCCAGATGATTTAAAAAAACAAATGAAACGCGCTAGAGAGCTTTTAGATGGAATGGGAATTAAATACTTAGAAAAAGAAAATTATGAAGCGGATGATATCATCGGAACAATTACTAAACAAACCGAAAAAGATCCTAACTTTGATGCAACAATCATCTCATCTGATAAAGATATGCTCCAGCTAATATCAAAAGAAACTGATGTTAAACTATTAAAACAAAAAGATCATATAAGAATGAATGAAGAAACATTTAAAGAAGAATATGGAATTGATCCAATTAATATAATTGATCTAAAAGCATTATCTGGAGACTCATCTGATAATATACCTGGAGTAAAAGGAGTTGGAGAAATAACTGCCTTAAAACTTTTAAGAGAATATAAAACAATTGAAAATGTATATGAAAATATAGAAAATATAAAAGGAGCACTAAAACAAAAACTAATAGATGGAAAAACTGATGCTTTCTTTAGTAAAGATATGTGCACTATATATAGAGATATACCGCTTAATATAAACTTAGAAGAACTAACTTATAATGGACCAAATGAAATGCTTGAAGAAATATATAAAGACTTAGAGTTTTACTCACTACTAAAAAACATCGAAGTAAAAAAAGTCGTAATTGAAAACAACTATAAAGAATTAAAAGATATAAAAGAATTAAAAAAATCAAAAATAATATCTTATTACATAGAGAGTGATAAACCAAATTATCATGAAGGAAATATAATTGGAGCAGCTATTTATGATGGTGTAGATTCTTATTATGTAAAAAAAGAATTATTAAAAGATGTTCTTGATTATTATAAAGAAGAAAAAAAATACACATATGATTTAAAGAAAAATATAGTCTTACTTAATGACTTAAATACAAATACAATCTTTGATCATATGATTGCTACATACCTTTTAAATTATCAAACAAAAGAAGACATCGCTTATTTAATAAACAATGAAGGATACTCATGCCCTTTTTATGAAGATGTAATCAAAGATGAAGCGAAATTAAAAGAAGCAGTTACAATAAAAGCAAAATACATATACGAAACAAGAGATAAACTCATAAAAGAATTAAAGATGGAAAATATGTATGATTTATTTAATAACGTAGAGATGCCTCTTATAAATGTTTTAGCCAAAATGGAATTAAACGGCGTAAAGGTAAATAAAACTCTTCTTGAAAACATGAGTACTGAAATAAAAATAAAAATAGAAACCATATCAAATACAATATATAACTATGCAGGAGAAGAATTTAATATAAGTAGCCCAAAACAACTAGGCGAAATCTTATTTTCTAAAATGGGACTTCCATCATACAAAAAAACAGCAACTAAAAGTTATAGTACTGATGCATCTACTTTAGAAAAATTAAAAGATAAACATCCAATAATAGAAAAAATACTTGAATATAGAAATTTAACTAAATTAAATGGAACATACTTAGAAGGAATGAGTACTTATATAAAAAATGATTTAATTCATACAATATATAAACAAACACTAACAAGAACCGGAAGGTTATCAAGTGTTGAACCTAATCTTCAAAACATACCAACAAGAGATGAAATTGGAAGAAGAGTAAGAAAAGCTTTCATTCCTGTAAATGATTTATTTTTAAGTGCAGATTATTCCCAAATAGAACTAAGAGTCCTAGCGCATATATCAGGATCAAAATCTCTTATTGATGCTTTTATACATGATGAGGATATTCATACTAAAGTTGCAAGTGATGTGTATGGGGTTTTAAAAGAAGAGGTAACAAAAGATATGAGATCTGCTGCTAAAGCAGTAATATTTGGAATAGTATATGGAATTAGCGGTTTTGGATTAAGTGAAAACCTAAGCATAAATCCACTAGAGGCTAAAAAATTAATTGATAAATATTTAGAGCTTTATCCAGGAGTTAAAACTTATATGGATGAAATAGTTAAAGAAGCATATGAATATGGAAATGTAAGAACTTTATTTAACCGAAAAAGAGACATTCCAGAACTGAAAAATAAAAACTATAACATAAGACAAGCTGGAGAGAGAATTGCTCTTAATACACCTATTCAAGGAACTGCTGCTGATATAATGAAAATGGCAATGGTAAATTTAGATAAAGAAATAACAAACAATAACTTAAAAAGTAAAATGATTCTTCAAGTTCACGATGAAATAATATTTGATGTAATAAAAGAAGAAAAAGAAATAATAGAAAAAATAACAAAAGAAACAATGCAAAACGTAGCGAAATTAAAAGTACCGATAAAAGCAGATGTAAGCTATGGATTAAATTGGTATGAGGTTTAAATGCCAGAACTACCCGAAGTAAGAACAGTTGTAAAAACACTAAAAAATAATATATTAAATAAAGAAATAAAAGAAATAAAAATAATATATCCTAAAATGATAACGGAAGATAGTTTAGATTTAAATTTATTAAAAGGAAAAAAAATAAAAGATATTGAAACAAAAGGAAAATTTATATTATTTAAAATAGATAAATATACACTAATAAGTCACCTTCGAATGGAAGGGAAATACTATTTAAAAAATATAAAAGATGCTCCTGTTAAACACGAACATATCATCTTTATATTTACAGATAATACTACTCTTACTTATCATGATACAAGAAAGTTTGGAAGAATGACTCTTTTAGATGATATAACCAAAAGTAAAAGTTTAGTTAATCTTGGAAAAGAACCATTTGATATATCAAGTGAAACACTATACGAAAAAATAAATAAAAGAAAAACTCCAATTAAAACAATATTACTAAACCAAGAGATAATGAGCGGACTTGGTAATATATATGTAGATGAAGTATTATTTGAAGCAAAAATAAATCCACATAAAAAAGGAAATAACATAACAAAAGAAGAAACAACAAAAATAATAGACTCTTCAATAAAAATATTAAATCAAGCAATAAAAGAAAAAGGAACTACAATAAGAAGTTACACATCAAGCTTAGGAGTATATGGTAATTATCAAAATTACTTAAAAGTATATGGAAAAGAAATATGCCCAGTATGTAAAAATAAACTAACAAAAGATAAAATAGGTGGAAGATCAACTACTTACTGCTCTTATTGTACCAAATAAAACATTTAATAAAGATTATATATCTCGTATACTAAATATATAAGGTAAAGTGATCAAAATTGAAAAGCAGAGTTTAATCCAAATGGCCTTTATAATTGTAATACTGTTACTCACAACAGTAATTTTTTCGTATGCTTATTTTTTAGCTACAATAAGTGGAACTGAAACCCAAGCAATACTCACTTTGCAAATAAAAATTTCACTGTAACAGGAGATAATAATACCGCAGATCCTATGGATTATAATTTAACATTAATAATGAAAACAAATACATTTAGTGATTATGCTATAGCATATAAACTAACATCAACAAATATAAACTCAAATGGAACAGTAGTTCCATCTTCTGAAGAAGATATGTGTTTTTTACTGAATGTACCTGGTGAAGATGTACTTGGAAACGGAAGTTTCTCCGGACCAACGGGCGGAAATAAAATTCATACTTATAATTTAAAATTTTACTTTCCAGAAACACAAAATATTCAAAATGAAGACTTTAATAAAATATTTGAAGCATACATAAAAACTGAAGAAGGGACAAAAATTAAAAGTGAATGTAAAATAGCTCCAAGAGGAAAATTAAATAACATAATACTTGCTGATAATTAAGGGGAAGTAAACATTGAAGAACCTTCTACTTCAATCTTTAACTCAGTAAGTACCTCTTCTGAAAACAAAGTTTATAAAATGGATGATGATTATGGAACTTCTTCTACCAATTATGCTGGTTATTACCGAATTTATAATTTAAAAATACCTACTTTAAAATGTCCTTTACAAAATGATAGATTTACAACAACAAGCTATAACAACCTATCTGTTCCTGGTAATAATTCACTTCAATATCCTATAGGATTACTAACTGCAGATGAAGGATAAATAACATGGTTAAAATATAACTCTCCCAGATCAACTAACTATTTAAATTCAATCCAATCATACTGGACAATGACGCCATATTATTATTCTGGGTCAGAAGTAAGAGTGTGGAGCGTTGGATCAGGTAGTTATTTATATAATGATTATGTCGCATATTTTAATGGCGGGGTAAGACCAGTAATTAACTTAAAACCAAGCAAACTAATTATTGGAACCGGAACATTTTCAGATCCATATCTTTTTTTATAATCTTAAAGATGAATCTATTAAAAATGAAAAAAATATGATAAAATTTATTATAGAGGAGAAATGCTTATGACAGATAGTATTTATCAAATATTAGGTTATGTATATATTTTTGTTTTTATCGCGCTTATAATAACAGTTTTAGTTATACTAAGAAAGAAAACAAATAAAAAATATGCAGAAATAATATCTACTCTTGAAAAAGAAAAAAACTTAATACTTTCTGGTGCAATTCAAAATGAATTAAACAAAGTTGGAGCATTAATAAATAATAAAGAATTAGAAAAAGAATATAAATTATGGCAAAGTAGATATGAAATAATAAAAAATAAAGACATGCCAAATTTAAATGATAAACTAATTGAACTTGAAGAAAATTGTAAAAAAGGAAAATTTAAAGAAAAAAATAAATCAATTGCTGATTTAGAGCTAGAGATACATTATGTAAAAACAAAGAGTGACTTTCTTTTAAGTGAAATAAAAGAAATATCATTAAGTGAAAGTAAAAATAGAGAAATAGTAACAAAACTAAAATCTGATTACAGAGATATATACATGAAGTATAATAAAAATTCCGAGGAATACTCTGAAATAAAAAAACCTCTCGAACTTCAATTTGAAAATATCGATAAATTATTTAGTGCCTTTGAAAAAACAATGGAAGAAAATGCCTACAGTGAAGTAGGTAAAATAGTTAAAGCACTTGATGATACTATTGGAAATTTAAAAATAGTTGTTGATGAAGCGCCTTCAATAATATTAATGGGAAGAAAATTAATCCCAGTTAAAATAAATGATGTAAGAAGTATTCATAATAAAATGGTAAAAGATAACTATAACTTAGATTATTTAAATATCGATTATAATATATCTGAATCCGAAAAGAAAATAGCAGATATATTTGATAGATTAAAAGTACTGAATTTAACTGATTCAATCTTTGAATTAAAAACAATCCTTACATACTTTGAATCAATTTATTTTGATTTTGATAATGAAAAACTAAGTAAAAAAACCTTTGAAGAAAACATGCGTAAAGTTGCTATTAAAACCAGAAAGATGCTTAACATAGTAACTAAACTATCATCTAAAATAGAAGATATAAAATATAGTTATGACTTATCAAACGAAGAAGTAAAAATAATAGATGAATTAAACATAAATATAAAAACAATTCAAAATGATTATGAACAAATAGTAGAAAATTATCGTAATAAATCATTTGCTTTCTCTAAAATAAATAAAGAATTAGAACATTTAAATTTAAGATTATCAAAAAACGAAGATAAACTTGAACTAACATTAAAAAGCTTAAGTGGTTTAAAAGAAGATGAACTAAGAGCGCATGAACAATATGATGAAATAAGAGATATACTAAAAAAAGCAACTAAAAGAATTAACAGCTATAAACTACCTGTTATTCCAGAGGAATACTTTATTCACCTAAAAGAAGCAAATGAAGCAGTAGATGATATGCTTGTTGAAATGAATAAAAAACCAATATCTATAAGACTATTAAATACAAGAGTAGATACAGCAAGAGACTTAGCCTTAAAATTACATAAAACTTCAAATGAAACAATAAAGACTGCTAAACTAGCTGAAAATACAATTATATATGGAAATAAATTTAAACCACTAAATAAAACCTTAAATCAGGGCCTAATCATAGCGGAAAGAAAATTTAGAAATGGTGAATACAAAGAATCACTTGAACAAGCAATTAACTCAATCTCCTTAGTTGATACTGAAATTCATAAAAAATTAATTCAAGCATATCAAAAATGATATGCTTTTTTATATTAAATTTACAATTACATCTTTTAACTGTATAATGATTTATAGGTGATTAGTGTGATATATTTAGATTATTCAGCAACTACTCCAGTACATTTAGATGTACTTGATAGTTATAATAAAGTAACAAAAGAATATTATGGAAACCCAAATAGTTTACATAGTTTAGGCGTAAAATCAAAAGAACTATTAAATGAAGCAATGAAACAAATTGCTGATATTTTAAAAGTTAAGGTTGATGAAGTTATTATTACAAGTGGCGCTACTGCGTCTAATAATATGGCAATAATTGGAGCCGCATTATCAAAAGAAAAAAAAGGTAAAACAATTATCGTATCAAAACTTGAACATGATTCAGTATATGGAATATGTGATTATTTAAAATCAATAGGTTTTAATATAAAATATGTTAATAATGATCAAAATGGTGTAATTGATTTTAATCATTTAAAAAAACTAATAGATTCAGATACTATATTAGTTAGTATATGCGGAGTTAATAGTGAGCTAGGAATAAAGCAGCCTCTTAAAACAATAAGACAAGTAATAAAAAAAGAAAATGAAAACATTATTTTTCACAGTGATTTAACTCAAGGATTATGTAAAACATCAATTAATTTAAATGATGTTGATTTAGCTTCTTTTAGTGGACATAAAATATACGCACCTAAAGGAATTGGAATTTTATATAAGAAAAAAGGTATAAATATTACACCTCTTTTATATGGCTCAAATAATGACTTAAATCCAGGCACACCACCACTACCATTAATTGCTTCTCTTTCAAAAGCAGTTAGAATTGGAATGAGTGATTTAGATAAAAAGGAATTAAAAGTATCTAAATACAATACTAAAATAAAAAACTATTTAAAAAAGCACGAAGATATATTAATAAACCAAACAACATATTCAATACCTCATATTTTAAATATAAGTTTAATTAATATAAAACCTGAAACAATGCTTCATGCTCTTGAAAAGCATAACATATTTGTCGGGACAAATACTGCCTGCTCAAGTGGTAAGATAAGTGCAAGTGTTTATAATCTTTATGAAGATAAAAAAAGAGCATTAAGTACTATAAGAATAAGTTTGTCACATGAAACAACAGATGAGGAAATAAATATCTTCTTAAATGTATTTGATAGCTTATATGAAAAATTAAATAAATTAAATTAGGGAGTTTAAATGGAAAAATTAATAATAATTAAATATGGAGAATTGACTACAAAAAAAGGGAATATATCTTTTTTTATTAATCTGCTAAAAAGAAATATAAAAGAAAATCTAAAAAACATTAATCATAGTATTATCTCAGACCGAGGTAGAATGTTTATATATACTAATAACCATGAAGAAGTAATAAATAAATTAACTAAAATATTTGGAATTCATGAAATAAATGTTGGATATGAACTTTATGATAATAATTTTGAGCATATAAAAGAAAAAGTAATAGAGTTATTAAAAGAAAAAAAAATAAAAACATTTAAAGTAGAAACTAAAAGAAGTGAAAAAAAATATTCACTTGATAGTATGGAAGTAAACCGAAAACTAGGAAGTGCTATATTAGATGAACATAAAGAATCTAAGGTAGATGTTCATAATCCTGAACTTTTAATTAATATAGAAATAAGACAAAATAATAAAGTATATATTTACTTTGATAAAATAAAAGGTATGGGTGGGTATCCAGTTGGTGTTCAAGGAAAAGGAATGCTAATGCTAAGTGGTGGAATTGATTCTCCGGTAGCAGGTTTTTATGCTCTTAAAAGAGGAGTTAAGTTAAGTGCTATATACTTTGAAAGTCCCCCTCATACAAGTGAAAGTGCTAAAAATAAAGTCCTTGATTTAGCTAAAGTATTAACAAAGTATGGTGGAGATATAAATGTTCATGTTGTAAACTTCACTAAAATCCAGGAAGCTATTTATAAAGAAATACCACATGATTATATGATAACAATCATGAGAAGAATGATGTATAGAATAAGTGAGGAAGTATCTAAAAACATAAATGCGCGCGCATTATTTAATGGCGAGTCAATTGGACAAGTTGCTAGTCAAACTTTAACAAGCATGAGTGTTATAAACGAAGTAGTGAAAATGCCAGTTATAAGACCACTTTCTTGTTTTGATAAAATTGATATTGTAAATGTATCCAAAGAAATTGGTGCATATGAAATATCAATCCTTCCATATGAAGATTGCTGCACTATATTTGTTCCAGATCATCCTGTAATAAATCCGGTTTCAAGTAAAGCATATAAATATGAAAAGTATATTCCATATGAAGAAATGATAAAAGAAGCAATCCAAAATATTGAAGTAATAAAAATTTCGTCAAATGATACGAAGTTTGAAAGTATCCTTTAGATTTCATAGAACTTTTAAATTTAATATGTTAAAATTACAAATAGGTGAAGAAAGAAAATGAAAATATTAAGCGTAAATGCTGGCTCATCATCATTAAAATTTACATTATTTGATATGCCAGAAGAAAAAGAAATTGTATCAGGAGTATTTGAAAGAATTGGTCTAAAAGAATCATTTTACACTCTTTCTCTAAATGGAGAAAAAATAAAAAAAGAAATAGACTTACCGGATCATAAAGTGGCTTTTGAATTAATAGTAAAAGAACTACTTGATCGTAAAATTATTAATAATTTAAATGAAATTGAAGGAATAGGTCATAGAATGGTTCAGGGAGGATCATACTTTGATAAAACAGTCCTTGCAACAAAAGAAAACATGAAAATAGTTGAAGACTTATCATCACTTGCGCCACTTCATAACCCAGCTGCAATTATAGCTCATAACTCAGCTGCAGAAGTATTTAAAGATGCAAGACATACACTAGTTTTTGATACTGCGTTTCATCAAACAATATCAAAAGAATATTATTTATACCCACTTCCATATGAATGGTATACAAAATACAATGTAAGAAAATATGGATTTCACGGAACAAGTCATCAATATGTATCTGAGAGATTAGCTAAAATTCTTGATAAAAAAGATTTGAAAATAATAACATGTCATATTGGTAATGGAGCTAGTATATCTGCTGTAGATAGTGGAAAATGTGTTAATACATCAATGGGATTTACTCCTAATGCTGGATTAATGATGGGAACTAGATGTGGTGATATTGATGCAACGGTTGTAACATACATGATGAAAGAAACAGGTATCACAGCTGAAATGGTAGATGATATTTTAAATAAACAAAGCGGACTACTTGGTATAAGCGGAGTATCATCTGATTCAAGAGATATAGAAGATGGAATTAAAGCAGGAGATGAAAGATGTATTCTTGCTAATGATATATATGTAAATAAAGTAGTAGATTACATAGCAAAATACTATGTTCAACTAGGTGGGGCAGATGCAATTATATTTACTGCTGGAGTTGGTGAAAATGCAATTGATGTTAGAAAAAATATAATCGATAAACTATCACCACTAGGAATATATATTGATGATGAGAAAAACAATGTAAGAGGAAAAGAAACTCTTATATCAAAAGATAAAAGTAAAACTTTAGTATACGTAATTCCAACAAATGAAGAATTAATGATCGCATCAGATACATATACTTTAATTAAGTAGGAGGATCATTTGAATAATAAAAGTAAAGCATTTAGAAAAATATATAAAAAAATAAAAGAATATGAAACAATTGTAATAGGAAGACATATCGGACCTGATCCTGATGCTGTTGGAAGTCAGCTTGGATTAAGAGATTCAATAAGATTAACTTTTCCAAACAAAAAAGTATACGCAGTAGGAGCAAGTGTTGCAAAATTTAAACATCTAGGAACACTTGATAAAATAGATGAAGAAGAAGTAAAAGACGCACTACTAATTGTAGTTGATCTTCCTAATTTATCTAGATTAGATGGAGCAAATAAAGAAAAATATAAAGAAATACTAAAAATAGATCACCATCCATACGAGCAAACAATGGGTAAGTATGATTATATAGATGAAACTGCATCATCAGCAAGTGAAATAGTGCTTGATTTAATAAACTCAAGTAAACTAATGATGAATGAAATAGTAGCATCTCAATTATTTACTGGTGTTGTTGCAGATAGTGATAGATTTTTACTACCAACAACAAGCTCACATACATTTGAACTAATGAGTGAAATAATAGATAGATATAAATTAGACTTAAAAACACTATATAATAACTTATATGAAAGACCACTTAATGAAGTTAAATTCCAATCATTTATAACATTAAATATGATAGTAACTGAAAATGGATTTGGCTATATTAAATTAACTGAAGAAGAAATAAAAGAATTTAAAGTAGATTCATCAGCCGCATCTAACATGGTAAATAATTTCAACTTTATAAAAGGGATATATGCATGGGCATTTTCATCATATGACAATAATACTAAACAGTTCAAAATAAATATAAGAAGTAGAGGACCTATTATAAACGATGTTGCATCAAACTATAACGGTGGAGGACATAAATTTGCATCAGGTGCTCGAATTTTAGAAGAAGAAAATGTTGATAAGTTATTTAATGATTTAGATCAAAGATGCAAAGAATATAAAGAAAACCTAACTAAATAAGTTGGGTTTTTTATATTTTTTAGTGTATACTAAAAAAGAGGTGTAAAAATGGAAAAACTAAAAGTAATATACATGGGAACACCAGAGTTTTCCCTAAAACCACTTGAAGAATTAATAAAAAATACTAATGTAGATTTGGTTGTAACAAATAAAGATGCTCCATATGGAAGAAAAAGAGAGCTAAAACCATCACCAGTAAAACTTTTAGCAAAGTCTTATAATATAGAAGTATTTACTCCAGATAATATAAAAACAGACTATGAAAAAATAATAAACTTAAAACCAGATATAATAATAACATGTGCATATGGTCAGTTTATACCAAAAGAAGTTCTTGATACGCCGAAATATGGATGCATAAATATTCATGCATCACTTCTTCCTAAATATAGAGGAGGAGCACCTATTCATCATGCTATTTTAAATGGAGATAAAAAAACAGGTATAACAATAATGTATATGGATGAAAAAATGGATAGTGGAGATATCATATACCAGGAAGAAATTGAAATAACAAATGAAGATAATATCAAAACTCTTGAAGAAAAATTATCACTTCTTGGATCAAAAATGATAATAAAAATATTACCTGAAATAATAAATAAAACAAATAAAAGAGAAAAACAAAACATAAATGAAGTAACATTTGCACCAATTATTAAAAGAGAAGATGAAAAAATCGATTTTAACAAAACCGCTAAAGAAGTATATAACTTATATCAAGCAATGAGCCCAGATCCTCTTCCGTATTTTACAGTTGATAATATGGAGTACAAAATAGGTAAATGCACAATTCAAGATAAAAAAGGAAAAACAAACACTATAATAGAAGTAGATAAAACAAGCATGGTGATCATGGCTAAAGATAAAGCAATTAATATAACTGAAATAAAACCAAAGGGAAAAAAATTAATGAAAGTATCTGACTTCTTTAACGGAACTGAAAAAGAATCCTTTTTAAATAAAGAGGTAAATAAATGAAAACATTAAAAGAACTATATAAAATACCTAGATATAATGCATTAATTAGATTAAGCGGCTGGATTATATTTTTCTCAATTATATTTATCTTACCAAAAATAAATCAAAATGAAATAAAAGAAGAAATAAGCACAAAAACTTACTCTGAAAAAAAAGAAGAACTTGGATTAGATCTAAATATAGAATATATTAAAAATGAAAATTTTATTTTAAAAGGAATTATAATAAATGACATCTTTACTGGAGAGGTAAATAATACAAAAATAGAAATAAAAGATAACATAATATATGAAAATAAAAATAGTGAATTAAAAGAAAAAGAAGAGCTAAAAGCAAACATAAATACATCTTACTTATTTCCAAAAGAAATATTAACAATACTTAAAGATAAACACTCAAAAATAAAAAAAGAAGCAAATAATATAAAATATATATACGAAATAGAAGAAAAAGTATATACTATATTCACAGATGAAGAAATGATATATAAAATAACAATAACAGAAGAAAATAATAACTACCAAATAAATATAAGTAAGAGGTAAAATGAAAAAGATAATAGTAAACTCATTTACAATAATAAGATTACTTGGAATAATAATGCTTCCACTATTTAATCATTATTTCAAAATGAAAATTGTTATAATAATACTTGGAATACTATTTCTAACTGATTATATAGATGGATTTTTAGCTAGAAAATTAAAAGTTACATCTTTATTTGGTAGCTTAGCTGATGCAGCAGCAGATAAATTACTTGCAATAGCTGCCCTTTTAGTAATAACTAAAAATCATCCAATAATGATATTTCCAGTAATAACTGAAATAATAATAGTGATAATAAATATAATAAAAACACTTAAAGGAGATATTATTGAAAGCATTAAAATAGGTAAAATAAAAACAGGTATATTATCAAGTGTTATTATTCTATCAATGATAAATATATTTATAAAAAAGGATATATTAAATATAATACCAATATTATCGATAATAGCAGGTTTATTTGGAATAATAACAGCATATAAATATGTAACTAATAAAACAAGAAATAAAAAAATAAAAAGCATTAAACTAAAAAATAAAAAAGAATTAAAACATATAATGTTTGATACAGAGTACTATGAAGAAACTAGAAACTTACCACTTATAAATAAAATAGGAGAAATAACATATGAAAAACCTTAAAGAAGAAAAATATTTTAAACTAGGAGTAACAATATTTTTAATAATAGCTGCACTAATATTATTTATATTTATGCTTTTAAATATAAAAGAATTATATGAAGTATTTATGGTCTTATTTAAATTATTTACTCCATTTATGCTTGGATTTATTTTTGCATATCTTTTAAATCCAGCTGTTAAGCTCTTTCAAAGAAAAATATTTGATAAATTATATAGTAAAACTAAACTAAATGAAGAAAAACAAAAGAAAATCTCAAGATTTTCATCAGTTACTTTAGTGGTTCTTTTAGTAATATCGTTTTTTATATTAACACTATCATTTATAATACCGGAATTACTTAAAAGTATAGAATTACTAATTATAAATATGCCTGCATATTTAGAGCAAACTAAAACATACTTATTAAATATAATTGAAAATAATGAATCTTTAAAAACAATTGTATTAAATAACTATGAAAAAATAACCAAATATTTATTAAATACAGCTAATAATTTAGTAATGCCAAAAATAGATGAATGGGTAATGATATTTTCAAGTGGTATATTTGTCGCTATAAAAACAGGTTTTAACTTAGTAATGGGATTTGTAATATCAATATATTTTCTATATGATAAAGAAAACTTTAAAGCGCAGCTTAAAAAGGTAATGTATGCTTTTTTTGATAAAAAGAAAGTAAATAAAATAATTGATGAATTTAACAATGCTAATAAAGTATTTGGTGGATTTATAACAAGTAAACTAACTGTATGTTTACTTCTAGCTACAATGACCTTTACATTTTTAACACTATTTAAAGTACCATATGCTTTACTAATTGGTCTATTAGTTGGAATAACAGATATAATTCCATACTTTGGTCCATTTATAGGAGCAATTCCAAGTGCACTTATAATTTTACTTCAAGCACCTGATAAATTTTGGTTAGTAGTAATATTTTTAATCGCAATTCAGCAGGTTGAAATATATTTAATCGAACCAAAATTATACGGAATGAAAACAGGAATAAAAAGCTTTTGGGTATTATTTGCAATTGTTGTATTTGGTGGTGCCTTTGGCCTTATCGGAATGATCGCAGGAGTTCCACTTTTTGCTATTATATATGGATATGCAAGCCAAGTTTTAGCTAAAAAATTAAAAACAAAAAAACTTCCAACTAAAACAGAAGATTATAAGGAAATAGAAAAATTATAAATCACTTACTAAGTGATTTTTTAATTGACACTTAAACTAGCGTTTAAAGCCTTATTTTGATATACTTAATTTGGTGAAATATGAAAAATATATATGATTATACATATGATAAATTAGAAGAAGAATTAATAAATATAAATGAAAAAAAATACAGAGTAAAACAAATATTTGAGTGGTTATATAAACATAAAAAAACATCATTTAATGAAATGACTAATTTAAGTAAAGATACAATTAATAAATTAGAAAACAACTTCATTATAAAATCTTTAAAAGTAGAAAAGGTGCAAAAAGGAAAGGATGTATCTAAATACTTATTTAGACTAAGTGATGATAATTTTATTGAAGCAGTTTTAATGAAACAAAGCTATGGTAATAGTATATGTGTATCTTCTCAAGTAGGATGTAATATAGGTTGCTCATTTTGTGAAAGCGGAAGATTAAGAAAAATAAGAGACTTAGAAGTTCATGAAATGGTAGAGCAAATAATACTTGTTGAAGAAGAATTAAAAGAAAGAATTGATAGTGTTGTTATAATGGGAATTGGAGAACCATTTGATAATTATGATAATGTAATAAATTTTATTAAAATAATAAATAACCCTCATGGACTAGAAATAGGAGCAAGACACATAACAGTATCAACATCTGGGTTAATACCTGGTATAAATAAATTTGCTCTTGAGAATTTCCAGGTTAATTTAGCAATCTCACTTCATGCTCCAAATGATGAGGTGAGAAGTAAAATAATGAAGATAAATAACGTTTATAACATAAAAGAATTAATAAAAGCAGTAAATGATTATATAGATAAAACAAATAGACGAGTAACAATTGAATATGTTATGCTAGATAATATAAACGATAAAAAAGAGCATGCACAGGAGTTATCTAAATTACTTAGAGGAATGAATGTCTATGTAAATTTAATACCATATAATGAAACAAGTCATATTCAGTATAAAAAAAGTAAAAAGTATAAAATACTTGAATTTTATGATATATTAAAACAAAATAAAATAAACGTAACAATAAGAAGAGAATTCGGAACAGAAGTAGATGCTGCATGTGGACAGCTAAGAGCAAAAGAAGGTGAATAAATGAAATCATTTTATATAACAGATCCTGGAAGAGTAAGAAGTCATAATGAAGATTCAGTTACTATTGTAAAAAATAAAAGTGATGAACACTTAATGATAGTAGCAGACGGAATGGGCGGTCACCGCGCTGGAGAAGTAGCTTCTTCTATGGCCGTAACTCATATTGGGACTAGATTTTCAAGCCTAAGCTCAATTGGATCTAAACTAGATGCCGTAAGCTGGCTTAATGAAAATATAAATGAAATAAATAGAAATATAATAAAGTATGCTGAAGAGCATGATGATTCACTTGGACTTGGAACAACAATTGTAATGGCGCTTTTAACAAAAGACTTTCTAATATTTGGAAATATTGGTGATTCAAGTGGATATGTTCTTAAAAACAATAAATTACACAAAGTAACAAAAGATCATACACTTGTAAATTTACTTCTTGACTCTGGTGAGATAACTAAAGAAGAAGCAGAAAATCATCCAAAGAAAAATGTTTTAATGAAGGCTCTTGGTTCATCTGATAAACAAGAACTTGATATATTTGAGGTAGATACTAATATAAATGCTATTATGCTGTGTAGTGATGGTTTAACATCAATGCTTACAAACGATCAAATAGAAAAAGTCTTATTAGAAGAAAATATCAGTGTTGAATCAAAATTAATAAAATTAATAAAAAAATGTAACGCAAGAGGTGGAACTGATAATATATCGGTTGCATATTTAATCAAAGAAGGCGGTGCTGAAAATTGATAACAAAGGGGCAAAAAATTAATGACCGTTACCAAATTGTAAAAACAATTGGTGAAGGTGGAATGGCAAATGTATACTTAGCATATGATGTAATATTAGAACGCGACGTAGCTGTAAAAGTTTTAAGAGGAGATCTAGCAACAGATGAAAAATTTGTAAGAAGATTTCAAAGAGAAGCCTTATCGGCATCATCCTTATCACATCATAATATAGTTGAGGTATATGATGTAGGTGAAGATAATGGTCTTTACTATATTGTAATGGAATATATAAAAGGAAGACACTTAAAACAACTCCTAAGAAGAAGAGGAGAGCTAACTATTAATGAAGTAATAGATATAATGCTTCAAATAACTGATGGAATGGCGGCTGCTCATGATTCTTATATAATTCACAGAGACATAAAACCACAAAATATAATGATTTTAGAAAATGGATTAGTTAAAATAACTGATTTTGGAATAGCAATGGCACTAAATGGAACTCAGCTTACTCAAACAAACTCAGTTATGGGATCAGTTCATTACCTTCCTCCAGAGCAAGCATCAGGTAAAGGATCAACTATCCAAAGTGATGTATACTCAATGGGAATATTAATGTATGAACTTCTAACTGGTAAGCTACCTTATAGAGGCGATAATGCTGTAGAAATTGCATTAAAACACTTAAAAGATCCACTACCAAGTATAAGAGAAGAACTTCCTAACTTGCCTCAATCAATTGAAAATATTATTTTAAAAAGTGTAGCTAAAAATCCTAAAAATAGATATGCAGATGCTCGTGAAATGCATGAGGATTTAAAAACATGTTTAAATGATTCAAGAAAAGAAGAAGAAAAACTTGAATATGAATTTAAAGATGAAGATGAATTAATAAAAGCTGCACCAGTTAAAGAAAAAGAGGAAGAGGTAGAAGTTATCGCAACTAAAATTACCGAAAAAGATTTAAAGAAAAAAGAAAATAAAACACTATTAATATTAGGAATAATATTTACAGCACTAATATTAATAACAACAAGTATAGTATTACTATTACCAAAATTAACTGAAGCTAAAAATGTAAAAGTGCCTGATGTATCAAACTTAAGCTTTAAAGAAGCTGAAAAATTAATCCTAAAAAGTAAATTAAAAGTAGCAGCTGAAATAAAACAAATACCGAGTGATACAGTTGAAGAAGGAGATATCGTAAAATCTGATCCAGCTGGAGGAAGAACTGTAAAAGAAGGAACTACAGTAACTTTATACCAAAGTTCTGGAGCAGATACATATGAAATTGAAGACTTTACAGGAAGAAATTATATTGAAGTAAAAACATTACTAGAAAATGTAAATAAACTATTTGTCATAATTGAAGAGGAAGAAGTAGAAAATATAACTGATTATGAAGTAGGCGAAATAATAAGACAAAGTATAAAAGCAGGTGAAAAAGTAAGCTCTGGAACAACAATAACTTTATACGTGCCTGATATGTCAGCTACATATCCAGATTTTACTAAAGGAGAGTACTCATTAACTGATATTCAAGCATTTGCTGATAAATATAGTTTAAAACTAACAACCGAATATAGACCAACAACCATATTTAGAAATGGTGAAATAATTGAGCAAAGTCCAAAAGCTGGCTCAACTATAATTCCAGGAATGACACTTAAAATAGTAATAGCTGAAGAAGAGCTGGCTGAAGATGGAGAATAAAGGAACAATAGTTAAACAAATAAGTAATTTATACACGGTAGAGACAAATACGGGAATTTATGACTGCAGAGCAAGAGGAAAATTTTATCACGATAAAATAACACCTCTTGTAGGTGATAAAGTAATAATAAATGAAGAGGAAAAATATATACTAGAAGTATTAAAAAGAAAAAACCACTTAAAAAGACCTAGTATAGCAAATGTTGATTCTTGCATTATAATAGTAAGCGTAAAAGAACCTAACTTAGATTTAAACCTACTAGATAGATTACTTATAATCGTAATTCATAATCATATAACTCCAGTAGTAGTCTTAACAAAATTAGACTTATTAAAATCAAGAGAAAAAATAAATGAAATAATAAATTACTATAATAGTATTGGAATAAAAACAATAACTAATGAAAATTTAGATCAGCTTGAGGAATTAATTAAAAATCAAACAGTAGTTTTAACTGGTCAAACAGGAGCAGGTAAAAGCACTTTATTAAATAAACTAGATGAAAATTTAAACTTAAAAACAAGTCCAATAAGTAAAGCACTTGGAAGAGGAGTTCATACAACTAGACATGTTGAATTATTTAAACACAATACATCTTTGATTGCTGATACTCCTGGATTTAGTTCACTAGATTTAACTAACTTAACAAACGAGGAAATAAGAGATACTTATCCAGAGTTTAATGTAAACTGTGAATTTAGAGACTGTGCTCATATAAAAGAAGCAAACTGTGAAGTTAAAAAATTAGTAAAAGAAAAGAAAATAATGCAAAGTAGATATGATAACTATTTAAAATTTGTGAGGTAAAAATGAAAACATCAGTAACAATAACAATGTCAAAGTACGCACCAGAAGAAACAATAAATAAACTAAATAAAACAAATACAGATTATATTCATATTGATGTTATGGATGGCAAATTTGTCCCCCAAATATTATTTCCTTACGAAGAAGTGAAAAATTACTTAAAAGATAATAAAAAACCACTAGATGTACATCTAATGGTAAGTAAAGTAAAGAAAAATATAAAAAAATTCTCAAAATTAAATCCAGAAATAATAACATATCATTTTGAAACAAATGTAAACCATAAAAAGATAATTGATTATATAAAATCAAATGACATAAAAGCAGGAATAAGTATCAAACCAAACACAAAAGTAAAAGAAATAAAACACTTACTAGCATATGTTGATCATGTTTTAATAATGACAGTTGAGCCTGGTTTAGGAGGTCAAACATTTATACAAGAGATGATACCTAAAATAGAAGAATTAATAAATGAAAGAAAAACTTATAACTATGCTTATACAATATCAGTAGATGGTGGCATTAATGAAAAAACAGCTAAACTTGTAAAAGATGTTGACATCATATCAACTGGATCTTTTGTATGTATGCATGAAGATTTTCAATCACAGATAAATAAACTAATACCTTAAAAGGTATTTTTTTAATAAAAAAAAGCAGTAAACCGCTTAAAACTTTCTGTATAAACCAATAGCTTTACCTAAAATAATAACATTATCCATAATAATAGGCTCCATATAATCATTTTCAGGTTGAAGTCTGATATGGTCTTTTTCTTTATAAAATGTTTTTAAAGTTACCTCATTATCTTCATTCATAGCAACTACAATCTCTCCATTACGAGCATTTTTTTGTTTTTGAATAATAACAATATCACCATCATGAATCCCAGCATTAATCATTGATTCTCCTGATACTAATAAAGTGAAGATTGATTCTTTAGCAGGTATTAAAGATGCTGGAAGAGTAAATAATTCATCAGGATTTTCAATTGCCTCAATTGGATTTCCGGCAGTAACTTTACCAAGAAGAGGAACTTTTACTAATTCTTCATCTTCCTTTGCATACTCATTATCTCCAACAATTTCTATTGTTCTAAACTTACCAACCCTTTTATTTATAAACCCTTTTAATTCAAGCTGTGTTAAATGAGTGTGCACAGTAGCTGGACTACTTAACCCAAGTCCAGAGCAAATTTCTCTAACTGATGGTGGATAACCATTTTCTACTATGTATCTTTTAATAAAATCTAAAACTTCTGCTTGTTTTTTAGTAATTTTAGTATTCACTTAAACTCACATCCTTGCATAAATATTAACACAGGAAGATTGTAAAGTCAAACATTTGTTTTATATTTTACTTGACCGAAACAATTGTTCGTGTTATAGTCTTATTATAAGAGAAGGGAGTGGAAACATGTTAGCAAAAAAAATATATGAATATAGAGGTGTAATAATATTCTATCTCCTTTTATTTCTTATGTTTCTTGCAATGAGTTATCAAGTTCAGGTTCTTGATAAACAAAGTTATGAAGCAAGTATTAAAAGTATAGATTAAAATCTATACTTTTTTTATTTATATAAATCATATATAATATTTTTAGGAGGAAATCATGAATAAACAAATTAAAAGTGTAATAATAACATTATTTTTCACATTAGTTTATTATTATGTAATGTTGCCACCAATAAATTTAACATCGCCTTATTTTTATTTTAGCTTATATGTAATTTTAATATTATATATATTAGTAAGCGGAGTATTAAATATTAAAAATATTGGTTCGTTTAATAAAGATGGAATTTTCATTAAAAATAGAAGTTATAATAAAACAAAAAACTTAAAAATAGTTTTAGGTATGTTAAGTTTAATAATAATTACAATACTAGCAGTTAACTTATATTATTCACCTATATTTAATTCAAGCATTTATTCAAAAAGAATAAATGTAATAGAAAATGCAAATTTTACCGAAGATGTAAAACCTGTTGATTTTGATAAACTTACATTACTAGATAAAGACTCATCTAGAAAACTTGGTGATAGAGTAATGGGACAAATGCCTGATTTAGTTTCACAATTTGATGTATCAGATATATATACTCAAATAAATTATGAAAAAGAAATTGAAAGAGTCACCCCACTTGAGTATGCTGATATATTTAAATATTTATCAAACCGTAAAGAAGGAATAACCGGATATATAAAAGTAAACTCAGTAACTGGTGAATCATCATTAATAAGATTAAATAAAGGCATGAAATATATGGAGAGCGCTTTATTTAACGATAACTTACACCGGAAATTAAGATTTTCATATCCTTTTGATATATTTGGAGAAGCAACATTTGAAATAGATGAAAATGAAAACCCTCACTGGATAATTCCTGTTACTAAATATAAAGGTGTTGGTAACTTAAAAGAGGTAAGCCATATTATAATATTTAATCCAGTCGATGGATCAAGCACTAAATATAAAGTAAAAGATGCTCCATCATGGGTAGATCATGTATATGAAGCAGATTTAGTAATAGATCAGTTAAATGATTGGGGAAAATATAAAGGCGGATTTTTCAACTCATTATTTAGACAAAAAGGAGTAGTTGCAACAACTGAAGGATATAACTATATAGTTATGAATGATGATGTTTATTTAACAACTGGAATAACTTCGGTTGTAAGAGATGAGTCAAATGTTGGCTTTGTTTTAGTAAATTTAAGAACTAAAGAAACAAAACTATATGATGTACCTGGAGCAGAAGAATACTCTGCTATGGCATCAGCTGAAGGACAAGTTCAGCAAATGAAATACACTGCTACATTTCCAATATTAATTAACTTAAATAACAAACCAACATATATAATATCTTTAAAAGATAATGCTGGCTTAGTAAAAATGTATGCCTTTGTTGATTTAGTAGATTATCAAAAAGTAGTTGTAACAGATTCATCTAAAGGAATAAAAAAAGCAGCAAAAAATTATTTAGCAAATGAAGTAAATACTGTTGATATTCAAAAAGAAGCCACAATTGAAATAAAAAGTATAAATAATATTAATATAGATGGAAATACATACATATATATTACTGATAAAGATAATAATAAATATAAAGCAAGTATAAGAGTAGATGAAGAAAAACTTCCATTTATAAAAGTAAATGATAAATTAAAAATAAAATATATTGAAAATACCTTAAATGAAATAATAAGTATAGAAAAATAAACTATACTTTTTTTATATATAAAATTTATGATATACTATCACTTGGAGTGATAAATATGAATATGCCCGATATGAAAAAAGCAGCCAAAAGATCAAAAGAAGCTGAATATATATATGAAAATAGAACTAGCCAGTTATTATTTACCGGAAAAAAATACTTTATAAGAACATATGGATGCCAGATGAATGTCCATGATTCAGAAGAAATAAAAGGATTGCTCGAGCTTCTAGGCTTCACAGAAAATAAAACCATGGATGGCAGTGATTTAATTTTACTAAATACATGCGCAATTAGAGAAAATGCACATGATAAAGTATTTGGCTTTCTAGGAAGATTAAAAAATCTAAAAGAAAAAAATCCAAATATAATCCTTGGAATATGCGGTTGTATGCCTCAAGAAGAATCTGTAGCAAATGAAATAAAAGAAAAATATCCATACATAGATATAGTTTTTGGAACTCATAATATAAATGAACTTCCAACAATGTTAAAAAATCATAAAAAAGGTCAAATTCTAAATGTTCATAGTAAAGAAGGAGACGTAATTGAGTTTAATAATGCATATAAAAGAGACTCAAAGATAGAAGCTTGGGTAAATGTTATGTATGGATGTGATAAATTTTGCTCTTATTGCATCGTTCCATATACAAGAGGAAAAGAAAGAAGCAGAAAAAAAGAAGATATATTAAAAGAAATAAAAGAATTAAAAGAAGAAGGTTATAAACAAATAACACTTCTGGGGCAAAATGTAAATGCATATGGAAAAGATTTAAAAGATAAAACTGGTTTTAGTGACCTTTTAGAGATGGCTGCTAAAACAAACATCGAAAGAATTAGATTTGTAACAAGTCATCCATGGGATTTTTCTGATGAAATGATTGAGGTAATTGCTAAATATGATAATATAATGCCTTTTATTCATCTTCCAGTTCAATCAGGTTCAAACAATATATTAAAATATATGAACCGAAGATACACCAAAGAAGAATATATAACTTTATATAATAAACTAAGAAATAAAATAAAAGATTCAGTTATAACAACAGATATAATAGTTGGATTTCCTGGTGAGAGTGAAGTTGATTTTAATGAAACACTAAATTTAGCTAAAGAGTTAAAATTTGATGGAGCCTTTACTTTTCTTTTTTCACCAAGAAAAGGAACACCAGCTTCTAAAATGAAAGATGAAACACCAGAAAAATTAAAAAAAGAAAGATTACTTGCCTTAAATAAAGTAATAAATGAAAATGCTTTAAATAGTAATAAATCTAAAATAGGTAAAATAGAAAAAGTCCTTGTAACATCACTGAGTGTTAAAGACAACACTAAAGTAGCTGGTTACTCTGAGGGGATGAAACTAGTTAATTTAAAAGGAGATAAAACTTTAATTGGTAAAATAATTGAAGTAAAAATAACAAACGCTACAACATTTAATTTAGAAGGAGAGATAGTTAAATAGCTATCTTTTATTTTTAAACGCAATTTGATATAATTATCATAGAATTGAGGATACGCATGGAAAATAATAATAACTCAAATGAACCCGTAATACTTGGAACTTTAAGAAAAGAAAAAGTAAGCAGACCACTATTTGTTTTTCTTTTATTTGGAGTATTAATATCAGTAGTAGTTTTTCTTCCATATATAAATGATTATACAAAAAAAACAGATAATAACCCCCAAATAAATAATGATGAAGCACCTAAAAAAGAAATAAAATATCCTTTATTAAATGAAAAAACAACTTTAAAAAAAGATAATATAGTAATAACTAACATATTACTTGAAGGTAATAATATTAAATATGATTTAATAAATAAAGGAAATGAAGTTTTAGATAATAATAATCTATACTTATATGTATATGATGAAGATGAAAAACTAATAAAAGAAATAAAATTAACTGGAATGAATAAAGAAAAAACTACACATATAGAGAGTTTTAATAATCAAAACAAGCTAGTATATGGTGAAATAAAAGAATTTAATAACTATCCAAATGTTGATATAAAAACACTAAACTGTCAAAAAGAAAATGATACATATGAATATAATTTTACTGATAATAAATTAAAAGAAATAAAACACACACATAAATACTTAAAAAACGAAAGTGATTACTTTAATAATTTAAGAGATAATTTAAGTAATAATATAACTATTTTAGAAGATGGATTTTCTTTATTAAAACTAATTAATTTAAGTGAAGAAAAAGAATATATAAATGATCATTATTATAAATTAGATACTTTATCAAATAAAATAAATTATGATATGAAACTAAAAGGATATGCCTGCGTATGATATTTACAATAAATGATTTTGAAGGGCCTTTAGATTTATTACTTCACTTAATTAAAAATAGTAAAATGGATATTTATAATATAGATATAAATATAATTACAAAAGAATATTTAGACTTTATAGATAAAAGTAACTTATCAATTGATGAAAGTAGTGAATACTTAGTCATTGCAAGTGAGTTAATTCACTTAAAAAGTAAAACACTACTTAATAAAGATGAACCAGAAGAAGAAGATTATGAATTTAATACAAGTGAAGATTTAACTAAAAGATTACTCGAATATCAAAAATTTAGAAAAGTAGCTGAAGAATTTAAAAACTTAGAAGAAAAAAGAAGTGAAATATACACTAAACTTCCAAGTAATTTAAATGAATATAAAGAAGAAACTAAAATAATAAATAGTGATGTCTCACTAGAGGATTTAATAAGTGCCTTTAGTAATTTTTTAAATAGACAAAAATTAAGTGAGCCAATAAATACTAAAATAACAAGAAAAGAATTAAGTGTTGAAGAAAAATGTAATAATATAAGAGCTAAATTAAAGATTAAAAATGGCAAAGTAAAATTCTTAGAACTATTTGATAGTATAAACAAACCAGATGTAGTCGCAACATTTTTAGGTGTATTAGAAATGGTTAAAGGTAAAGAAATAAAAATAACTCAAGAAAATAATTTTAGTGATATATATATAGAAAGCAGTGATTAAATGAAACTACTTGGAATCTTAGAAGGAATATTATTTGTAGTTGGAGATGAAGGAATAAGTTTAGAAGGCTTATGTGAAATAATGAAAATAAATGAAACAGAAGCCAAAGACTTATTATCAAAATTAAAAGAAGAATATGAAAATGATGATAGAGGACTTAGAGTAACTTATTTAGGAGATGCTTTTAAACTAACAACTAAAAAAGAACATAAATGTTATTATGAAAAATTAGTAGATACTAATGAAGTTAATAACTTAACTCCAGCATCTCTTGAAACACTGGCTATAATAGCCTATAACCAACCAATAACAAGAATAGAAGTAGATAGTATAAGAGGAGTAAACACCTCTCATATGATAAGAAAACTGGTTGCAAAAGGACTTTTAGTAGAAACTGGAAAAAGTCCACTACCAGGAAGACCTTTTTTATACGGAACAACAAAAGAATTTTTAGATTATTTCGGTTTAGCAAGAATTGAAGACTTACCAGAGGTAAAATTTGATGAATGTATAAGTGATGATGTTGAGTTATTTAAATCAATATATAAAGAAGATGCCTAAATTTACAAAAAACTTTACATTTACGATAGTAAAAAAAATTATAATATGATAATCTTTATTTATAATAGTAAGGAGAAAAATCATGAAAAACACAAACGTAGGAAAAATAGCTGGAGCACTTGCGGTATTAATTCTAATCTCAATTGGAGCATCATATGCGTACTTTACTGCAACAATAACAGGGTCTGAAACAGCAACAACAGTAACAATCGGATCAGGTACATTAGGAATTACATATGCTGGAGGCTCTGCTATAACTGCATCTAATATTTATCCTAGATCTGAAGCATGGGTTACAAAAAACTTTACAATAACTGGAAATAATACAACTGATACAACTATGTCATATAAAGTAGCACTTACTGTAGCTTCAAATACATTTTCTGCAAGCGCATTAAAATGGCAATTAACAAGCACCAACACCGGATCAAACGGAACGCCAATACCAGCTAAAACAACAAACCAAAATATAGCAGCTGGTGCATCAAGTATTAATTTGGGAACTGGAAGCTTTACTGGGGTTGTATCATCTAAGGTTCATACATACGTTCTTACAATATATTTTCCTGATACAAGTGGTGATCAAAACACAGAACAAGGAAAATCATTTACTGCAAGATTAGTAACTACTGCAGCTTAAAAGAAACAAAAGTTTCTTTTTTATATGTGTAAAATTAATTACATTTAATTTACTTAAACTATTGCTAAAAAGTATATCTAGTGTTAATCTTAATTTAAGATAGTAAGGAGAAAAAATGAAAAAAAATAACTTACCAAAATTTATTGGAGCATTAGCACTACTGGTATTAATATCAATCGGAGCATCATATGCTTACTTTACTGCAACAATATCAGGCTCTGAAGGATCAACAACGATAACAGTTGGATCAGGTACCTTAGGAATTGCATATAGTGGTGGATCAAACATTACAATGTCAAACGTATACCCAAGATCAGAAGCTTGGGCTGTTAAAACATTTACATTAACTGGTAATAACTCTGCAGCATCAAAGATGAGATATCAAGTAAATTTAAATGTTACTCAAAATACATTTTCAACAGGCGCGTTAAAGTATAAGATGACAAGTACTAACACAGGTTTAAATGGAACTCCAATGACTGCTATTACTGCTGATAGAAATATATCAACTGGAACATCAAACGTAGCACTAGGAACTGGTGAATTTGATGGACCTGTATCATCAAAAGCACATACTTACGTACTAAGCATCTTCTTTCCTGATTCAGGAAATCAAAATGCTGATCAAGGAAAAGCATTCCAAGCAAGATTAGTAACAACTGCTATAAACTAAAACATCAAAAAGATGTTTTTTTTAATAAAAATATTATTGTTACTCAACAAAATATATTGAAAAAACAATATAATAATGCTAAACTTTAGTTAGAATAGAGGTAAACCAATGAACAAAAAAAATGTATGGACTTTAGTAATAGCTGTTGCACTAACACTAATTATATCAATTGGTGGATCATATGCATACTTTACTGCGGTAATATCAGGTTCTGAAACAAACACAACATTAACTTTATCTGCTGGTACTATGACAATCACATATTCAGGTGGAGCAAACATTAATGCGACAAATATTTATCCTAGTCCTACCGCGTGGGGAGTAAAAACATTTACTTTAACTGGAACAAATACAACTGACTTAACAATGAAGTACAAAGTATCTATGGTAATAAGCGCAAACACATTTTCAACAAATGCAATTACATATACTTTAAGTGGCTCAGGAACAGGCGGAAGCTTAATGCCAAATAAATCTGTAGGAGTTGGAATTGCTACTGGAGCTAGAACAATTGAACTAGGGCAAGGTAACTTTATAACTGGATCTGCAACAGTACACTCATATACACTATCAATGTTTTTCTTAGATAGTGGATCAGAGCAAAATACTGATCAAGGAAAAACATTTACTGCAAGATTAGTAACTGAAGCAGTTCAATAAAACGCTAAAGCGTTTTTTTATTTTAAATATTACTTTAAATATGATATTATTAATATAATAAAGAGGGTATTTTATTATGGAATTAAAAAAACATTTCGAAATTAAAAACTATGAAAACTCTATATCTAAAAATGACTCTATCATAAAAGGAGAAAAATTTAGAATAACAGTTTTAAGTGAAGTATTATTAAGGCTTGAATATAGTGAAACTGGTAAATTTGAAGATAGACCTACTGAACTGGCAATGTTTAGAAATTTTGAAGTACCTAGATTTATAAAAAAAGAAGATGAAAACTTTCTTTCAATTGAAACAAATTACTTTAGATTAGAATATCAAAAAGAAAAACCTTTTGAAGGAAATAAAATAACACCCGAGCAAAACCTAAAAGTAATATTAAAAAATAGTGATAAATTTTGGTATTATAATCATCCAGAAATTAGAAACTTTAAATCACTTAGCTATAGTCTAGATAATGCTGATGGAAACGCAAGTTATGAAAAAGGCTTATACTCAACTGATGGATTTGTATCATTAGATGATTCAAATAACTTAATTTTTAACAAAGATGGATCACTTGGAAAAAGAAATGATAAAAGAATTGATACATACTTATTTATGTACAGAAAAGACTTTGGTCTATGTTTAAAAAGTTACTTTGAACTAACAACAAAACCACCATTACTTCCAAGATATGCCTACGGAGTATGGTGGAATAAAGATTATCCATACACAAAAGAAGAATTAGATGATTTAATATGGAATTTTAATAAAAATAAAATACCACTATCTGTAATAATGTTAAGTAAATATTGGCATTTAAAACATAAAGAAATAAATAGTGGATTTACCTTTAATTATGATCTTATAAATAATCCTAAAAACTTAATAGATGACTTACATGAAAAAGATATAAAAATAGCACTTAATATAGATCCAACTAGTGGTATTCATCCAAATGAAATTGCATATCAAAGATATAAAACAAAAATAAATTATAAGGAAGACGGGATAATACCATTTAATGTATTTGATCCAAATATATTAAATGCTTATTTTGATGAATTTATTAATCCCTTAAATAACTTAGGAATAGACTTTTACTGGCTAGATTATTATAATCCTAGAGACTTAATAACCCAAAGAGCATTAAATCATTATCATTATAAAAACACATATAATAAAAGAGGAATGATACTTGCGAGAAACGGAATAATTGCTTCACATAAATATCCAGTTTTATACTCTGGGTATACAAAAGTAAGCTGGAAAAACTTAGATTTAATACCAGAATATAATTTAACCTCATCAAACTTAGGAGTAAACTATTTAAGTCATGATATAGGTGGATACTTAAGAGGAATAGAAGATCCTGAGCTATACATGAGATTTATTCAACTTGGAACATTTAGTCCAGTACTTAGATTAAGTAGTGCTGAGAGTCACTATTATAAAAGAGAGCCATGGCTTTGGGATGCTCAAACACTTGCAGTAGCAGCTGAGTACTTAAGATTAAGACATAAACTAATACCATATTTATATAGTGAAGGATTTAAATACTCAAGTACTGGCCTGCCATTTATTCAGCCACTATATTATAGATACCCTGAAATATATGATGAGCCTATATATAAAAATGAATATTATTTTGGAACTGAATTATTCATCGCTCCAATCACAAAACCAAAAGATATATTAATGAATCGTACTGTTCATAACTTATTTATTCCAAATGGAATATGGTATGATTTTAAAACTGGTAAAAAATTTAATGGTGGAAAAAGATATGTATCATTTTATAAAGATGAAGATTATCCTGTTTTTGCAAAACCAGGTTCAATCATACCAATGATGAATTTAGATGAAGAAAATATAAATAACACATCTTCTCCAAAAGAACTTGAAGTTCATATTTTCCCAGGAAATAGTAATACATATAAGTTATATGAAGATGATGGTGAGACAAATAATTACAAAGATGGTGAATATCTAATAACAGATATAGATTATAACTATCAAACAAATAACTTTACTACAATAATAAGACCAACAGAAGGTAAACTAAAAGTAGTGCCTCATTTAAGAACTTTTATCGTAAGATTTAGAAATACAAGAAAAGCAGATGAAGTAATTGTATACATTGGTAATGAAAAACTAGAAAATCCTAATTACTATGTAGATGGAAATGACTTTGTTGTAAAGGTAAAAGAAATGCCATCAAATATGCAGTTATCAATTAACTGCAAAGGAAGAGATATTGAAATAGATGCAGAAAGAATTATAAATGAAGAAATAGATTCGATTATATCTGACTTAAAAATAAAGACATCTCTAAAAGAAGAAATATCTAATATTATATTTAGTGATAAAGAAATAAAGAAAAAAAGAATTGAAATAAGAAAATTAAAAAGAAGAGAATTAAGCCCTAAACATATTAAAATGTTTATAAGATTACTTGAATATATAGCAGAAATTTAATATAATACATTTACAGATGAAAAAAGAGCAGTAATAAACAAATCTTTAAAGAGAGTTAACATTAGGTGGAAGTTAATAAGTAATTTGTTTATGAACTTACTTTTGGATGTAAAAGGATAACTCCTATATAAGTTAAATAAGTAAAAAAATAAGGTGGTACCACGGTTTTTCGTCCTTTGGAAAACGTGGTTTTTATTTTAAAGGAGAACATATGATAAATTTTTTAATAACATTTTCATTAATATTAATAATAAATATACTTGTTTATTTATATCAAAAAAAAGATATAAAAAAAGCAAAAGAGTTAAAATTACTATTAAGAATGCATAACTTAAAACAAAAAGATATTAATCTTAAAAAAACATTAATAACATTAAAAGTAATAAATACATTTATAATGAGCTTTACTATATCAATAGCATATTTAATTGATGGCTATGTTTGGCAGTTACTTTCATCATTTGTAATATTACTAATACTAATTTATGTATTTTATACTATATATGGAAAAACAATAATAAGAAAGGTAAAACAAAATGGAAAACATAAATAAAATAGAAAAAAAATGGCAAGATAGATGGGAAAAGGAAGGAACATATAAATTTGATATAAATTCAAATAAAGAAAAACTATATGCTCTAGAGATGTTTTCATATCCATCAGGAGCTAACCTTCATATAGGGCACTGGTGGAACTATGGAGTATCAGATTCATGGGTTAGATTAAAAAAGATGGAAGGATATAATGTCTTTCATCCAATGGGATTTGATGCCTTTGGTCTTCCAGCAGAAAACTACGCCATAAAAACAGGAGTTCATCCTCAAGATTCAACAAATCAAAATATAGAAACTATGATGAAACAGTTAAAAACAATTGGAGCAACATATGACTGGGACTATGAACTAAACACATCAGACCCAGAGTATTATAAATGGACGCAGTGGATGTTTTTAAAATTATATGAAAACAATTTAGCATACAAAAAGCTAGCGCCTGTTAACTGGTGTCCTAGCTGCCAGACAGTTCTTGCAAATGAGCAGGTTGAAGGTGGAGTATGTGAAAGATGTAAAACAACTGTTGAAAGAAGAGAGATGAGTCAGTGGTTTTTTAAAATAACTGATTACACCGAAGAGTTATTAAATGATTTAGATAACTTAGCTTGGCCAGAGAGAACCAAAACACTTCAAAGAAACTGGATTGGAAAATCAAATGGAACATTTGTAACGTTTAAAGTTGATAATACAGAATATGAATTTAAAGTATTTACAACAAGACCAGATACTTTATATGGCGCTACTTATACAGTTTTATCTCCAGAACATAAATTAATAGATAAAATAACCAAAGAAAAGTATAAAGATAAAATAAAAAAATATCAAGAATATGCTAGTCATATGTCTGAAATAGAAAGAACAAATACTACAAAAGAAAAAACAGGAGAATTTACTGGAGCATATGCAATAAATCCAATTAATAATAAAAAAATTCCGATCTATATATCAGATTATGTACTAAATACATATGGAACAGGAGCTATAATGGCCGTTCCTGCTCATGATGATAGAGATTATGACTTTGCTAAAAAATATAATATTGAAATAATAAAAGTAATTGAATCAAATGAAGAAAAATATGCTGGAGATGGAATTCATATTAATTCAGAATTAATAAACGGATTAAATAATGAAGAAGCATCTAATATAATAAATAAATACTTAAAGGAAAATAATCTAGGTGAAAAAACAATTAACTATAGATTAAGAGACTGGCTAGTATCTAGACAAAGATACTGGGGAGCTCCTATTCCTATAGTATACTGCGAAGACTGCGGAGAGGTTCCAGTTAAATATGAAGATTTACCAGTAAAACTTCCATATGATGTAAAGTTTAATCCAGAAGGAAAAAGCCCACTTGAAAAATCAAGTGAGTTTATGAATACTACTTGCCCAAAATGTGGTAAAAAAGCAAAAAGAGAATCAGACACACTTGATACATTTGTCTGTTCATCTTGGTACTTTTTAAGATATATTGATCCAAAAAATGAAAAAGAACCATTTAGAAAAGACTTAGTAAATAAAATAATGCCAGTAGATAAATATGTAGGTGGAATAGAGCATGCTTGTATGCACCTTTTATATGCTAGATTCTTTACTAAAGCACTTAGAGATATGGGATATTTAAACTTTGATGAGCCTTTTACTTCATTAGTTCACCAAGGAATAATACTTGGATCTGATGGTGAGAAGATGAGTAAAAGTAGGGGAAATACCGTCTCGCCCGATGAAATTATTAATAAATATGGATCAGATGTTTTAAGAGGATACTTAATGTTTGGATTTAACTATATAGATGGTGGCCCTTGGACTGATGATGGAATCCTTGGAATAAATAAATACTATAACAAAGTTGAAAGATTAATAAACAGTCTTAAAGAAGAAAATAAAGAAATAAAAGAAATTGAAAGCAAACTTCATAAAACAATTAAAAGTGTTAAAGAAGATACTAACAACTTTCAGTTTAATACTTCAATAGCAAGAATAATGGAATATACAAATACACTAATAAAATATGAAAAAGAAGGAATTCCTAGAAAATATATTGAAAATTTACTTTTATTATTAGCGCCATTTGCGCCTCATATAACTGAAGAATTATGGGAAAGAATTGGTAATGAATTTAGTATTCATAAAAAAGATTACCCAGTATATGATGAATCTAAAATTATAGATGAAATAGTAACACTTGGAGTACAAGTAAACGGTAAATTAAGAGCTTCAATTAATGTTAATAAAGATGAAGACGAATCTTCAATTAAAGAAAAAGCATTAAATGAAGAAAATATATTAAAACACACCAATAACTTAAACATAGTAAAAGTAATTATAGTACCTAATAAAATAGTAAGTATCGTAGCAAAATAATATTAACTTCTGAATAAATCAGAAGTTTTTATATTAAAACTATTTGAATATATTAAAGCTCGTGTTATACTTTACATATAGTAAGGATGATAGACATGGAATTTATAAATAATCACATTAATAAAATACCTTATTTACTATTATTTATACTACTAGTATTAGTAATAATTTTAATATTCAATAAATTAAAAAAACAAAATAAAGATACATATAAAGGACCTGACCTTTTAGCTAAAGATCCTTATTCAGAAGGCAAAATAGACTTAATGACAAAAGATCCAGTAAGCACAGTTAAAACAGAAGAAATAAAAACTGAAATAAAACATGAAGAAAATCCACTTGAAAAACATCTTCAAAGAGAAGTATCAAAACCTAAAGAAGAAAAACAAGAAGTAATAAATAATGCTTTTGATATGGAAATATTAGACTTACCTGATATAAGTCATAAAACTCAAAAATTTTGTCCAGAGTGCGGCACACCAAATGATGTTTTAAACAAATTTTGTATCGCATGTGGCTATAATTTTGATGAGTAGTTTACAAATAATAATGATATGTTATAATATAAACAGATAAAAGCGATGACTTCTCTGGAAAAGAAAGAGCTATATAAATAATAAAGGACACTGTCAAAAGTAGGGTGGAACCGCGAAATATTCGCCCCTACATAAGGGTTCTTTTTATTTTAAAAGAAAGAGGTAAACATGAAAGATAAAATAACAATGGAAAAACTAGTAATCTTCTGCAAAGAAGAAGGATTTATATATCAAGGAAGTGATATATATGGTGGACTTGCTAATACATGGGATTACGGCCCACTAGGTTCAAGATTAAAAAACAACTTAAAAGATGCCTGGAGAAAAAGATTCATTCAAGAAAAAAAAGGAAGTTATGAACTTGATCCATCTATTTTAATGCACCCAAAAGTATGGCTGGCATCTGGACATGTTGATTCATTTTCAGATCCATTAATAGACTGCAAAGAATGTAAATCTAGACATAGAGTAGATAAACTTATCACAGATTTTAACAGTGAAGTAATTGCCGATAAAATGTCTAATGAAGAAATGATGGAATATATAAAAGAAAATAAAGTGCCTTGTCCTAAGTGTAAAAAACATAACTTTACTAACATAAGAAACTTTAATTTAATGTTTGAAACATACCGCGGAGCAAGTGAAGATAATCAAACTAAAATATATTTAAGACCAGAAAATGCTCAAGGTGAATATGTTAATTACTTAAATGTATTAAGAACAATGAGAGAAAAACTTCCATTTGGAGTAGCTCAAATTGGAAAAGCATTTAGAAATGAAATAACACCTGGAAACTTTACCTTTAGAACAATTGAATTTGAGCAAATGGAATATCAAACCTTCTGCAAACCAGGAGAAGATGAAAAGATATATAATGAATATAAAAAAGAAGGAAAACAGTTTTACATGGACCTTGGAATACCTGATAATAAACTTATGTATCATGATCATGATAAACTAGCTCATTATGCAAAAGCTGCATGTGATATTTTCTATGAATT